>NZ_JBWKEE010000001.1:141268-585594 GCF_056435605.1 Streptomyces sp. NPDC043896
AGGGGAGGCTCGGGGGGGCTGGGGGGGGTGGGGTGGGTGTCCCCCCGGCGGTTCCCCCCCCCCCCCCCCCCCCTGTCCCCCCCCCCACGCCCGTTTCTCGTCCGCCGGTTCTCCCGTTCTCATTCGAGCTGCGGGTGCAGCCGGTGGGGGCCCGCGGCGGGGTCGGCGCGCAGCCTGTCCTGGAGCACCCGGCTCTGTTCGGTGAGCCGCGGGGGCCCGCTCAGCGGCGGGACCCCGGAGACGCTCGCGCCGGGTGCGATCGGCGGCTCGTAGTGGTCCGGGGCGGTGACGGTGGTGTACCCCGTCGAGGCGGCGATGACGGCCGTCAGGACGAGGGCGGCCCGGGCCAGCCGCCGGGCGCGGTGCTCGCTGACGGTGCGGACGGTGGCCGCCGGGCGCGGCTCCAGGGAGACTGCGGGCCGGACCGAGCCGAGCCGTGCGCGCAGCAGGGCCGTCCGCCGCTCGGGCGACAGGCCGGCCAGCTCCGGGATGCGGCGGGCGAGCTCGTCGTGCGCGCGCAGCAGGCGGTGGCCGGTGGCGGGGGTGCTGGCCTCCGTCTCGGCGGCGGTGTCGGGCAGGTCGAGGCCGACGCCGTCGTAGAGCAGCACGGACCGGCGGTGTACGGGCGGCAGCGCGAGGAGGGCGTCCAGCAGGACGCGGTCGGCGGGGTCCGCCGGGGGTCTGTCCGGGTGCCGGTGGGCGCGGCGGAACCGGTGCCAGGGGGAGAGGGCGTACTCGTACGCGGCCGCGCGCACCCAGCCGACGGGATCGGGGTCGGTGGCCACCTCGGGCCAGCGCCCCCAGGCCTGACGGAACGCCACCTCGACGGAGTGCAGGGCGAGGGCGCGGCGGCCGGTGAGCAGGTACGCCTGGCGGACGAGCGCGCCTGCGGCGTGGTCGTACAGGGCGTCGAACGCCTCGACGGCGTCCTGCGGGGGTCTGGGCCGGGGCCCGTACGGGGGGCCCGGCGGGGCGGGGTGAAGGAACGGTTCCTCGGGATCGGCGTCGAGGTCGGGGGCGGGGTGGGGGTGGGGGTGGGGGTGGCCGACGGGTTCGCCGTGGGCGTCGGAGGGCGCGCCGGGACCGCCCCCGGCCGGCTGGGCGGCGGCGGTGCCGTGGCCGGACGGCCCGCCCGGCGCCGCAGCGGCGGACCCGTCGGCGGAGCTGGCCTGCGGGGAGGGGCCGGGCGGGGTCTGCGCGTGCGGGGAGGGGGCGCCCGGGGCGCCGCCGTTCCGGGTGGGGCTGCCGGGGAGCGGCCTGCCCGGGGTCGGGGCGGCCGGGAAGGGCCTGCCCGGCGGCGTGACGCCGTCGGCTGAACGGGCCAGGGCCGGGCCGTCCGTGGCGGCGCCGTTCCGGATGGGGGTGTCGGAGCCCCGTCCGCCCGGGAAGGGGTCGCCCGGGTGCGTGCCGCCCCCGGCCGGGCCGGTCGATGCCGGGCCGCCGGGGGTCGGGCCTCCGGCGACCAGGCCGCCTGGGGCCGGGGCACCCGGCACGGGGTCGCCCGAGCCGTGGCGGTTCGAGGCAGGGTTGCCCGATTCGACGTTGGCCAAGCCGGGGGTGCCCGGGCCGGGGTTGCCCGATCCGACGTTGGCCAAGCCGGGGGTGCCCGAGCCGGGGTTGCCCGATCCGACGTTGCCCGAGCCGGGGGTGCCCGGGCGGGGGCCGGCCGAGCCCGGGGTGCCCGAGCCCGGGGTGCCCGGGACCGGGCTGTCCGGGTCGGGGCTGCCCGGCAAGGGCGGGGCGTCGCGGGCCGGGGCGGGCGGGGTGGGGCCGTTCGAGGGCCGGGGGTCCGGGGGCGGTTCGTTCGGGGTCCGGGCGGCCGGGGCTCCGTCGGACGGGGAGTGCGGGGGGCGGTGGGACGGCGGTTTCGCGGAGCGTTTGCCCGGGTTCCCCGGCCGCCGGGTGGGCGGGCCCGCCGCCACGGGCCGGACCGGCCCGGCCCCGGTGGCCGCCGCGGCCGCGAGCCGGTCCAGGAGCGCGGCGTACGCCTCGAGCGTGCGCCCGCGGGGCTCTGTGCGGCCGCACTCCCAGGAGCGGACGGTGGCCGCGGTGACGCGTACCTCCGCGGCGACCTCCTCGTACGTCAGCCCGCCCGTCTCGCGCAGCCAGCGGCGCTCCTTGGGGGACGGGAGGCCCAGCTCCGAGCCGGAGGACGCTTCGACGTCTTGTGTCATGCCACTCTCCCCGCGACACGGCTGCTCTGGGCAATAAAGTACATAAACGTATCTTGAACGACACCACGGATAATCGGTCGTTACCCGGACATAGCGCGTGTCGAAGGCACCATGGCGGGGTGACCCAAGTGACCGAACGCGGGACCCCGTTGCCGGCGGCCCCGAGGGCCGCCGCCGCGCGGCGCCGTTCACCGGCGGCCGCCGCCTGCGTGCTGGGCGGGGCCGTGGCCGCCGGACTGGGGCTCGGCTTCCTCGCCGTGCTCGTGATCGTGCTGTGGATCAGCTCCCCCTACCCGGACAGCGGCCCCGGCGGCGCGCTGCACCTCGCCGCAGGGCTGTGGCTGATGGCCCACGGCACGGAACTCGTCCGCTACGACACCCTGTCGGGGGTGCCGGCCCCCGTCGGCCTGGTCCCGCTGCTGCTCGTGGCGCTCCCCGTACTGCTCATGCGGCGCGCGGCCCGGCTGGGCAGCGCCTCGGGGGACGCCGCCGGGGCGGAGGGGGACGAGGTACTGCCGGCCGGTGCCGTGTTCTCCGCCGTGACCTGCGGCTACCTGACGGTCGGTGCGCTGGCCACCGTGTACGCCGCCGGCGGGCCCATGCCGGCCGACCCGCTCAGTGCGGCCTGGCACGTGCCGATGGTGGCCGTGCTCGCCGCCGCCGGCGGGGTGTGGGCGGCCCGGGGCAAGCCGTTGGGGCCCCTGCCGGCATGGGTTCCGGGGGGCGTACGCAGGGCCGTGGCCCGCCCCCGTTACGCGCTGGCGCTGCGCTCCGGCGCGGCGGGGGTGTTCGTCCTGCTGGGCGGCGGGGCGCTGCTCGTCGGGGCCTCGCTGGCGTGGCACGCGGCGGAGGTGCAGAACTCCTTCCTGACGCTGACCGGGGTGTGGTCGGGCCGGTTCGCGGTGCTGCTGCTCGCGCTGGCGCTGATCCCGAACGCCATGGTGTGGGGCGCGGCGTACGGACTCGGGCCCGGCTTCGCGCTCGGCGCCGGGACGGTGGCGACCCCGCTCGGGCTGGAGGGGGCTTCGGCCCTGCCGGGGTTCCCGCTGCTGGCGGCGCTGCCGGCGCCGGGACCGGGGACGCCGCTGACGTGGGCGGCGCTGGGGGTGCCGGTGGCGGCGGGGCTGGCGGTGGGGTGGTTCGCGGTGCGGCGGGCGCGGGAGGTCTCGTACGGGGAGACCGCGCTGACGGCGGCGCTGGGGGCGGTGGTCTGCGGACTGGCGATGGCCGGCCTCGCGGCGGCCGCGGCCGGGCCGCTGGGGTCGCGGATGCTGGCCGGCGTCGGGCCGGTGTGGTGGGCGGTGGGGGGTGCGGCGGCGGGGTGGACGCTGGTGCTGGCCGTGCCCTTGGCGGTGGGGGTGCAGGTGTGGCGGATGCGGCCGGTGAGGGCTGCGGGGGCGGACGGGGTGGAGGGGGACGCGTGGCACGACTCCGGGGTGCGGGAGCTTCGGTGGGAGGCGCTGCGGAGGGCGGCCGAGCCGTTGGTTGCTCCCGCGGTGGAGGTAGTGGGCCCCGGCCCTGTGGCTCCGCCGGTGGAGGTCGTGCCGGTGGCGGTGGCGGCGCCGGTGGTGGTGCCCGTCGTTGAGGCCGTGGCCGCGGTGGGGGTGGCTCCTGCGGAACCGTTGCTGCCCTCGGCGGTGGTGGGGGCGCGGGTGCTCGCGCGGCGGCGGCCGGGGTCCTGACCCGGGGGTGCCGCTGCGCGGGGCGAGGTCCCCTACCCGCCCTTCGCCCGTTCCCCGGGCTCCGCCCGGACCCCTTCCGGGGCTCCGCCTCAGGCCCCGTTCCCGGGGCTGCGCCCGGAGCCCTTCTGGGGCTCTGCCCCCAGGCGCCGTTCCCCGGGCTGCGCCCGGACCCCTTCCGGGGCTCCGCCTCAGGCCCCGTTCCCGGGGCTGCGCCCGGACCCCTTCCGGGGCTCTGCCCCCAGACCCCGTTCCCCGGGCTGTGTCCCGGACCCTTTCCGGGGTCTGTCCCCAGGCCCCGTTTCCTGGGCTGTGCCCGGAGCCCTTCTGGGGCCCTGCCCCCAGGCGCCGTTCCCGGGGCTGCGCCCGGACCCCGTGCGTGGGCTCCGCCCCCAGAGCTCCGCCCGGACCCCTTCCGGGGCTCCGCCCCCAGGAGCCCGTGCCGCGAACGCCGGCGGGGCCGGAAGCCGGCCGGCGGGCTGGTGTGCGCGGGCACAACCCCCGGCCCGCCGACGCCGCGCGGTGAGCGGCGGCGGCGCGGTGCGTCAGGGCGTCGTGTGGGCGCCGGTCAGCGTTGGACCTTGAGGATCTGGCCCACCACGTTGTCCGGGAGGAGGGTGTTGCATTCGAGTTCCGCCGTGCGGGTCAGGGCGTCCTCGCGGCAGACGAAGAAGTCCTTGTACGCCAGTTGCAGTGCGTACGAGCTGCCCGCCAGCAGGATCGCCAGCGAGGCCGTGACCAGGCCGCTCACCGCCGCCGCGCGCTGGGGGCGGGCCGCCGGGCCGAGGGCGGACAGGCCGCCGGGGTCCGCGTCGGTCGCCGGGCGGCCGCGCAGGGCGCTGATGCCCCAGTACAGGGCCAGCGCGCCCAGCAGCAGCCCCACCGAGGGGATCCCGAAGATGCCGAAGAAGAAGCCCCACATGCCCGACAGCAGCGCGTACCGGGCGCGCCGCTGGACCGGGTCCGTGGGGTCCCAGCGGGCCGGGCCGCCGCCCTCGCCGGGCTCCGTGGGGCCGCCGCCGCCCGGACCGCCGCCGTCCTGGGGGCGCTGCGGCTGCCGGGGCTGCCACGGCTGGTCCGGCCGGCCCTCCGGGGGTGCCGCGAAGGGGTTGTCGTCGGTCGAGGGGTCGGGCTGGCGGCGGTCCGGCATCGAGTGTGTGACTTCCCCTGTGTCGTGGGCGGCGCGCGCCCCGCGTGCGGGGGCGCGTACCGCGTCGTTCGCGGCTTGTACGCCAGACGCTACCGCCCGCCCGTCCCCCCGTCCCTCGGGGGCGGTCCGGTGTGCCGGTATCGTTGCAGGCGGTCGGTGGCTTCGTATGGTTCCCCGTATATCGGTACCCCGAAGTTTCGTATGACCACACAAGACGAACGTGGCAAATCCTGTGAGAAAGGGCCTCCCATGGCCGCCTCCCGCCTGGTCGTGCTGGTTTCCGGCTCCGGCACCAACCTCCAGGCCCTGCTCGACGCCATCGACGCCCACCCCGGCGGAGCCGAGGGTTTCGGTGCCGAGGTCGTCGCCGTCGGGGCCGACCGCGGCAACATCGCCGGTCTGGAACGGGCGGAGAAGGCGGGGATCCCCACCTTCGTGTGTCCGGTGAAGGCCTACGGGAGCCGCGAGGAGTGGGACGCCGCCCTCACGGAGGCGACCGACGCCCACGCGCCGGACCTGGTCGTCTCGGCCGGGTTCATGAAGATCGTCGGCAAGAGCTTCATCGACCGCTTCGGCGGCCGGTTCATCAACACCCACCCCGCCCTCCTCCCGGCCTTCCCCGGCGCGCACGGGGTGCGCGACGCCCTCGCGTACGGGGCGAAGGTCACCGGCTGCACGGTCCACTTCGTGGACAGCGGCGTGGACACCGGTCCGATCATCGCCCAGGGTGTCGTGGAGATCGGGGACGGGGAGGACGAAGCCGCGCTCCATGAGCGCATCAAGGAAGTCGAGCGCCAGCTGCTCGTCGACGTCGTGGGGCGCCTGGCCCGGCACGGCTACCGCATTGAGGGACGAAAGGTAACAATCCAGTGACCGCCAACGAAACGACGACGGCTACGACCCAGCGGCCGATCCGCCGCGCGCTCGTGAGTGTCTACGACAAGACGGGACTGGAAGAGCTGGCCCGCGGCCTGCACGAGGCGGGCGTCGCCCTCGTCTCCACGGGCTCGACGGCCTCGAAGATCGCCGCGGCCGGGGTGCCCGTCACCAAGGTCGAGGAGCTCACCGGCTTCCCCGAGTGCCTCGACGGCCGCGTCAAGACGCTCCACCCCCGCGTGCACGCCGGCATCCTCGCCGACCTGCGCCTGGAGGACCACCAGCGCCAGCTCGCCGAGCTGGGCGTGGAGCCCTTCGACCTGGTGATCGTCAACCTGTACCCGTTCCGGGAGACGGTCGCCTCCGGCGCCACCCCCGACGAGTGCGTCGAGCAGATCGACATCGGCGGTCCGTCGATGGTCCGCGCCGCCGCCAAGAACCACCCCTCGGTCGCGGTCGTCACCAGCCCCGCCCGCTACGCCGACGTCCTCGCGGCCGCCCAGGGCGGCGGTTTCGACCTGACGGCCCGCAAGCGGCTCGCGGCCGAGGCCTTCCAGCACACCGCGGCCTACGACGTCGCCGTCGCGTCCTGGTTCACCAACGCGTACGCCCCGGTGGGCGAGGAGGGCGACCTCCCCGAGTTCCTGGCCGGCTCCTGGGAGCGCAAGTCGACCCTGCGCTACGGCGAGAACCCGCACCAGGCCGCCGCCCTCTACACGGACGGGCAGCCGGGCGGGCTCGCCAACGCCGAGCAGCTGCACGGCAAGGAGATGTCCTTCAACAACTACGTGGACACCGAGGCCGCCCGCCGGGCCGCCTACGACCACGAAGAGCCCTGCGTCGCGATCATCAAGCACGCCAACCCGTGCGGCATCGCCATCGGCCAGGACGTGGCCGCCGCGCACCGCAAGGCGCACGCCTGCGACCCGCTGTCCGCGTTCGGCGGCGTCATCGCCGTCAACCGCCCGGTGACCGTCGAGCTCGCCGAGCAGGTCGCGGAGATCTTCACCGAGGTCATCGCCGCCCCCGGCTACGAGGACGGCGCGCTGGAGATCCTCGCCAAGAAGAAGAACATCCGCGTCCTGAAGGTGGACGGCACCCCGCACCAGCCGGGCGACCTGAAGCCCATCAGCGGCGGCGTGCTGCTCCAGCACTCGGACGTCTTCCAGGCCGAGGGCGACGACCCGGCGAACTGGACCCTGGCCACCGGCGACGCGCTGTCCGCCGAGGAGCTCGCCGAGCTCGCCTTCGCGTGGAGGGCCTGCCGCGCCGTCAAGTCCAACGCCATCCTGCTCGCCAAGGACGGCGCCTCGGTCGGCGTCGGCATGGGCCAGGTCAACCGCGTCGACTCGGCGAAGCTCGCCGTCGAGCGGGCCGGCGCGGAGCGCGCGCAGGGCTCGTACGCCGCCTCGGACGCCTTCTTCCCGTTCCCGGACGGGCTGGAGATCCTGACCGCCGCCGGCATCAAGGCCGTGGTCCAGCCGGGTGGTTCCGTCCGTGACGAGCAGGTCGTCGAGGCGGCGCAGAAGGCCGGCGTGACCATGTACTTCACCGGTACGCGCCACTTCTTCCACTGAGCGCCCGGCAGACCCGGCAGAGCCGGTGGACCTGGTGGACCCGGTACCCCGGTGACCCGGTAGAACCGGCATACGGCGAAGGCCGCGCCCCGCACTGCGGGACGCGGCCTTCGCCGTGAGCGGATCCTGCTTACTTCTTCACGACGAGGGTGCCGGCGGCACGGTCGTGCCAGCCCTGGAGCTTGCCCGAGTTGTCGAAGAAGGGGGAGAGGTAGACCAGGACCTGGCCGATGCCGCAGAGGACGGAGCCGACCATCGGGATGATCCAGCGGATGAAGCCGCCGCCGATGCCCGGGACCTGACCCGTGTTCTCCTTGACGACCTTCAGGCCGAGGGCCATCTTGCCGACGGTGGCGCCCACGAAGGCGATCATCAGCCATTCGTAGAGCAGGGTGGCGAGGCCGAGGATCAGCAGGCCGCCGAAGAAGGCCGCGAAGATGCCGCCCGCGGCCTCGCCGGCCTGGGCCGCCGCCTCGTTGACACAGGTCGAGTACGAGGGGGACATCGGGTCGATGCCCGAGCAGTCCTTGATGTCGCTGGCCGCGCCGAAGGCGCCCGCGAACACGACGGAGCTCAGGATGAAGTACAGGACACCGATGATCAGACCGTCGATCACGCGGGCGCCGAAGCGGCGGCCCATCGTGGCGACCTGGACGGTGCCGAGGCCGGCGACGTTGATGTAGCCGTTGTTGGCCTGGAGGGTACCCGGCGCCTGGGGCGGGGCGCCGTAGGGCTGCTGCTGGCCCTGCTGCGGGTAGCCGTAACCGGGCTGGCCCTGCGGCGGGACGCCCTGCGGGGCCTGCTGCGGGTAGCCGTAGCCGGGCTGGCCCTGCGGCGGCTGCTGCTGCCCGTAGGGGTTGTTCGGGTCGCCGAAGCTCATCTGGGTCTTTCCTCCGTGAAGTGCGGGGACGCACGGCACGCTGGAGGACACTTGCTTCTGCGGTACGCCCCCCGGCACTGCCCGCGGCACTCTTTCCGATCGTCTTGCTGCCCGTCATCGTGGTGGGCCCGCACCGGGCTTGTCCAGTTGGTTGCCGGAGCGGGCCAGACTTGTTGTGCAAGTGCAACCAAGAGCGCGATCCGGCCACCCTCCGACTGGAAGCCGGGCCGCTCCATCCGGGAGGATGCCCGCATGACCGCCCAGATTCTCGATGGCAAGGCCACCGCGGCCGCGATCAAATCCGAACTGAAGGACCGTGTGGCGCAGCTGAAGGCACGGGGCGTCACCCCCGGCCTCGGCACCCTGCTGGTCGGCGACGACCCCGGCAGCCGCTGGTACGTCAACGGCAAGCACAAGGACTGCGCCGAGGTCGGCATCGCCTCCATCCAGCGCGAACTGCCCGCGACGGCCTCCCAGGAGGACATCGAGGCGGTCGTGCGCGAGCTGAACGACAATCCGGACTGCACGGGCTACATCGTGCAACTCCCGCTCCCCAAGGGCATCGACACCAACCGCGTCCTGGAGCTGATGGATCCGGCCAAGGACGCCGACGGACTGCACCCCATGTCGCTGGGCCGGCTGGTGCTGAACGAGCAGGGCCCGCTGCCGTGCACCCCGTACGGGATCGTCGAGCTGCTGCGCCACCACGGCGTCGAGATCAACGGCGCGCACGTCGTCGTACTCGGCCGGGGCATCACCGTGGGGCGCTCGATCGGTCTGCTGCTCACCCGAAAGTCGGAGAACGCGACCGTGACGCTGTGCCACACCGGTACGCGCGACCTCTCCGGGCTGCTGCGCCAGGCAGACATCGTCGTCGCGGCGGCCGGTGTCCCGCACCTGGTCAAGCCGGAGGACGTGAAGCCGGGCGCGGCCGTGCTCGACGTCGGCGTCAGCCGCGACGAGAGCGGCAAGATCGTCGGGGACGTCCATCCGGGCGTCGCCCAGGTGGCCGGCTGGATCTCCCCGAACCCGGGCGGAGTCGGCCCGATGACCCGGGCGCAGCTGCTGGTGAACGTCGTCGAGGCGGCGGAGCGGACCGGCAGTGCGGGCTGAGCACGACGTGAGCGGTACGGGCGGCGCTCCCCGCCCGGAGCCCGGCGCGGAGCCCGGCCCGGGCGGCGGCGGTACGGGTGCGGGTGCGGGTACGGGCGGCGGTACGGGTACGGGCAGCGGTACGGGCCCCGGCGCCGGCCCGGGGTCGTCCGGGCCGGCGCGGCCCGCCGCCGCGCGGTCCCGGCGGTTCCCGACCGTCACCCAGGACACGGCCCGCCCCGAGGGCGCCGGCCGTGCCATCCCCGGGGCCGTGTCGGCGCCCGCCCGTCAGTGGCCGATGCTCAGCGTCCTCGCCGCCACGGCGGTGGGGCTGCTGACCACGGCGATGGGGCACCCCCGGGTCGGCAGCCTGGTGATCGGCATCGCGCTGATCGGGGCCGCGGTGATGCGGCGCGTGCTGCCCTCGGTGGGCATGCTCGCGGTGCGCTCCCGGTTCACGGACATGATCACGTACGGCGTGCTGGGCGTGGCCATCACCCTGCTCGCGCTGGTCATGGAGCCGAAGCCGCTGCTGGAGATCCCGTTCCTGGAGAGCGCGGTCCGCTTCACCGTGCGCTAGTCACGTCCACCAGCGCGGCCAGGGCGGCCGCGATCGCCGGGCGGGTCTCCGTGCCCGCCCGGACCACCGCCTGGAGGATCCGCCCCCGGCCCGGCAGTTCGACCACCGCCGTGCCGGGCGGCGGCGCGTCGCACAGCAGCTTCGGCAGGACCGACGCGGCCCGCCCGGCGGCGACCAGCCACAGCCCGGACCGCAGGTCGGAGCACTCGTGCGCGATGCGCGGGGTGAACCCGGCGTTGCGGCAGGTGTGCACGAGCATCTCCCGGCAGCTGCTCGGGGCGGGCGCCGAGACCCAGTCGGCCCCGCGCAGGGCCGCCGGCCCCTCCCGCTCGTAGGCCGGGAGCAGGGCCTCGGGCAGGGCCAGGCACAGCGGGTCGTCGAACAGCGGGACGGCGGTGGTGCCGCTCGCGGGGGCCGCGCCGAGCAGCGGGTACGCGTACGTCACCGCGAGGTCCAGGCGCCGCCCGCGCAGCTGCGGCACGGCCTCCTCGGGGTCGGCCTGCACGACGCGCGGCCGCAGCCCCGGGTGGCGGCGGGCGAGGAGGGCGACGAGCGGTGCGGCCACCGTGGCCAGCGCGCTCGGGGCGCAGCCGACGTACAGTTCGCCGGCCGGGCCGCTGTCGAGGGCCCGGACCGCCCCTTCGGCCCGTTCCAGTGCGGCGAGCACCGGTTCGCAGGCGGCCGCCAGCGCCGCGCCGGCCGGGGTGAGCCGCAGGCCGCGTCCCTCCCGTTCGACGAGGACGGCTCCGGCCTCGGCCTCCAGCGCGCGCAGCTGCTGGGAGACCGCGGAGGGGGTCACCTGGTGCAGCTCGGCGACGGCGGTCACCTTCCCGTGCTCGGCCAGGTCCCGGAGTATGACCATCCGCTTCACGTCAAGCATGAGTTCAGCTTAACGATGGGTGTAGTCGAAGTAGCTGGACTTCACGATGGGCGGGGCGGATGCTCGTCGTATGAAGCCCCTGAAGGTGCTCCTCGTCGGAGCCAACGGAACCCTCGGCACCGCGGTCCGCACGGCCCTGCGCGCCCGCGGCCACGAGGTGGTCACCGCCTCCCGCAAGGACGCGGACCTGTACGTCGACATCACGGACCCGGAGTCCATCCGGGCGATGTACGAGGAGGCCGGCCCCGTCGACGCGGTGGCGAGCGCCGCCGGCAGCGTCCCGTGGCGCCCGCTGTCCGAGCTGACCACCGCCGACGTCCGCGAGGGCCTGGAGGGCAAGGCCGTCAGCCAGATCGAGCTGGTCCGCCAGGGCGCCCCCCGGCTGCCCGGGCACGCCTCCTTCACCCTGATCACCGGCATCCTCGCGCGCGAGCCCCTCCTCACCGGCTCGGTCGCGGCCCTCGCCAACGGCGCCGTGGAGGCCTTCGTGCGGGCCGCCGCCATCGAGCTCCCGGGCCGCCAGCGGATCAACGCCGTCAGCCCCACCGTCTTCACCGAGTCCCTCGACGCGTACGGGGAGACCTTCGCCGGATTCGACCCGGTCCCCGTCGCCCGCGCGGCGAACGCCTACGTGAAGTCCGTCGAAGGGCACCGGACCGGGGAGATCTTCCGGGTGGAGTGAGGGCCGGACACCCCTCCGGACCTTCGAAACCTTCGACACCGGGCATCCGTGTGCCGTGGACCACAGGGTCCGGGGGATTGGGGGCCCCGCGGGTCGGATAGCCTGACCGCGGATGTCTCTTCACGTCAAGATTCAGGACAGGGAAGCGGCGTCCTACCCCCGCACGGGGGCCCAGCACATGGGGCGGGGACGCCCCACCGCCAGCTGTCTAACGGAGAAGGCCATGACCCGCACTCCCGTGAATGTCACTGTCACCGGCGCCGCCGGCCAGATCGGCTACGCGCTGCTCTTCCGCATCGCGTCCGGCCACCTGCTCGGCGCGGACGTGCCGGTCAAGCTCCGCCTCCTGGAGATCCCCCAGGGCATGAAGGCCGCCGAGGGCACCGCCATGGAGCTCGACGACTGCGCCTTCCCGCTCCTCAAGGGCATCGACATCTTCGACGACCCGAACAAGGGCTTCGAGGGCGCCAACGTCGCGCTGCTCGTGGGCGCCCGCCCGCGCACCGCCGGCATGGAGCGCGGTGACCTGCTCTCCGCCAACGGCGGCATCTTCAAGCCGCAGGGCGCCGCGATCAACGCGCACGCCGCGGACGACATCAAGGTCCTGGTCGTGGGCAACCCGGCCAACACCAACGCGCTCATCGCGCAGGCCGCCGCCCCGGACGTACCGGCCGAGCGCTTCACCGCGATGACCCGCCTGGACCACAACCGCGCGATCACGCAGCTGGCCCAGAAGACCGGCTCCGACGTCACCGACATCAAGCGCCTGACGATCTGGGGCAACCACTCGGCGACCCAGTACCCCGACATCTTCCACGCGGAGATCGCCGGCAAGAACGCCGCCGAGGTCGTGGCCGACCAGCAGTGGCTGGCCGACACCTTCATCCCGACCGTCGCCAAGCGCGGCGCCGCGATCATCGACGCCCGTGGCGCCTCCTCGGCCGCCTCGGCCGCCAACGCCGCCATCGACCACGTGCACACCTGGGTCAACGGCACCGCCGCGGGCGACTGGACCTCGATGGGCATCCCGTCGGACGGCTCCTACGGCGTCCCGGAGGGCATCATCTCCTCCTTCCCCGTCACCTGCGCCGACGGCAAGTACGAGATCGTCCAGGGCCTGGACATCAACGAGTTCTCCCGTGCGCGCATCGACGCGTCCGTGGCCGAGCTCGTCGAGGAGCGCGACGCGGTGCGCGGCCTCGGCCTGATCTGATCCACCCGTTCTGACCAGGCGGTTCGTGCGACCGCCTGACCGGTACGAACCCCAGAGCGCCCCGACCAAACCCGGTCGGGGCGCTTTGGCGTGAATGCACCTGTCCCCTACCTGTAGGGGAAAAATAAGGTCACCCGGTGACCGACCATGTGATTCCCCATCAGCCCGGCGACGGCGCCGGAGCGGACCCGCAGGGCGGCCGCCCTCCGGTGCGCCCCGCCGTCAGCGAGGCCGGACGTCTCCTGTGCGCGGGAACCTACCTCGACGCGGCGTACCGCGATCGGGTGATCGACGAACTCTTCGTGCACGAGGAGCGGATCGCCGCCCCCTCCTACGGCTTCGACGCCACCCGGGTCCTCGCCCACGCGCTCCGCGCCCGCCGCATCGAGCTCGCCTGGGCCGCCGGCGTCATCGGCGCCTGGTTCGTGGGCTCCCTGCTGACCAGCGGCGGCCTCACCCTCCTGCTCGTCCCCTTCCTGCTGCTGGGCCTCGCCAAGTGGCTGCGCGCCCGGCGCAACCCGCTGGTCCGCTTCCTGGGCCTCGTCGTCCGGGTCTACGCGTGGGTGTCGCTGGTCCTCACCGTCCTGACCCTGTGGAGCGCCGCGACCGGCGACGCGCTCACCCTGCTCAGGATGTTCGACTTCGAGAAGCTCTTCGACAGCTCCTCCGGCTACGGTTCCTCCGGCTACGGCGACTACGGCTCCTCGTCGTCCTCCGGTTCACCGATCGTGTGGCTGACCCCCGCCGTGTTCGCGGCGATCGTCGCCGTCGTCGCGCTCCAGCGCGGGCACGCCGCCCGGATCGTCCTCCGGGAGCTCTCCCCGTCCCGGTACGCCGACCGGGCGAACGACCCCGCGGAAGCCGTGCGGAGCCCCCGCTTCGCCCGGGTCCGCGACCGAATCCACAACGAACAGCACGCCCCGCTGGTCATGTACAACATCAACGCGCCGTTCACCGGCGCGGGTGACGCCTTCCGGCCCTGGCAGCTGTCCGTGGAACTGCGCCCCCGCGAGGACCTCGGCCCCGACCGCAAGCCGCACCCCGTCACCAACGCCCACATCGTGGAGCGCATCGTCCCCTTGCTGCACGCCCTGCGCGTGCCGTCCCCGCACGGTTCGCGGGAGGCGCAGGAGGCCGTCCTGGACCGGCTGCGCGAGCTCGTCGTCGACGAGTGCGTCTTCCTGCCGGCCGTCGGCCTCCCGCACCGGGACGCGGCGCCGCTGTCCCCGCGGCAGTTCGCCGAGCACCGCGCCGACGCCATGGAGGAGGGCGGCGAGCGGCGCAGGCACTTCCTGCGGATCCGGGTCGGCGGCTGGGACGAGAACCTCGTCGTCACCGTGTTCGTACGGGTCCACACCCAGGGCCGGATGCTGATGCTGGAAGTGGCCCCGCACGTGCTGCTGCCCGTCGGCATCCGCTTCCAGAACGCCGACGCGGCCGCCCAGCGCCTGCTGAACAACAACTGGTTCGGCCGGGCCGCCGAGGCGCTCGCCGCCACCCCCGGCTCGTTCGCCGCGTCCGTCGCCACCCTGGGCCGCGGGACCGCCAGCTGGTGGCGGATCGCCACCGGAGGCCACGGCGGAGCCCGCCCCGAAGGGCCCGAGGTGTCGGTGCGCGAACTCGCCGCCATGGACGACGGCTCCCTGTTCCACCTCATGGACCTCGCCCGGTACCTGAAAACCATTCAGGACCGGGTCGTCGGCGGGGTTACCGTCGCCCTGCACGAAGCGGGCTGGCACACCGAGGAGTTCGCCCAGCGCGCGGTGCACGTCGCCGAGGGCGGCATCTACATCCAGTCGATGAACAACAGCGCCGCCAGCTTCAACGGCAGCAACAACACCAACACCATCGGTACGAGCGGCAAGGGGAGCAGCGGTGGCAAATAACGGCGACGAGCGCCGGATCCGCATCGGCGACATCCACGGCAGCGCCTTCAGCATCGGCGGCGGCGACAACACCAACACCGTCCACCACCACCACGCCGGCCCGGACCGCGCGCCCGGCGCCGACGAGCTGCTGGAGGCCGTACGCGAACTGCGCGCCGCCCTCGTGCGGCTGCCCCGCAGCACCGAGCGCGCGCAGCTCGACGCCGAACTCGACGAGGCCGCCGGGGAACTGGAGGAGGGCGGGGAGATCCGGCCCGGCCTGCCCGCGCGGCTGCGCGGGGCACTGGAGCGGTGGGCCCCGCTGGTGGAGGCGCTGAGCGCGGCCACCGCCCTGGGCGGGCTGCTCACCGCGCTGGGAGCCTGACCGGTGTCCTCGTCGGACGGCGCCCGCTGGGACCCGCAGTCGCAGCGGTGGGAGTGGGGGCCGGCGCCGGAAGCGGGCACGCCCTCCGGCCCGGCGGCGGCGCGGCCCGAGCCGCCACCCCCGCCGCTGCCCCCGACACCCCCGCGGACCGCCCCCGGGTACCACGAGCCGTGGCCCCCGGTGCCGCCGTCGGCGCCCCCGCCCCCGCCCCCGCCGGGCGGCGGGCAGCAGTGGCGCACCCCGGTGCTGGTGGGGCTGGCGGCGGCGGTTGCGGGCGGTGCCGCGGTGGCGGCGTGGATGCTGCTCGGCGCCGACGACGACCGGGGGGCGGCCGCCCGCCCGCCGGCCTCCGCGTCGGACTCGCCGACGGCCACCGGGTCGGGGCCCCCGTCCCCCGGTCCCACGAGCCCGTCGCCGACGCCGACGCCCCCGCCCAGCCCCTCGCCGAGCACCGGCGGCGGCTACACCGTGGTGCGCAACGCCAAGGGTTTCTCGGTGGCCGTCCCCACCGGCTGGGAGCCCAGCTCCAACGAGACGGGCAGCGGTTCCTTCTACCGCCGGCCCGGCGACCGCAGCGCCCTGCTCCAGATCTTCCGGGTCACCGAGAGCGCCTCCACGGGCCCGTGCGTGCTGCTGGAGCTCTCGTCCGACCAGCTGGACGCCGGGAACCCCGGGTACCGGAGGGTCTCCGTCGAGCCGACGGCCGGAAGCGGCTGCGAGCTGGTGTACGAGTACGACAGCGCGGAGTCCAACGGCCGCCGCCGGGGCATCGAGCGGATCGTGACCACCCCGGACGGCGGACGGTGGGCGCTGCTGGCGGCCGGCCCGGCCGCCGACGCGGCGACGACGCGGGCGAACCTGACTGCGGCCCTGGACTCGTTCCGGCCGGAGTGACCCCGGGGCCCGGCGGCGGGCCCGGGGCCGGCCGGACCGACCCCGGGGCCGGCCGGACTGCTGACCCCGGGGCCGGTCCGGTCAGGCCCTCTTCGCGGACGCCGGGGTGTAGTGCCCCGGCACCATGCGGGTGGTGACGCCGATCCGGTTCCAGACGTTGATCGTCGCGATCACGGCGATCAGCTGGGCCAGCTCGGCCTCCTCGAAGTGCTTCGCGGCCCGCTCGTACACCTCGTCGGGGACGAAACCGTCCGTCAGGACGGTGACGGCCTCGGTCAGCTCGATCGCCGCCAGCTCCTTCTCGGTGTAGAAGTGCCGCGACTCCTCCCAGGCGCCGAGCAGCAGGACGCGCTCGACGCTCTCGCCGGCGGCGAGCGCGTCCTTGCCGTGCATGTCCAGGCAGAAGGCGCAGTGGTTGATCTGCGAGGCGCGGATCTTGACGAGTTCGACGAGGCTCGGGTCCAGGCCCTTCTTCGACGCGATCTCCAGCCCGACGATGGCCTTGTAGATCTCGGGGGCGGCCTTGGCGAACTGCATGCGCGGCGTGTGTTCGGCGGCGGTTTCGGCGGTGCGGGTGTGGTCGTTGCTGTTGCTCATGCGTCCACCGTAGGGGCGAGGCGGCCCGCGTATATGGTCCATCTCCATGACGGGAACGTGGGCCACTTTCGGAGCCGACCTGCACCTGGACCTCGCGGCGGCGGCGGGCGGGCGCGGCCTGCGGGCCGCGCTGACGGAGGCGCTGCGGGAGGCCGCGCGCAGCGGGCGGCTCCCGCCCGGGACGCGGCTGCCGTCCTCCCGGTCCTTCGCCGCCGACCTGGGGATCGCTCGCAACACCGTCGCCGAGGCGTACGCGGAACTCGTCGCCGAGGGCTGGCTGACGGCCCGCCAGGGCTCGGGCACCCGCGTCGCCGAGCGGGCCAGGGTCCGCCGGGCCGCGGGCACCCCGCAGGTACGCCGCCCCGCGCGCCGGGGGCCCGCGTACAGCCTGGTGCCCGGCTCCCCGGACCTCGGCGGCTTCCCGCGCGGCGCGTGGCTCGCGGCGGCCCGGCGGGCCCTGACCGACGCCCCGAACGAGGCCTTCGGGTACGCCGTCGACGCGCGCGGCCGGGTGGAGCTGCGCGAGGCCCTCGCCGGGTACCTGGCGAGGGCGCGCGGGGTGTACGCGGACCCGGACCGGATCGTGCTGTGCGCCGGCTTCGCGCACGCGCTCCAGCTCCTCGGGCAGGTGCTGCGGGCGCGCCGGGTGCGGGAGGTGGCGGTGGAGGGGTACAGCCTCGACGTGCACCGGGACCTGCTGACCGGAGCCGGACTGGTCACCCGGCCGCTGTGGGTGGACGAGCACGGCGCCCGCACCCCGGACCTGGCCGGGCTCGGCCCCCGCACGGGCGCGGTGCTGCTGACCCCGGCGCACCAGTTCCCGACGGGCGCGGCCCTCACCCCCGCGCGGCGGGCGGCGGCCGTGGACTGGGCGCGGAGCACCGGCGGGGTGATCCTGGAGGACGACTACGACGGGGAGTTCCGCTACGACCGCCAGCCCGTCGGCGCGCTCCAGGGGCTGGACCCGGACCGGGTGGTGTACCTGGGCACCGCGAGCAAGTCCCTGGCGCCGGGGCTGCGGATGGGGTGGATGGCGGTCCCGCCGGACCTGCTGGAGGAGGTGCTGGCGGCGAAGGGCGCGGTCGACTGGACGTCCAGCGCCCTGGACCAGCTGACCCTGGCGGAGTTCATCACCTCCGGGGCGTACGACCGCCACGTGCGCGGCATGCGCCTGCGGTACCGGCGGCGGCGGGACGAGCTGGTCGCGGCGGTGGCGGGCCGCGTGCCGGTGTCCGGCATCGCGGCGGGGCTGCACGCGGTGCTGGACCTGCCGGCGGGCACGGAGCGGTCGCTCGTCCAGGCCGCGGCGTGGCAGGACCTGGCGCTGGAGGGGCTCGCCCGCTTCCGGCACCCGGACTCGGCGATGCCGGCGCGCGAGGCGCTGGTCGTCGGCTACGGCACCCCGTCCACCAGCGCCTGGACTCCGACCCTGGCGGCCCTGACGGCCGTGCTGCCCGGGCCTCTTGACGCGCCGCCGCCTCCTTGACGCCCCGCTCGCGCGGCTCGGCGCCCGGGCGCCTCTCCGGCCTCGCGTCGCCGCGCCCGCCTCCGGCCGTCGGGGCCGGGGCGCGGGGCGGGTTTTCGGGCTGAGTCCGGTGGGTCGTGTGCGGGTGGTGGGCCGCTGCGCGGGCTGGGCCCCTCCCCGCCCTTCACCCGTTCTCAGGGGCGCTGCCCCCGGCCCCGGTACGGGCGCTGCGCGCCCGAGCCCCCGCAGCCCGGGGAACGGTGGAAGGCGGGGAGGGGACAGCCCCGCAGCACCCGCACCCGCACCCGCCGGCCGGCACCCGCGCCCGCGGCCGCAGCCCGGGGCGTCCGGGGCGTCCGGGGAGCAGCGGCTCGGGTCCCGCGCCCCGGGGCCGGGGAGCGGTCCGTCCCGCCGAGTGCGGCCGGGGCCGTGAACGGCGTCGAGCCGCCCGGCCAGGGCTACGGTTCGCCGAAGCGGGACAGGGCCAGCGAGCCGGCCAGGGCCACCGCGAAGCCGGCCACCGCCAGCCCCGTCAGCCCCTCACGGGTGCGGTCCCCGAGCCAGACCACGCCCACCACCGCCGGGCCCACCGTCTCGCCCAGCACCAGGCCCGCCGTCGCCGCCGTCACCGAGCCGCGCTGCAGGGCGGAGGTGAGCAGCAGGAACGCCGCCGCCCCGCCCAGCAGCAGCGCGTACAGCGCCGGCTCGCGCAACTCCCGCAGGGAGACGGAGTCGACGAGCCGGACCGCCACCTCCACCACCCCGAAGCCCGTCCCCGCAGCCAGCCCCAGCACCAGCGCGCGCGGCCCGTCCGGCAGCCGCCCCGCCAGCACGCCGGCCACCAGCACCAGCCCCACCACCGCCAGCAGGCCCAGCTCCAGCGCGAGCGACCCCGTACCGGAGCCCTCCTCACCGGACGCCAGCCCCAGCATCAGCAGCCCCGCGCACACCACCCCCACCGCGCCCCATTCCAGCCGTGACAGCCGCGTCCGCAGCAGCCGGGCCGCGACCACCGCCGTCACCGCCAGGCTGGCGGCCAGCGCGGCCCCCACCGCGTAGATCGGGATGTGCCGCAGCGCGATGATCTGGAGGACGAAGCCGACCGCGTCCAGCCCGAGCCCCGCCAGGTACCGCCACTGCCGCACCGCCCGCAGGAACAGCGCCGCGTCCACCCCCGAGCCGGTGCCCGGCCGCGCCGCAGCCCGGGCCGCCATGGCCTGGAGCACCGACGCCGTACCGAAGCAGACCGCCGCACCCAGCGCGCAAACCATCCCAATCAGCACGAACCGACTCTAGGTCACCCGTCGTGACAAGGGTGTGACGGTGGCCGGATTCCCTACCCCCGCGCCCCCGCTCTAGGGTGCAGGCCATGGATACCGGCAACACGACCAGACGACGCATGCGCTCCGGCGCGGTCGCCCTCGGCGGCATGGGCCTGCTCGCCGCCACCCTCGTGGCCTGCGGGAGCAGCAACGAGCCCGACAAGCGCTGCGCCTCCCGCTCGACGCTGGACCACCTGAACGCGAAGGAGTGCAAGTCCGGCGGCACCGGCTCGTACTACTACGGCGGCACCGTCCGCAACGGCAAGGTGACCGGCGGCAGCTTCGACAAGTCCGCCGTCACGCGCGGCGGCATCGGCGGCCACGGCACCTCCGGCTCCTCCGGCGGCTGAGGTACATGCAGCGCCACACCATCGAACCGCGCCCCGACTGGCAGAAGACCGTCGAGGAGCAGGGGCTGATCTACCCCCTCACCCGCTACCCCGACGACTCCCTGCGCCCCTACTGGGACGAGAGCGCGTACTACTCCTTCTCGCTCCCCGAGGTCGAGGCGCTGGAGGGGGTGGTCGAGGAACTCCACGCCATGTGCCTGGCCGCGGCCGCGCACATCGTCGACGACGACCGCTTCGCGGACCTCGGCATCACCGACCCGAAGCTGGCCGCCCGGATCGCCGAGTCATGGCGGCGGCGCGCCGAACAGCCCTCCCTCTACGGCCGGTTCGACCTGCGCTACGACGGCGCCGGCGAGCCCGCCAAGCTGTTGGAGTACAACGCCGACACGCCCACCTCCCTCGTCGAGGCGGCGAGCCCGCAGTGGTTCTGGATGGAGGAGCGCTTCCCGGGCGCCGACCAGTGGAACTCCCTCCACGAGCGGCTCGTCGAGGCCTGGCGCCGCCAGGCCGAGCTGCTGCCGCCGGGGCCCGTGCACTTCGCGCACTCGGAGACCGACGAGCTCGGCGAGGACCTGATGACGGTCGCCTACCTCCAGGAGACCGCCGAGCAGGCCGGGCTGGAGACGCACGCGCTGTCCGTGGAGACCATCGGCTGGGACAGCCTCTCGGGCCGCTTCGTGGACGAGCGGCTCCGCTTCATCCGCAGCTGCTTCAAGCTCTACCCGTGGGAGTGGCTGGCCACCGACGAGTTCGGCCCGCAGGTGCTGGGCACGTACGACCACGGCGGCGGCTCGGGCACCACCGCCTGGATCGAGCCGCTGTGGAAGATGCTGCTCGCCAACAAGGCGCTGCTGGCGATCCTCTGGGAGCTCTTCCCCGAGCACCCGAACCTGCTGCCCGCCTACCTGGACGGCCCGCGCGAGCTGGCCGACACCTGCGGGTACGCCGCCAAGCCGCTGCTGGGCCGCGAGGGCGCGGGGGTCACCCTGCACGAGGCGGGCGGCGAGGGCGAGCCCTTCGTCCCGGCCGAGGGGGAGGCGTACGTCTTCCAGGCGCTGGCCCCGCTGCCCGACTTCGACGGCAACCGGGTGGTGCTCGGCGCGTGGGTCGTCGAGGAGGAGGCGGCGGGACTCGGCATCCGGGAGTCGGCGGGGCCGGTCACGGACGAGTACGCCCGTTTCCTGCCGCACGTCATTCTGTGACGTCGCAGATCCTGTCGAAGGCCCGGTCGGCACCCGCCGACCAGCCCTTCCAGTAGGAGTCCGACCGGGCCTGGCTCTTGTCCGGCTCGGGCGGCTCCTCGCAGCCCTCCTGGGCCGCGTGCCTCGCGGCCACGACGCCGTCGTGGTAGCCCTTCCGGTAGTCCTTGCGGTCGTCGGCGGTGCCGGAGCCCGTCCCGGCGACCTTGCAGTTCACGAAGACGAAGTCCTGGTCCTCGTTGACGGCGAGGACGGTGTAGTCGACGTTCTTCTGGAAGCGCTGCACGCGGAAGTTGCCGTCGGCGTCGATGTTCAGGGGTTCCGTGGTCTCGCCGTCGTTCAGGGTGCGCGGGGGAGAGAACCCCTCGCCGGTGATGACGACGAACCGTCCCTGCGGGTCGGGAGTGACCGTGCAGGTCGCGGACGGCACCGCCGCCGGGGCGGCGGCGGCCGGTCCGGCGAGGGCGGCGGCGCCCCCGAGGGCGACCGAGGACGCCAGGGCGGCGCAGATCAGCGGGTGTCGGTTGCGTCGGTGCATGAGGGTGCTCCCATCGGAGGGTCGGCCCGGGTGAAGAGCCGGGGCGCGCACCCGTACGGGGTCCTCCCATCGTCCGGCGGACCGCCCCCGGTGTCCACCGCAGGCCCGGCCCGCCGGGGGTCCGCCGCGCCGGCTCAGGAGCAGTACCTGGTGAAGGCGGCGTCGGCGCCCGCGATCCAGCCCCGCCAGTAGTCGGCGGACCGGTCCGGGGTCTTGTCCTGGACGGGCGGCACGCAGGTCGCGGCCGCCGCCGTACCGGCCTGGTAGCCCGCCGCGTAGCCCCGCTGGTAGTCCGGCGGGGCGGTGGTCCCGAGCGTGGAGGGCAGCGGCGCCGTGGGGCTGGGCAGCAGCGTCGGACTGGGCACCTGCCCGGTGGGGGACGGGGAGGGCCGGGGCGAGGGAGCGGTGGTCGGGGCCTTGGACGCCGCGACCTGGCAGTTCACGAAGACGAAGTCCTGCTTCTCGTTGACGGCGAGGACGGTGTAGTCGGCGTTCTTCTGGAAGCGCTGCACGCGGAAGTTGCCGTTGGCGTCGACGTTCAGGCGCTCGGTGGACTCGCCGTCGTTGAGGTCGCGGGGTGCCGAGAAGCCCTCGCCGGTGATGACGACGGAGTTCCCGTCCGCGGACGGCGTCACCGTGCAGCTGGCGGCGGGCGGCGCCGCGGCGGCGGCCGGTACGAGGACGGCCGGCCCGCCGAGGGCGGCGGACGACGCCAGGAGACCGCGGACCAGGGCGTGCCGAGTGCGTCGGTGCATGGGGGTGCTCCCATCGGAGGGACGGGCCGCGGCCGCCGCGCCGGGGCGGCGGCCTGGGGAGTCCTGAACGCGCCCGCCCTGTTCATGCTCGCCCCCCGGTCCCGGGGTGTCGACCCGGCCCGGCCCCCTGGCCCGGCTTGCGCGCGGCCGCGCCGGGGGCGGACCAGGGGGCGCCGTCAGGAGGAGAGCACCGACCGCAGCTGGTCCAGCCCCCAGTCCAGGTCCTCCTTGCCGATCACCAGCGGCGGCGCGATCCGGATCGTCGCCCCGTGGGTGTCCTTCACCAGCACCCCCAGCTCCATCAGCTTCTCGGACACCTCGCGGCCCGTCCCGTGCGCCGGGTCGATGTCCACGCCCGCCCACAGCCCGCGTCCGCGTACGGCGGTCACCGCACCCCCGCCGGCCAGCAGGTTCAGCTCCCGGTGCAGGTGGTCGCCGAGTTCGGCGGCCCGCTGCTGGTACTCGCCGGTGCGCAGCATCGCGATCACCTCCAGCGCGACGGCGCAGGCGAGCGGGTTCCCGCCGAAGGTGGACCCGTGCTCGCCCGGCCGGAACACCCCGAGCACGTCCCGGTCGGCGACCACGGCGGACACGGGCACGACCCCGCCGCCGAGCGCCTTGCCCAGGACGTAGACGTCCGGCACGACCCCCTCGTGCTCGCACGCGAAGGTCCGGCCGGTGCGGCCCAGCCCGGACTGGATCTCGTCCGCCATGAACAGGACGTTCCGGCGGCGCGTCAGCTCCCGTACGCCCGCCAGGTATCCGGCGGGCGGGACGAGGACGCCCGCCTCGCCCTGCACCGGTTCCAGCAGCACGGCCACGGTGTTGGCGGTGACCGCGGCGTCGAGGGCGGTCAGGTCCCCGTACGGGACGATCTCGAAGCCGGGCGTGTAGGGGCCGTAGTGGTCGCGGGCCTCGTGGTCGGTGGAGAAGGACACGATGGTCGTCGTCCGGCCGTGGAAGTTGTTCGCGGCGACGACGATCTTCGCCTGGCCGTCCGGAACGCCCTTGACCTCGTACCCCCATTTGCGGGCCGTCTTCACCGCCGTCTCCACGGCCTCCGCACCCGTGTTCATGGGCAGCACCATCTCCTTGCCGCACAGCGCGGCGAGTTCGGTGCAGAAGTCCGCGAAGCGGTCGTGGTGGAAGGCGCGCGAGGTGAGCGTCACCCGCTCCAGCTGGGCCCGGGCGGCGTCGAGCAGCCGGCGGTTGCAGTGGCCGAAGTTGAGCGCCGAGTACCCGGCGAGCATGTCGAGGTACCGGCGGCCCTCCACGTCGGTCATCCACGCGCCCTCCGCCGAGGCGACGACGATCGGCAGGGGGTGGTAGTTGTGCGCGCTGTGTTCGTCGGCGGAACGGATGGCATCAGCAGTTCTCGACACGGGGTCTCCGATCGTCCGTCTGGCTGGTGGCGCGGGTGACGTGGGTGACGTCATTTGTATCGTCGCTCGGATCGTGGAACCGGAAACCTGCGCGGTGCCGCGCCCGCTAAGGTGTTCGGTACGCACGGCGACTGGCGTACGGAGAACCAACTCCGGGGGAGTCGTGCGCGTACGACCGCACACAGGGCCGCTCGCCTGGGCCTCGCGGGGACGAACCGACATCGACCCCGGAGGAGCCGCGATGACCGCGCACCGCCAGCCCGCCCTGTACGCCACCGACCCCGAGCTCGCCGCGCTCGTCACCGCCGAGGAGACCCTCCAGGCGGAGACCCTGCGGCTGATCCCCAGCGAGAACTACGTCTCCGCGGCGGTCCTGGAGGCCTCCGGCACGGTCCTGCAGAACAAGTACAGCGAGGGCTACCCGGGCCGCCGCTACTACGAGGGCCAGCAGAACATCGACCGCGTCGAGGCCCTCGCCGTCGAGCGGGCCAAGGGCCTGTTCGGGGTGGACCACGCCAACGTCCAGCCGTACTCCGGCTCCCCGGCGAACCTGGCCGTCTACCTGGCCTTCGCGAAGCCCGGCGACACGGTGATGGGCATGGCCCTGCCGATGGGCGGCCACCTGACGCACGGCTGGGGCGTCTCGGCGACGGGTTCCTGGTTCCGCGGCGTCCAGTACGGCGTGCGGCCCGACACCGGGCTGATCGACTACGACGCGGTCCGGGAGCTGGCCCTGGCGGAGCGCCCGAAGATCATCTTCTGTGGCGGGACGGCCCTTCCCCGGACCATCGACTTCTCGGCGTTCGCCTCGATCGCCGAGGAGGCCGGCTCGGTCCTGGTCGCGGACGTGGCCCACATCGCCGGCCTGATCGCGGGCGGCGCCCACCCCTCCCCGGCGGGGCACGTGGACGTCATCTCCACCACCACCCACAAGACCCTGCGCGGGCCGCGCGGCGCGATGCTCATGTGCAAGGAGGAGCACGCGAAGGCCATCGACAAGGCGGTCTTCCCCGGCCTCCAGGGCGGCCCGCACAACCAGACCACGGCGGGCATCGCGGTGGCCCTCCACGAGGCCGCGCAGCCGTCCTTCGTCTCGTACGCGCACGCGGTCGTGGCCAACGCGAAGGCGCTGGCCGCGGCGCTTCTGGAGCGGGGCTTCGACCTCGTCTCGGGCGGTACGGACAACCACCTGATCCTGATGGACCTCACCTCGCGGGGCGTCCCGGGCAAGATCGCGGCGAAGGCCCTGGACCGGGCGGGGATCGTGGTGAACTACAACACGGTGCCGTTCGACCCGCGCAAGCCGTTCGACCCGTCGGGCATCCGCATCGGCACGCCGTCGCTGACGTCGCGGGGCCTGACCGCCGCCCACATGCCGGTGGTGGCGGAGTGGATCTCCCGCGCGGTGGACGCCGCGGCGAAGGCCGACGAGCCGGCGCTGGCCGCGATCCGCTCCGAGGTCGCGGCCCTCATGTCCGCCTTCCCGGCCCCCGGCCTGCCCGCCTGACGCACCGCTCGCGCGGCTCGGCGCCGGGGACCCCGCCCCGCGCGGCGGCACCCCCGGCGCACCCGGCCGCCCTCGCCCACCGGCCCGCCCGGCGGCCGGCGGGCGGGGCCGGATCCGGCCGGCGGAGTCCGTCGCGCGGCGCGGGAAGGAGGGGTGCCGGGGCCGGGCCGGGCAGGTGGAAGAATGGGGGGCATGGCTTCTGATCGTCCTCGCGCGCTCTCCGGCATCCAGCCCACCTCCGGCTCGTTCCACCTCGGGAACTACCTCGGAGCGATCCGCCAGTACGTCGCCCTCCAGGAGACGCACGACGCCTTCTACATGGTCGTCGACCTGCACGCGATCACCATGCCGCAGGATCCGAAGGACCTCCGCGCGAACACCCGGCTGTCCGCCGCGCAGCTCCTCGCCGCCGGCCTCGACCCCGAGCGCTGCACGCTCTTCGTCCAGAGCCACGTCCCCGAGCACGCGCAGCTCGGCTGGGTCATGAACTGCATCACCGGGTTCGGCGAGGCCAGCCGGATGACCCAGTTCAAGGACAAGTCCGCCAAGGGCGGGGTCAACAGCGCCAGCGTCGGCCTGTTCACGTACCCGATCCTCCAGGTCGCCGACATCCTGCTCTACCAGGCGAACGCCGTCCCGGTCGGCGAGGACCAGCGCCAGCACATCGAGCTGACCCGCGACCTCGCCGAGCGCTTCAACCAGCGTTTCGGCCGGACCTTCACCCTCCCCGCCGCGCACATCGTCAAGGAGGTCGCGAAGATCTACGACCTCCAGGACCCGGCGATCAAGATGTCGAAGTCGGCGTCGTCCCCGAAGGGCCTGATCAACCTCCTCGACGAGGCCAAGGTCACCGAGAAGAAGATCAAGAGCGCGGTGACCGACACCGAGGCCGAGATCCGCTTCGACGTCGAGAACAAGCCGGGCGTCAGCAACCTGCTCACGATCTACTCCACCCTCACGGGCGAGTCGGTCTCCGCCCTGGAGGCCCGGTACGAGGGCAAGGGCTACGGCGCGCTGAAGACCGACCTGGCCGGCGTCATGGTCGATTTCGTCACACCCTTCAAGCAGCGCACCCAGGAGTACCTGGACGACCCGGAGACCCTGGACTCCTTGCTGGCAAAGGGCGCGGAGAAGGCCCGGGCGGTCGCCGCGGAGACCCTGGCGCAGGCCTACGACCGCCTCGGCTTCCTGCCCGCCAAGCACTGACGTTCCGAGGCCCCTGGCGGCCGAGGGGGTGCTGCCGCCACACTGAGGCGGCAGCACCCCGTACACACACCAAGGAGACACACGTGGGGACCGTAACGCTCGGCGTTTCGATCGCGGTCCCGGAGCCGTACGGCCGCCAGCTCCAGGAGCTGCGCGCCGGCTTCGGGGACGCCGCCGCGCACGGCATCCCCACGCACGTGACCCTCGTACCGCCCACCGAGGTGGAGGCGGAGCGGCTGCCCGCGGTCCGCGCCCACCTCGCGGAGGTCGCCGAGGCCTTCCGGGCCTTCCCGATGCGCCTGGAGGGGACGGGAACCTTCCGCCCCCTCTCGCCGGTCGTCTTCGTCCGGCTCGCCGAGGGCACCCCGGGCTGCACCCGCCTCCAGGGACAGGTCCGCGACCCCGAGGGGCCGCTCGCCCGCGAGCTGGCCTTCCCGTACCACCCGCACGTCACCGTCGCCCACGGGATCTCCGAGGAGGCGATGGACCGGGCGTTCGCCGAGCTCGCCGACTACTCCGCCGCCTGGCTGTGCGAGGGCTTCGCCCTCTACGAGCAGGGCTCGGACGGGGTCTGGCGCAAGCTGCGCGAGTACCCCTTCGGCACCGGCGCCGCCGGCGTCCCCGCACAGCCCGCTCCGGTGGGCGACACGGCCATACCGCGCTCCTGACGCAGGAGCCGCAGGGCACGCCGCGAGTGGAACCAAAAACTCCGCAACAGCAGCGCATGGAACGGGTGAGCCGGGGGACGATCCGTAGGGCGAAAAGTCACAATCGACGACCGTAGTGCCCGAAAGCGGCAATCCCCGCTATTTCCAGCAGCTCATTTACGGTGGCCCCATGGACTGGCTGACGAAGCTCCCGGTGATCGGCCCGGCGGTCTCCGCCGGCATGCGGACCCACGCCTGGCATTCGTACGAGCGCCTCGACCGCGTGCACTGGTCCCGGCTCGCCGCCGCCATCACCTTCATCAGCTTCCTCGCGCTCTTCCCGCTGATCACCGTCGCCGCCGCCGTCGGCGCCGCGCTGCTCAGCCAGGAGCAGCTGGACAAGCTCCAGCAAGGACTCGCCGAGCAGGTCCCCGGCATCTCCGACCAGCTCGACATCGAGGCACTCGTCGCCAACGCCGGCACCGTCGGCCTCGTCGCCGGAGCCGTCCTCCTCTTCACCGGAATCGGCTGGATCGGCTCCATGCGCGACTGCCTGCGCGCCGTGTGGGAGAAGGACGACGAGGACGAGGGCAACCCCGTCCTGCGCAAGGGCAAGGACGCCCTCGTCCTCCTCGGCCTCGGCGGCGCGGCCCTCGCCTCGGCCGCCGCGTCGGTCATCGGGGCCAGCGCGGTCGGCAAGTCCGCCGAGTTCCTGCACATCCCGCGCGAGGGCGCCGGCGGAGCGCTGCTGCGCGGCGCGGCCTTCGCCGTCGGCGTACTGGCGGCCTTCCTGCTGCTGCTCTACCTGCTGACCCTGCTGCCCGGCGTCGAGCCGCCGCGCGGCCGCCTGATCCAGGCGGCCCTGATCGGCGCGGCGGGCTTCGAACTGCTGAAACTGCTGCTCAGCGGCTACATGCGGGAGGTCGCGGCCAAAAGCATGTACGGGGCCTTCGGCGTGCCGATCGCCCTCCTGCTGTGGATCAACTTCACGGCGAAACTGCTGCTCTTCTGCGCGTCCTGGACGGCCACCCGGAAGGACGAGGGGGCCGATGACGCCGAGGACGCGGAGCAGGGCCGGGAGCGGGACTAGGGCCTGTCGTCGAACTGCCGTCGTCGCCCGGAGGGCGGCCCCGCGGCGTCTGGTGCGTGCTCTCGGCGTGCCGGGCGGCAGCCCTCGTACTGGACGTACTCGGGCTTCCGCCCGGTGCGGCGAGAGCGCGTGCCAGGCGTCGCGGGGCAGACGGAAGTTTGACGACAGGCCCTAGGGGGTGTCCGGGCCGTCCGGGCTGCCGGCGCTGCCTCCCGGGCCCCGGCGGCCGCGCGGCCAGCGGCGGTTCACCACGAAGGCGCCGCCCGCCAGGACGGCCAGCGCCCCGCCCGCGATCCCGAACGCCGTGCCGAGCCCGCTGCTGCCGGAGGCGCCGCCCGCCGCCCGGGCGCCCTTCTCGTGGGACTGGGCGGGGGAGCCGTGCGGGGAGGCGTCCGCGCTCTTCGGCGGCACCAGCTCGCCGACCGGCTTGACCTTCCCGACCGCCGCGAACCCCCAGTCGAAGAGCTCGGCGGTCTCCTCGTAGACCGAGTTCACCCCGCCGTCGTCCGGGTTCATCACCGTCACCAGCAGCTTCTTGTCACCGCGCTGGGCGGCGCCGGTGAAGGTCGAGCCGGCCATGGTGGTGTTGCCGTTCTTCACCCCGGCGATGCCCTTGTAGGGGGTGATGCCGCCCGCGCCCGTCATCAGCCGGTTCGTGTTCTGGATCTCGAAGTAGTCGCGGGGCCTGCCGGCCTCCTGCCTGCCGGGGAACTTGGCCTCGGCCGTCCCGCAGTACTCCCGGAAGTCCTGCTTCTGCAGGCCGGAGCGGGCGATGAGGGTGAGGTCGTACGCGCTGGACACCTGCTCGGGGGCGTCGTAGCCGTCCGGGGACACCACGTGGGTGTCCAGGGCCTGGAGTTCCTCGGCGTGCGCCTGCATGTCCTGGACGGTCTTGTCGATACCGCCGTTCATCGCCGAGAGCACGTGCACGGCGTCGTTCCCGGAACGCAGGAACACGCCGAGCCACAGGTCGTGGACGGAGTAGTCGTGGTCCTCCTTGACGCCGACCAGGCTGCTGCCCGGGCCGACGCCGTCCATGTCCTCGTCGGTGACGTGGTGGACCTGGTCCTTGGGGAGGGTGGGCAGCACGGTGTCGGCGAAGAGCATCTTCATGGTGGAGGCCGGGGGAAGCCGCCAGTGGGCGTTGTGCGCCGCGAGGACCTCGCCGGTCTCGGCGTCCGCCACGATCCAGGACCGGCCGCTGAGGTTGGCGGGCAGGGCGGGCGCGCCGGGCAGCGGGTTGACCTGGGTGCCGGGCTGCCCGAGGCGGGCGCCGCCGACGGTGGACATCGAGGGGGGCGGTGCGGGGGCGGCGTTCGGTGCCTTCGGGGGCTGCCCCTTCCCGTCGGCCGGCGGGGGCGGCGCCGGCGCGGCGTGTACGGGCGCGCTCGCGGATGCCATGAGCACCGCTGGAACCAGCAGTGCGGCGGAAAGGACCGTCAGCGCGGTCTTCTTGGCAGACACGCAGGTGAACGTACATCCCGATGGACTGACCGGCGTCCAGGACCGGCCAACCGGGCCCAACCACCCCCGGTACGGCCCACCCCGGCGCGTCCGTCCTGGGGACGAATCCGATACTGGGGGCATGAAACTCAGCCGCACCGCGTCCTGGTTCCTCGCAGCGTTCGGAGCCTGGTCCTGGGTGATCTGGTCCACGTTCGTAAAGAACCTCTTCAATGACGCCAGCGGTCTGGCTTTCGACGACGGTCAGCCCACGGCCTACTTCTGGGTACACCTTCTCCTGGCGGTGACGTCATTTCTCCTGGGGACGGCCGTTGGTGTGATCGGGGTCCGCGGTCTCCGGGCGCTGCGGCGGGAGTCGTGATGACCGTGGTGGTGGCGATCGTGGCGGTGGTCGCGGTACTGGCGCTGCTGGGGCTGGTCCACCGGTGGCTGTGGGTGCGGCTGGTCCGCGACACGACGCGCGCGGGCGGGCCGGCCCGCAAGGCGGGCACGGCCCTGGCGTTCGCGCTGCCCCTGCTGGCGCTGGCCGCGCTGACGGCGGGGCGGGCGGGTGCGCCGTTCTGGCTGGAGCGGCTGGTGGCGTGGCCGGGGTACATGTGGCTGGCGGTGCTGCTCTACCTGACGCTGGCGATGGCGGTGGCGGAACCGATCCGCCGCCTGTGGCTCCGCCGGCTCCCGGTGGCCCCGCCTCCGCAGTCGCCGGAGGGGCTTGATCCGGCCGGGGCGGCCGGGGCGGAGCCCCGGTTGCGGGAAGGGGCGGGTGGGGCGACAGCCCCGCAGGGCCCCGCCCCCGCCGGCCCGCCGGCCGCCACCCCCGCCGGCCCGCCGGCCGCCACCCCCGCGCCGGTCGCGGCCGGGCAGGCCGAGGCCACCGCGCCCGGGGCTGCCGTCGCGGTCGACACCGCCGGCGCCCTCGCGGCCGCGGGTGGCGCGCCCGGGGCTGCCGCGGAGGCTGCGGAGGCCGGCACCGCCGGCGCCCCCGTGCCCGGCGCCCCCGTGCCCGGCGCCCCCGTGCCCGGCGCCCCCGTGCCCGGCGCCCCCGCGGAGGCCGCGGTCCCCGAAGCCGGGGCCGCCTCACCCGGCGCGGCCGGGCGGGCCGGGGCGCCGCAGCCCGACGCCGCCGAGGCCCCGCAGCCGGGCACGGCCGACGCCGCCGGCGCCGGCGGGGTCAGCCGGAGGGTGTTCGTGGCGCGGGTGCTGGGCGGGGCCGCCGTGGCCGCCGCCGGCGGGGTCGTCGCGAACGGGACCTACGGAGTGCTCCGCGGGCCCCGCGTGAAGCGGGTGAAGGTGCCGCTCGCCCGGCTGCCGCGCGCCGCGCACGGGTTCCGGATCGCCGTCGTCAGCGACGTCCACCTCGGCCCGGTGCTGGGCCGCGCCCACGCCCGCCGCATCGTCGACACCGTCAACGGCACGCAGCCCGACCTCATCGCCATCGTCGGCGACCTCGTGGACGGCGACGTCCACGACCTCGGCCCCGCCGCCGAACCGCTCCGCGAACTCCGCGCGCGCCACGGAGCCTTCTTCGTCACCGGCAACCACGAGTACTTCTCCGGCGCCGAGCAGTGGGTCGACCACGTCCGCGAACTCGGCCTCACCCCGCTGGAGAACGCCCGCCGCGAACTGCCCCACTTCGACCTCGCCGGGGTCAACGACGTCCAGGGGGAGAAGGAGGGCAAGGGCCCCGACTTCCAGGCGGCCCTCGGGGACCGCGACCGCGCCCGTGCCTCCGTGCTCCTCGCCCACCAGCCGATCGTGATCGACGAGGCCGTCCGCCACGGCGTGGACCTCCAGCTCTCCGGACACACCCACGGCGGCCAGCTGTGGCCCGGCGAGTACCTGGCCGAGCTGGCGAACCCGACCGTCGCGGGCCTGGAGCGCTACGGGGACACCCAGCTGTACGTGTCCCGGGGCGCGGGCGCCTGGGGTCCGCCGGTCCGGGTCGGGGCGCCCTCCGACATCACCGTCGTCGAACTCGCCTCGTACCAGGCCTGACCCGCGTCGCTCCGGACGGCGTGCGTCCGCGCGTGCCCGCACGGGCGTGCGCGGGCGTACGCGGGCCCCGAACTCAGCCGGCCGCGGGCGGCACGAGGGCGTCGCCGTGCGCCAGCAGCAGCGTGCGCAGGGATCCGCCCAGGGCCTCGCACGTGTCGCGGTCCAGCGGCTCCAGCAGGGTCGCGTAGCGCCGCAGGTGCTCCTCGATCAGGGTGTCGATCAGGGTGCGGCCCCCGTCGGTCAGCCGGATGCGCACCGACCGGCGGTCGGCCCCGTCGCGGACCCGCTCGACCAGGCCCTTGGCCTCCAGCCGGTCGATCCGGTTGGTGATCGCGCCCGAGGTCACCATGGAGACCGGGACCAGCGCGCCCGCGGTCAGCGCGTACGGCGGCCCTGACCGGCGCAGGGTGGCCAGTACGTCGAACTCGCCGACCTCCAGGCCGTGTTCGGCCGTGAAGGTCTTGAGGTACTTGTCGATGATCCGGGTCATGCGCTGGATCCGGGCCAGCACCTCGACGGGCCACAGCGCCTCCGCGAGGTCCGGGCGCTCCTTCTCCCACTGGCCGACGATGACGGCCGCCAGGTCCTGGTCGTTTCCGTGCTTCTCCATGCCCGAAGAATACCTCAGCGTTAAGACACTTGACGTTGAGGTAGTCCGTCTGTTTTTATTTCAACGTTGAGATTGTCAAGGTTGAGGCACGAGGGGGAGTGGGCACCATGACGGTTACCACCGGCACCACCACCAGCAGCAGCACCACCCGGAAGGCCGCCGCCCCGGCGGCCGCCGCGCGGGGGCCCGTCCCGGTCCTCTGGCTCGCCCTGCTCGCGACCCCCATCGCCGCCGGGGCCAACGCGCCCGTGCTGATCCTCCCGGACATGGCCGCCTCCCTCGGCGTCGGCAACGGCACCGCCGCCTGGCTGCTCACCGCCTTCGGCTGGGCCATGGCCGTCGGCACCCCGCTGCTCGCCGGACTCCTGCGCCGCCGGGGCCTCGCCGCGGTGCTCCGCCTGGCCACCGTCCTCGTCCTGGCCGGCACCCTGCTGGTCGCCGCCTCCCCCTGGCTGCCGCTCACCCTCGTCGGCCGCTGCGCCCAGGCCGCCGGCGGCGCCGGGCTGGTCGCGGCGGCGATGAGCCTCGCGGGCACCGCCCGCCGGATGGGCGTCATCAGCGCCGGCTTCGGCATGCTCGGCGCCTCCGGGCCGCTGCTCGGCCGGACCCTCGCCGACGGCGCCTCCTGGCGCGTCGCCCTCGCCGTCCAGGCCGTCTCCCTGCTGGCCGTACCCGTGGTCATCCGGCGCGCTGGCACGAGCACCCCGCCCCCCTCCGGCCGCTTCGACGGCCGCGGCGCCGCCCTGCTGACCCTGCTCGCCACCGCCCTGGTCCTGCTGCCGACCGCACCGCTCGCCGCCCTCGGCGGGGCCCTCGTGGCCGCCGTGCTGCTCACCCTGCACGTCCGCCGCCGCCCCGACGGGTTCGTGCCCACAGCCCTGCTGCGCCGGCCCGTGTTCGTGGTCTCGGCCCTGCTCGCGCTGGTCCTGTCGACCTCCTACTTCACCCTGCTCTTCTCGGTCCCCCGGCTGCTCGCCGACCGAGCCGGATGGGACGCCGCCTCCGCCGGTGCCGGACAGCTGGTCGCGCTGCTCACCGGCTCCGCGCTGTCCTGGCTGCTCGCCGCCGCCTCGGCCCGCATGAGCCGCACGGCCGTCCGTACGGTCCTGGTCGCGACCGGCGCGGCCGCCGCCCTCACCGGCGTCCTCGCCGCCTCGGGCCCGCTGCTGCTGGCGGCCACCGCGGCGGGGGTGTTCACCGCCACCGCCGCCAACGCGGTCCTGTCGACCCACGCGGTGTCCGTGGCCCCCGACGAGGCCCACCGGCCCAGCGCCATCGGCCTGTTCACCCTCTGCTACCAGCTCGGCGGAGCCTTCGGCCCTGCCGTGGCGGCCCTCCTGGTCCTGGGCCGCTGACCCGCGGGCGACGACCCGCCCGGACCCTCACTCCTCCCCGGGGTGGGGGTCCGACGCGCGCTTCCCGGCGCGCGAGGCCGCCGTCTGGGCCATGCCCGGCAGGAAGTCCGCGAACAGCTCGTGCACCTCGCGCACCAGCGGCCGCAGTACCCGGAACCGGGCCAGCACGATGCCCCGCGTGGTCAGCTGCGCGCCGCGCTCGGCGAGCCGCCGGGTCTTCTCGCTGCCGGGCGAGCGGTCGAAGACCCAATACAGGACCAGGCCCATCTGCGAGAGCCACATCAACTCCGGCAGCACGTCCGCCAGTTCGGCCGGGACCTTGGTCTTCGCCCCGGCCAGCACCTCGCGGTGGATGTCGATGGCGGCCTGACGCGCCGGTTCCGACTCCGGCGAGAACGGGCTGAGCGGACTCTCCGGGTCCGCCGCGTTCTTGAAGAACTGCGAGGCGAACTCGTGGTACGGATCCGCGATGTCCATCCAGCTCGTCAGCACGCCGGCGAGCCGCTTCTGGAGGTCCGTCTCCTGGTCCAGGATGGGCCGGACCGCCTTCTGGTGGGCGGCGCCGATCCGGTCGTAGAAGCCCTGGACCAGGTGTTCCTTCGACTCGAAGTAGTAGTACGCATTGCCGACCGAGACCCCCGCCTCCTTGGCGATGCCCCGCATGGTCGTCTTGTCGAACCCGCGCTCCTGGAAGAGCCGGAGGGCGGTTTCGAGGATGAGCGTGCGGGTCTGCTCGCTCTTGGGCGCCTTCTGATCTGTCACGGTGTCCGACCTTATCGGGGCACGGAGCAGTGCTCGTCACAGGCCGGTTCCCCGGCCTCCGCTTCGGAATTGGTACGGACCGCGTGCCGGACGGCGGCGGCCGCGTGCATCGCCGCCGCGGCGAACGGCCGGCCCGCCGGGGTGGCGAGTCCGACGGCCTTCGCGCGGTGCTCCGCCAGCGCCCACAGGCACACGATGAAGGCGTCCGTCCCGCGCCACACCTGCCCCCCGTCCCCGACGACGGTGATCTCGCGGAGGGTCTCGGCGTGCGCCAGCCCGGGGAACAGCCGCCACGCCTCGGCGGAGGCGGCCGGCACCATCCGCAGCGGGACCAGTTGCCGCTGCCGGACGAGCCAGTCGCGGATGCGGGTGCACACGGGGCAGTCGGCGTCGTACAGGACGGTCAGGTGCCGGACTCCGGCCCGCGCGGTCCCCGCCACGGCTCAGGCACCGGCCGGAGCGGTCCACCCCTGCGGGGCGACCGGCGGTACCGGCGGCAGCTGCTGGGCCTGCCGCTCGGCGATCCCCCGGCGGCGCATCCGGCTCAGCACCCAGACGTTGCCGAGGTGCATGACCCCGAGGACCAGCAGGACGACGCCGAGCTTGACCGACAGCTCCTCGAAGAGCCCGCGGGCTTCGAGGATCGTCCCGCCCGAGCGCAGGTAGAGGGTCACGAAGCCGATGTTCACGAGGTAGAAGCCGACCACGAGGAGGTGGTTGACGGCATCGGCGAGCTTCTCGTTCCCCTGGAGGACGTCCGCGATGAAGACGCGGCCGTTGCGGCTGAGCGTGCGGGCCACCCAGACGGTCAGGCCGATGCTGATGAGCAGGTAGATGACGTACGCGACCACGGTGAGGTCCATTGCCCTCAGCCCCCTTGAACGTGTTCAACTTCTTGGCAAGGCTGACTGTAGACCTGTTTTTGAACAGGTTCAAGCCTTTGTTCAGCAGGGCGGCCGGAAGCCCTCCGGCGTCGCCGGCGGACGGTCCGCCGCCACGAGCGCGGCCTCGGGCCGGGGCATCGGGGAGCCGTCGGACAGCAGGAACGGACCCGGCTCCAGGACGGTCCCGACGTCCGCCCCGAGCCGGGCCGTGTTCGCGGCCGTCACCCGGTTCAGCGGCGCCGGCGTCAGCGTCTGCTTCTCCCGGACGTACGCGATGAAGCTCTCGTAGTCCCGCTGGTGGCGGTACGGGGCCCGGAAACCCCGGAGCGCGCCGTAACCGTCGTACGCCAGGAAGGTGTACGAGGGGGCCGCCAGCCGGTAGGCGCGGGCGAGGTCCAGCGGCACCCCGTCGATGAAGACGTCCGCCGGGCGGACGCGGTCACCGACCCGGCCCCGGGCGTCGAAGGTGTAGCGGACGTTCGCGGACACGGCCAGCGGCGCGAAGAGCAGCTCGCCGCTGGCCGCCGTCGTCCACTGCTGCTCCAGGGCGTCGTGGATCTGCTGCCCCGTCACGGTCGCGCTGACGACCGGGTCGCCGAAGCCGACGGCCCGCCAGGCGCGGCCGAAGGTGACGGCGCCGCCCGAGGCCGCGTCCCTGACCAGATCGCCCGCGATGACCGCCTGGCCCACCCGGGGAGCGGCGGCGACCAGCGCGAGCTGGGCCGGCACGTTGGGGTGGACGTTGGCGTCGTTCTCCGGGTCGGCCGGCCGGCGGCCCGCCCACAGCGCCCAGTCGGCGGCCAGGTCGCCCATCGTGGACTCCCCGGCGGTGTTGCGCGTACGCAGGAACGAGCCGGTCTGCCTGCCGATCCGGGCGGCGTCGCGCGCGGCGGCCTGGCCGGCCCAGTAGTCGACGACCTCCTTGAGGGCCGGATCGGGGGCCACGTCGCGGGTGTTGGGATGGTTGACGGACACCGTCAGCTCGCGGACCACCTTGCCCGTCGCCGGGTCGAGGCGCAGGCTGATCTCGTTGATGAGCTGGCCGTGGCAGCCCGCCTCGACGAAGGGGCGGGGGACGCCGTTCGGGTCGGGGACCATCATGTTGAACCGGGTGTGCCAGTGGCCGGTGACGATGGCGTCGATGTCGGGGGAGACCCGCAGCGCCAGGTCGAGGGCCGGGCCGGAGGGGTCGGAGCCGCTGTTGAAGTCGGCGCCGGCCACCGCCCCGTCGTGGACGCTGAGCACGATGGCGCCCACGCCCTGGGACTTGAGCAGGGCCGCGTACCGGTCGGCGGTGGCGATCTCGTCGAGGGTGGCGAGCCCGGGCTGGTAGGAGCCGGGCATCACCTCGGTGCCGAGGGCGGTGAGGTGGATGAACCCGATCCGCAGCTCCTGCCCGCCGGCGGAGCGGACCGTCTCGACGTTGTACGCGGGCAGGACCGTGCTCCCGTCGGCACCCCAGACGACGTTGGCGCTGTGGTAGCGGAAGTCGGAGCCGTGGAAGCGGGCCCCGGAGGAGTCGGTGAACGTGGCGTCGCGGCCCACGACGGGGAACGGCACGCCCTGCTCCATGTGCCGGCGCAGCATGGCGGGGGACTTGTCGAACTCGTGGTTCCCGGCGGTCGCGAAGTCCAGCCCCATGCGGTTGAGGGCCTCGACGGTCGGCTCGTCGGCGAACGCGGCGGCGTCGAACTCCCAGCCGGCGAAGGCGTCCCCGGGGGTGAAGAAGAGCGAATTGGCCCGGCCGGCCCGCAGCCGGGCGAGATGGGCGGCCATGTACGCGACGCCGCCGACGGTGTACGTCCGGCCGCCGTTGCCGCCGATGACGGCGTTGCCCCCGGGTGCGGCCTGGAGGTAGCCGTGCAGATCGGTGATGTCGAGGAGCTGGACGTCCACGTATTCGGCGGCGGTGGCGGCGTCCCGCGCGTGCTCCGTGGCGTGGGCGGGGATCCCGGTGGCGAAGGTGGCGGCGACGGTCCCCAGGGAGGTGAGGAACGTCCGGCGCCCGAGGTGGGCCGAACTCCGGTCAGCGCATGCGGTCTTGGCGGGCCTCGTCACATCCGCCCATGCTCCCGCGCCGCCCGGCCCGTGTCGACGCGCCGGGCCGCGATCCGGCCGGCGGCGTTCCCCGGGCCCGTCGAGCGGCGTGGCGGCGGCGCCGCGGGCCCGGGGTCAGAAGGCCGCGCCGGCGATCTTGAAGATGTGCTCCCGCTCCGTCAGGCCCTCGGTCTTGTCCTTCGGGCGGCGGTTCGTCGGGTTGAGGGAGTACACCAGCACCCGGCTGCGGTCCTCGTTGACGAAGACGCCGCTGGTGTAGCCGTAGGACGAGCCGGTCTTGCCCCACACCCAGGTGTTCTCGCCGAGCCGCACGTGCTGGAGGCCGCCCCGGCTGTAGGAGAGGTTGCCCTCGAAGCCGGGGACCGCCTCGGTCAGCAGCTTCTGCTGCGCGGGCGGCAGCAGCCGGCCCTGCATCAGGGCGGTGAAGAACCGCTCCAGCTCGGGGGCGTTGGAGATCATCCCGCCCTCCGCCCAGGCCCAGGGGCTCTGCCGGGAGTTGTCCACGAGCTCGCCGGTACCGGTCCCGGAGGCGTCCCACAGGGCCCGGGTGTGCGGGGCCGGGAGCGAATGGTCGCCGGCGGCGGGCACGTACGTGTGGCGCAGCCCCAGCGGGCGGGCGATGCGGCGCTGCACTTCCTCCGCGTACGTACGGCCGGTCACCTTCTCGACGGCCATGCCGAGCAGGAAGTGGTTCAGGCCGTTGTACTGCTGCGCGGCCCCCGGTACGGGCTTGGGCGCGCCCTCCTCGGCGGCGGCCCGCAGCGCGTCGGCGATCGCCGAGGCCGGGGTGGTGCCGTCGGTGGGGGCCACGGGGTGGGGCATGCCGCTGGTGTGGCTCAGCAGCTGCCCGATGGTGATCGGCGCCCAGTCGGCGGGAAGGGTGCCCGGCAGGATTTCCTGCACGGGGGTGTCCAGGCCGAGGCGGCCCTCCGCGACCAGCTGGAGCGTCACCGTGGAGGTGAACACCTTGGTGACGCTGCCGATCCGGAAGCTCGCGTCGGCCGACGGGACGGTGGACCCCGCCGTACCGTTCCAGCGTCCGTCCCTGCCGCTCACCCGGGCCAGCGCCCCGCTGACGGCCACGTCCGGGAGCCCGGCCAGGGAGTCCTGGAGGGCGGCGCGGTCCAGCGGGCGGTGCGTGTGGACCGTACCGGTGACCGGGGCGGCGGAGGGGCGTTCGGAGGCGGAGGCCACGGCGGGCAGGGTGCCGGCGCCGATGGCGGCCAGAGCCACGCCGGCGGCCAGCATGGTCGCCCAACGGGCCTTGCGCGGAGCGGAGTTCGCGGGGTTCGTCATGGCTGTAAGCCTGCCGTGAGCAAGATCCCCGGACCATCGGGGCCACCCCTGACCCGACCCTGACCCACCCCCGAAGACGCGTGGGGCCCCGCACCCGGAGGATGTCCGGGTGCGGGGCCTCGACGCTCACCGGCCCCGTACGGGACCGGCGGACGGAGTCCGTCGCAGCGCCCCGGAGCGCGACGGGCCCGCCGGGGCCGCGCGCTGTGAGGGACGCGTCGGAAGGATCAGAAGCGGCGCGTGATCAGCGCGCGCTTGACTTCCTGGATCGCCTTCGTGACCTCGATGCCGCGCGGGCACGCGTCGGTGCAGTTGAAGGTGGTGCGGCAGCGCCACACGCCGTCCTTGTCGTTCAGGATCTCCAGCCGCTGCTCGCCGGCCTCGTCGCGCGAGTCGAAGATGAAGCGGTGCGCGTTGACGATCGCCGCCGGGCCGAAGTACTGGCCGTCGTTCCAGAACACCGGGCACGAGGACGTGCACGCGGCGCACAGGATGCACTTGGTGGTGTCGTCGAAGCGCTCGCGGTCCTCGGCGGACTGCAGGCGCTCGCGCGTCGGCTCGTTGCCCTTGGTGACCAGGAACGGCATGACGTCGCGGTAGGCCTGGAAGAAGGGCTCCATGTCGACCACGAGGTCCTTCATCACCGTGAGGCCCTTGATGGCCTCGACGGTGATCGGCTTCTCCGGGTTGATGTCCTTGATCAGCGTCTTGCAGGCGAGCCTGTTCTTGCCGTTGATCCGCATCGCGTCGGAGCCGCAGATGCCGTGCGCGCACGAGCGGCGGAAGGTCAGCGTGCCGTCGAGGTCCCACTTGATCTTGTGGAGACCGTCGAGCACGCGCTCCTTCGGGTCGATCTCGATCTGGAAGTCCTGCCACTCCGCCTCGGCCGAGACCTCGGGGTTGAAGCGGCGGATCCGGAAGGTGACCGTGATGTTGTGCGAGGCCGCGGCCTCGGCCTCGACCTTGTCCAGGGTGGGGGTGGCCATCAGTACTTACGCTCCATCGGCTGGTAGCGGGTGACGACGACGGGCTTGTAGTCCAGGCGGACGGAGTCCTGGCCGTCGGCGCCGACCTCGCGGTACGCCATGGTGTGGCGCATGAAGTTGACGTCGTCGCGGTTCGGGTAGTCCTCGCGGTAGTGACCGCCGCGGGACTCCTTGCGCGCCAGCGCGGACACGGCCATGACCTCGGCCAGGTCGAGCAGGTTGCCCAGCTCGATGGCCTCCAGCAGGTCCGTGTTGAAGCGCTTGCCCTTGTCCTGGACGGACACGTTCTTGTAGCGCGCGCGCAGCTCGGCGATCTTCTCGACCGCGGTCTTGATGGTCTGCTCCGTGCGGAACACCATCACGTTCGCGTCCATCGTCTCCTGGAGCTCCAGGCGCAGGTCGGCGACCCGCTCCTTGCCCGTGGAGTTGCGCAGGTGCTCGACCAGGTCGGCGACCTGCTGTGCCGGGTTCTCCGGCAGCTCGACGTAGTCGTTCTCGGCCGCGTACTTGGCCGCCGCGATGCCGGAGCGCTTGCCGAAGACGTTGATGTCCAGCAGCGAGTTGGTGCCCAGGCGGTTGGCGCCGTGCACCGACACGCACGCGACCTCGCCGGCCGCGTACAGGCCGGGGACGACGGTGGTGTTGTCCGCCAGGACCTCACCCTCGACGTTGGTCGGGATGCCGCCCATGGCGTAGTGCGCGGTGGGCTGGATCGGGATCGGGTCCGTGTAGGGCTCGATGCCGAGGTAGGTGCGCGCGAACTCCGTGATGTCCGGGAGCTTCGCGTCGAGCTGCTCCGGCGGGAGGTGCGTCAGGTCCAGGTACACGTGGTCGCCGGCGGGGCCGCAGCCGCGGCCCTCGCGGATCTCCGTGTAGATGGAGCGCGAGACGACGTCACGGGACGCGAGGTCCTTCATGACCGGCGCGTACTTCTCCATGAAGCGCTCGCCGTCCTTGTTGCGGAGGATGCCGCCCTCACCGCGGGCGCCCTCCGTCAGCAGGATGCCCATGCGCCAGATGCCCGTCGGGTGGAACTGGAAGAACTCCATGTCCTCCAGCGGCAGGCCGCGGCGGTAGCAGGCCGCCTGGCCGTCACCCGTGAGGGTGTGCGCGTTGGAGGTCACCTTGAAGAACTTGCCGGTGCCGCCGGAGGCGTAGATGACGGCCTTGGCCTGGAACACGTGGATCTCGCCGGTGGCGAGCTCGTACGCGACCACACCGGCCGACTTCTTGACGCCGTCCTCCTCGACCAGGAGCTGGTCCAGGACGTAGAACTCGTTGAAGAACTCCACGCCCTCCTTGACGCAGTTCTGGTACAGCGTCTGGAGGATCATGTGGCCCGTGCGGTCCGCGGCGTAGCAGGACCGGCGGACCGGCGCCTCGCCGTGGTTGCGGGAGTGGCCGCCGAAGCGGCGCTGGTCGATGGTGCCGTCCGGGGTGCGGTTGAACGGCAGGCCCATCTTCTCCAGGTCGAGGACCGCGTCGATGGCCTCCTTCGCCAGGATCTCGGCGGCGTCCTGGTCGACCAGGTAGTCACCGCCCTTGACCGTGTCGAAGGTGTGCCACTCCCAGTTGTCGTCCTCCACGTTGGCCAGCGCGGCGGCCATGCCGCCCTGCGCGGCGCCCGTGTGGGAGCGGGTGGGGTACAGCTTCGTCAGCACGGCGGTGCGGCTGCGCTTCGTCGCCTCGATGGCGGCGCGCATGCCCGCGCCACCGGCGCCGACGATGACGGTGTCGTACTTGTGGATCTTCATTTGATTCGCCTCAGCCCCGTTGCCTAGCGGATGTTCGGGTCGAAGGTGAAGATCACCAGCGTGCCCAGAAGGATGGTGAACACCGTGGCGGTGTAGAGCAGGCCCTTCAGCCACAGCCGCGTGTTGGCGCGCTCCGCGTAGTCGTTGATGACGGTACGCAGGCCGTTGGCGCCGTGCAGCATGGCCAGCCACAGCATCAGCAGGTCCCAGACCTGCCAGAACGGGGACGCCCAGCGGCCGGCCACGAAGGCGAAGCCGATCTTGGAGACGCCGCCGTCCAGCACCAGCTGGATCAGCAGGTGGCCGATGACGAGGACGACCAGCACGATGCCCGAGAGGCGCATGAAGAGCCACGCGGCCATCTCGAAGTTGCCGCGGGTCGAGCGAGGGGTCTTGCCCGTGCGCTTGCGCGGGGCCTCGATGTAGGGCGCCGGGTTGTCGGTGTCGTAGAGGGAAACGCCCTCCACGTCGCCGATCGCCTTGGCGGAAGAAGTGTCAGAAGACATACGTGTCACTTCCCGAACAGTTCGAGGTAGGCGTGGCCGAGCACGGGGTACAGGGCCCCGCCCATCAGCAGGACCCAGATGCCCACGACCCACCAGAGCATCGTCTTCTGGTGGCGGGGGCCCTTGGACCAGAAGTCCACGGCGATGACACGGAGACCGTTGAGCGCGTGGAACAGGATGGCGGCGACGAGGCCGTACTCCAGCAGCGCGACGATCGGAGTCTTGTAGGTAGCCACGACATCGTCGTACGCCTCGGGGGAGACGCGGACGAGAGCGGTGTCGAGGACGTGTACGAACAGGAAGAAGAAGATGAGGACGCCGGTGACTCGATGAGCCACCCAGGACCACATTCCTTCCCGGCCGCGGTACAACGTTCCAGCCGGCACGGAAAACCCTCCGGAAGCGGGGCGGGGGCCAGCCGGCTTCTTTGTCGGTCGGGCCCGGCCGGGTACGGTCCACCGGCCCCGGACATCGTAGCGACGCTTCGTCGGTTCCCTCGCCCGGGGTCCGCCGGTGTGATCAAACAGGCACGGACGGGCTATCCCACAGGAGCAAATAGCCCGAAACCGGCCGCGGACAGACCGTCGTCGGGGTCGGGCCGGTGGACTCCGGCGAGTCCGTCCAGCAGCCGGACCATCCGGGAGCGGGTCACCAGGCGCAGTTCCTCGGCGGCGATCGAGCGCTCCTCGTCGATCTCGTGAGCCATCCTGCGGCGGATCGCGGCCAGCAGCTGGTCCACCTGTTCCTCCGGCGGGTGGCCGTCCAGGCAGATCACGAAGGCGTGCCCGAAGGTCCGCTCGTACTCCGCCCGCGCCGCGTCGAGGGCGAGCAGGGCGGCGTACGGGGCGCCCTGGCCGAGCTCCGCCGAGGACTCCCGGGCCAGCGCCTCGGAGAGGTCGCCCTGGGAGAGGTCGTACGCGGCTTCGTCGCCCGCGGCCAGCAGGGCGGCGGTGTCCGGGTAGGGGCGGTGGGCGGCCACCCGGTGGGCCCAGCGCCCGCTGCCGCAGCAGCGCAGCAGGACGGCGCGGGCGGTCTCGTGCGGCAGGGAGTTGAAGCGCGCCAGTCCGGCGCCGGGGGCGGAGGCCGGACCGCGGACCTGTGCCGGAAGGTGGCTGGACAGCGGAGTTCTCCTCGGGGAGCGGCGCGGGTGCACCGCAACGCTAGCGATCTCGGAGGGGCCGCGCCCGGCCCGAACGGGTATTTCACCCGGAAGTGAGCCGAAAGGATGAGGGCGGGGAGGTTTGACCCGTCTGGAAAGGGGAGGGCGACCGAGGCCGCCACCCCCCACAGGAGAGGCCCCGGTCGCCATCCGTCACGGACTCGTGCGACAAGCCCGTATTCATGTCAGCGTATGGAGTGCGTTTTCTGTCACACCCCGCTCCGCGCAGGGTTGGTTGCTGGTTGTACAACTCGTGGACGAGAGGTACGTGAAAGCCGTAACGTGCGGATTTGCGCCACACGTACAGGACGTTGAACGGGTTGGGGACTTTGCTGGGGGACGACGCGGAGCTGACCGCCGCGGTGCTCGCGGCACAGGACGGCGACGAGAGCGCGTTCCGGACTGTGTACCGCGCCGTGCACCCGCGCCTGCTCGGATACGTCCGGACGCTCGTCGGTGACGGCGACGCCGAGGACGTGACCTCCGAGGCATGGCTGCAGATCGCCCGCGACCTCGCCTCCTTCACCGGCGACGCCGACCGCTTCCGCGGCTGGGCCGCCCGCATCGCCCGCAACCGGGCCCTCGACCACATCCGCATGCGCGGCCGCCGTCCCGCCGTCGGCGGTGACGAGACCGAGCTGACCGGCCGGGCCGCGGACTCCGACACGTACGGCGAGGCCATGGAGGCCCTGTCCACCGGCCGCACGATGAAGCTGATAGCCCAGCTCCCCCAGGACCAGGCCGAGGCCGTCGTCCTGCGGGTGGTCGTCGGCCTGGACGCCAAGAGCGCCGCCGAGACCCTGGGCAAGCGCCCCGGCGCGGTCCGCACGGCCGCCCACCGGGGGCTGAAGAAGCTCGCGGAGCTGCTGAGCGCGGAGTTCGGTCCCGCGGGCGGGACGGGCGGGGCGGACGGGACGGAAAACGAAGCGGAACCCCGGGCCCGGGTCGGCCATAATGCCGGGGACCAGGCACGGGAGCGCGACCTCGACGCGGTACCCGCGCAGCGGGGGCGGACGGGGGGCCTGGTGGAGCGAACCGGTGTGACGCATTCACGTTGGCGGACGCAGAAGGACATGTGATGGCCGACGAGCACAACGCGTGGCTGGACGGGGCCACGGCGGACGAGCTGCTGCGCGGAGGAACCCCCGGCCCGGTCGGATCCGGCGGAGACCCGCACGCCCGGGCGGAGGCCGCTCGCATGCGCGCCGCCCTCGACGCCCTGACCCCGCGCACCGCCGGGGGAGAACTGCCCGGGGAGGAAGCCGCCCTGGCCGCCTTCCGCGCGGCCCGCGCCTTGGCGTCCCGTGCGGCGTCCCCGACGGCGGGATCCGCGGCGGCCGGTGCCGGCGTACCCGCGGACGCCCCGGCCGGAGCCGGCGGCGCCGAGGAGCCCCTGGTCGACCTGGCCCCGATACCCCGCGTACGGATACCCGCGCAGCGGCGCCCGGCCACGGCCGCGCGCTTCGGCCTGGCGGCCGCGCTGGCCGGGGTCGCCGTCGGCGGGATCGCCGCCGTCGCCGGCACCGGTCTGCTGGACCGCGCCGCGCACCTGACGGCGGGCCCCGCCCCGGCGGTGTCGGTCAGCGCCGACTCGGACCCGGCGCCCGCCGGGGACACCGCCGGCCCCACCCTCGTCCCGCAGCTGCGGCCGACGCCGTCCCTGGGCGGCGACGTGCCCTCGTACAGCCCGGACGTCTCGCGGATGCCCGGCCTGGAGGTGCCCACGCTCCCCGGGACCGCCCCGAGCCGGTCCGTGCCGCCCGGCACGACCGGTACGGGCGGCGGCGGAGCGGCGGGCACGGACGGCACCCGGGACACGTTCACCGACCGCGGCGGCGGCACCGAGGCCGACGGCAGGAACCAGGGCGGCGCGGTGGAGAAGCCCCGGCCCGAGGACCTGTGCCGGGAGAACAAGGCCAAGAAGCTCGCCGACGACCGGCGCGAGTACCTCGCCAAGCTCGCCGGCGGGGCCGCCAAGGTGCAGCGCTTCTGCGCGACCCTGCTGGACGGGGCCACCCGGGGCGGCGTCCCGCAGAGCGGGGCCGATCAGGGCAGCGCCCCGCTGCCGACGCCGTCCTCCCTGACGGGCGGCGGGCTGGGTTTCCGTACGCGCTGACGGATGGCCGGAACGGGTGGCTGAAACGTTTCGGCGCTCTCCCCGCACGGGGGGAGTAACACTTTTCGAACCGCCGGCGCAGTACGTATCGAGCCGACTGGTCATCGGCCGCGCACGAGCCGGGGTTCCCCCCGTACCCCTGGGCTCGGCGCACCCGGCGCGGGCGGGGCACGTTCCCCCGGCCCTGCCCGCGCCCTCTCTCCTCCCGGCCCCGTTCACCCGGGCCGGACCACCGGATCACGGATCACCGGCCCCGTCGACGCGGGCCCGTTCACCGCGCCCGTTCACCGGGCCGGGTCACCGCGCCCGGGTCGGTCCGCCCCCGTCACCGCGCCCCGATCACCAGTAGACGACGACCTTGTCGCCGACCTGCACCTGGTCGAACACCTCCGCCAGCTTCTTCTTGTCCCGGACGTTCACGCAGCCGTGCGAGGCGCCGTCGTAGCCGCGGGCCGCGAAGTCGGACGAGTAGTGCACCGCCTGGCCGTGGCTGAAGAACATCGAGTACGGCATCGACGTGTGGTAGAGCGTCGACGTCCACTCCCTCGCCTTCCAGTCCACCTGGAACAGGCCCTCGCGGGTCGGCGTGTTCTCCGAGCCGAAGCGCACGTCCATCGAGGAGACCACCTTGCCGTCGATCATCCAGGCGAGGGTGCGGCTCTCCTTGCTGATGCACAGGACCCGGCCCTGCATGCAGCGCGGGTCCGGGGCGTCCACCTCGTTGGTGGTCGGCGGACGCAGCTCCTGCTCCGTCGGCTGCTTGGTGAGGCCCAGCACCTTCTGCCAGGTCGCCTCGTCCACCGACCCGGTCGCCGGCAGCCCGTGCTGCGACTGGAAGGTCTTGACCGCCGCGGTCGTCTTCGAGCCGTAGAAGGCGGTGGGCGCCGTCGAGACCAGCTTGAGCTGGCGCAGCCGCGCCTGGAGCTCGCGGACCTGCTCGCTCTCGTCGCCGTTGGCCATCAGCGGCTTGGCGCCGGGCGCCGCCGAACCGGAGGGGGCGGACGGGGACGAAGCGGAGGGCGAGGCCGTGCCGGGCTTGTCGTCCTGCTTGGACGGGGACGCCGAGGGGGATCCGCCCGCCGGTGAGGAGGGAGCGGCCGGACCGGCACCGGGACTCTGGGGGCCGCACGCGGTCGCGGCGAGCGCGACGGCGGCGGCCAGGCCGAGCGTGCGGATGATGGCTCTCTGTCGGTGCATGGCGGGTCCCCCGAGTTCAACGTCGTGTATCTAGGTGATGCCTCACGGGCGTGGACAGTTGCGGAGGAACGCGCGATGTTGCCCCATTGTGACCAGCGGTCGCCGCGGGCGAGGTCGTATCGGCCCCCGGCCCGTCGGCTCCCCGGACACGGAGGCTTCACCCCATGGCCCGTTCCACGCCACGGACCGAGAGCGGAATCCCGGTCGAACCGGTCTACGGACCGGCCGACCTGACGGGCTGGGACCCCCGGGAGCGCCTCGGTGCGCCGGGCGAGTACCCGTACACCCGCGGCATCCACCCCACCATGTACACCGGGCGGCCCTGGACCATGCGGCAGTACGCCGGCTTCGGCACCGCCGCCGAGTCCAACGCCCGCTACCGGGCCCTGATCGAGGGCGGCGGGACCGGCCTGTCCGTGGCCTTCGACCTGCCGACGCAGATGGGACACGACTCCGACGCCCCGCTCGCGCACGGGGAGGTCGGCAAGGTCGGCGTCGCCGTCGACTCCGTCGAGGACATGCGGGTGCTCCTCGCCGGGATCCCCCTCGACCGGGTGTCCACCTCGATGACCATCAACGCCCCGGCCGCCCTGCTGCTCCTGATGTACCAGCTGGTCGCGGAGGAACAGGGCATCCCGGGCGAGCGGCTGACGGGCACCGTGCAGAACGACGTCCTGAAGGAGTACATCGCGCGCGGGACGTACATCTTCCCGCCCGGGCCCTCCCTGCGGCTGACCGCCGACACCTTCCGCTACTGCCGCGACGAGATCCCCCGCTGGAACACCATCTCCGTCTCCGGCTACCACATGGCCGAGGCCGGGGCCTCGCCCGTGCAGGAGATCGCCTTCACCCTCGCCGACGCGATCGCCTACGTCCGCACCGCGCTCGCCGCCGGGATGGCGGTCGACGAGTTCGCGCCCCGGCTGTCCTTCTTCTTCGTCGCCCGCACCACCCTGCTGGAGGAGGTCGCCAAGTTCCGGGCCGCCCGGCGGATCTGGGCCCGGGTCATGCGCGAGGAGTTCGGCGCCCGGAACCCGAAGTCGCTGATGCTGCGCTTCCACACCCAGACGGCCGGGGTGCAGCTGACGGCGCAGCAGCCCGAGCTGAACCTCGTACGCGTCGGAGTGCAGGCGCTGGCCGCCGTGCTGGGCGGCACCCAGTCGCTGCACACCAACTCCTTCGACGAGGCCATCGCGCTGCCGACGGAGAAGGCGGCCCGTCTCGCGCTGCGCACCCAGCAGGTGCTCGCGTACGAGACGGACGTGCCGCTGACCGTCGACCCCTTCGCCGGGTCGTACGCGGTCGAGCGGATGACGGACCAGGTGGAGGAGGCCGCGCTGGCGCTGATGCGGCGGATCGAGGACATGGGCGGGGCGGTCGCCGCGATCGAGGCCGGCTTCCAGAAGGAGGAGATCGAGGCCAACGCCTACCGGATCGCCCGGGAGCAGGAGGCCGGGGAGCGGATCGTGGTCGGCGTCAACCGCTTCGCGCTGGAGCGGGAGGAGCCGTACGAGCCGCTGCGGGTCGACCCGGCGATCGAGGCCCGGCAGTGCGCCGCCCTGGAACGGCTCAGGGCGGAGCGGGACGGACGGACCGTGGCCGGGGCGCTGGCCGCCCTGCGGTCGGCGGCGGCCGGGACGCGGGAGAACGTCCTGCCGCCGATGAAGGAGGCCCTGCGGGCGCGGGCCACGGTGGGGGAGGTGTGCGGGGTGCTCAGGGAGGTCTGGGGTGGCTACGAACCGTCCGGTCCCGCCCACTGAAATGGACTGGCGCGACAGGTGTGTCCTCGTGGGACACTCCTGCCCATGCTGGGTGTGACAGATCTTCCTACTTATCTCGCGGCCGTCGCGCTGATCGTGCTGCTGCCGGGGCCGAACTCGCTCTACGTGCTCTCCGTCGCCTCACGGCGCGGGGTCAAGGAGGGCTACAAGGCCGCCTGCGGCGTGTTCACCGGGGACACCGTGCTCATGGTGCTCGCGGCGGTCGGCGCGGGCGCGCTCCTCCAGACCAGCCCGGTCCTGTTCACCGTGGTCAAGGTGCTCGGCGCCGGCTACCTCGGCTGGCTGGCCGTCGGCATGATGCGGGCCGCCTGGGGCATGTGGCGCACCCGCCGGGCCCGCCACGAGGAGCTCGTCACCGGCGAGGAGCCGGCCGGAGCGGCCGAGCGGCCGTACCGGCGGGCGCTGCTGGTGAGCCTGCTCAACCCGAAGGCGATCCTCTTCCTGCTGTCCTTCTTCGTGCAGTTCGTCGACCCCGGGTACGCCTACCCGGCGCTGTCGTTCCTGCTGCTCGGTACGGTCTCGCAGCTGGTCAGCTTCCTCTACCTGTCCACCCTGATATTCGCCGGGACCCGCCTGTCCGCCGCCTTCCGGCGCCGCAAGCGGCTGTCCGCCGGGGCGACCTCGGCGGCCGGCGTGATCTTCCTCGGCTTCGCGGCCAAGCTGGCCGTCAGCTGATCCCGGCCACCCCGGCGCGCCCTGCCCGGCGCACCTCGCCCGGGGCCCACCCCGCCCTGGCGCACCCCGCCCGGCGGGCGTCAGCCGACGCCGCCCAGCCGCTTGCCCAGCCGCCTGCGCAGCCGGTGCACCGTCCGCCGCACGGCCGGACTCCGGGGCAGGAACGACAGCTGCGCGGGGATGCCGCCCGGCAGGCCCAGCGTGGTCAGCCGGCGGCGGCCGAAGTAGCGCCGGGTCTGCGGGGTCAGGTGCCGGGCGAGGTAGGCCTCGGCCTCCGCCCGGCGCCCGGCCAGCACCCGGGGCTGCATGGTGAAGCCCACCGCCGCCACCAGCCCGGCCAGGTCCGCCGGGGGGTCCTGCGCCGGCCCGTGCAGGTCCGGCACCAGCGCGTCCACCAGCGTCAGCGGGATCCGGTTGCTGTTCTGGTACGGGGCCAGCCGGGCCAGCAGCGCCCCCGTCCCCGTCCGCGCCACCGGGATCCCGTACAGGGCCCGCGCCGTCAGCAGCCCCGTCGAGAAGCAGCCCACCACCAGCGCCGGGCGCAGCCGCTGGTACAGCGTCTCCGCCGGCACCGGGGCCGTCAGCACCGTCAGGCGCGCCCCGAGCCGCTCCGCCTCGGCCCGCGCCCGCTGCCAGTACGCCGCCGGGGCGCTCGGGTGCGGTTTGAACACCAGCTCCCGGTGCCCCCACTCGGAGGCGCCGCGCACCATGTCGGCGTGCAGCTCCTCCTCCTCGTCGGGGGACATCAGGTCCAGCGCCGACAGGTACTGGCCCAGCAGCAGGGCGGGCGGCTCCTCCTCGCGGGGCGCGTACGCGGTGACCTCCTGGACGTCCGCCAGTTCGGCCAGCACCTTCAGCACGGCCGGCGCCGGCACCACCTCCCCCCGCACCCCGAACTCGGTCAGCAGCAGCGGCTCCAGTCCCGGCACCAGGTCCGGGTGCAGCACCCGCCGCACCCGCATGCCGATCTGCGGGTCCAGGCGGAAGCGGGTCGGCCCGTACGACATCAGCCCGTCGGCGTAGACGTCGACCGCCGCCCCCGGGAAGACCCGGCACAGGCTCTGCGCGGGCGGCACCTGGAGGGACTCCACGACCAGTTCCACCCGGTCCCCGCCCAGCCCCCACTGCGCGCGCAGCTGCCGCTCCCACATCGGCACGTCCTCCGGGCGCGGGGCCCAGCTGCTGGGGTGCTGCGGGGCGACGAACGCGTTCCAGTCGAGGACCTCGTCGAAGCGGGTCCGCAGCACCCCGAAGCCCGGTGCCGCACCGACCCCGGGGGTGATCTCGGGGGTGAGGGAGTGGTTGCTGGTCAGCAGGATCCGCCGGCCGGCCGGGGGGAAGCAGCCCGAGTCGAGGGCGGCGGCGAGGGTGGCCGACCCGTAGAGGGTGGAGACGAGGAAGATCTGGGTGACGTTCACGCGGCCGCCCCCGCGACACGGGCCGCCGAGGGACGCCGCCTGCGGCGCAGTCCCCGGAGCAGGGCGGCGCGCTCGGCGTCCATCGAGGCGACGACCCGGTCCAGCACCGGCGCCGGCATGCGGCCGAGCGCGGCCGTGCTCATGGAGCGGAGTTTTTTCGCCACGGCCGGTTCGAACCTCTCGATGGAGCCGATATGGTGCGCGATGATCGCACAATATGTTCGGACGGCTTTGGGGATCAGGAGTTCGCATTCCCGGTCGGCCGTCACCCCGGCGAGGACCTCGTCGAATGCGCGAATGAAATCGAGCTGCCGTTCGTCGCCGATCTGCGTCAACGAAGTGGAAATGCCCCGCCGGTAGAACACCCCCGGCAGGCCCACCGCCGCGAAGGACGCCGCCTCGCGGTGCAGCCGCCAGATCCACGGCCGGTCCTCCGCCGTCCGCAGCCCGTCGGTGAAGTGCAGCAGCCCCCGGTCCAGCAGCCGCCGGTGGTACATCCCCGCCCAGGCGTACGGGTAGTCCACCGCGGTGGCCCGCGAGGCCGGCAGGATCCCGGCGCGCGGATCCCCCACCACCCCCTCCGGCCCGTACGGAACCCGCTGCACGCTGCGCGCCCGGCCCGTCACCTGGACGTGGTCGGTCCGTACGAAATCGCAGCCCAGCGCCTCGACGGCGGCCAGGGTACGGGCGAAGTGGCCCGGCGAGAGCCAGTCGTCGCCGTCCAGGAAGGCGATGTACTCCCCCCGCGCCGCGTCCAGCCCCGTGTTGCGGGCGGAGGCGAGCCCGCCGTTGCGGTCCCGTCTGAGGTGCACCGCCCCCGGCACCCCGCCGGCCGCCGCGCGCTCCAGCAGCTCGGGCGTCCCGTCCGTGGAACGGTCGTCGACCAGCAGGAACTCGAAATCCTCGCGGGCGTTGAGTTCGAGACTCTTCAGGGCATCCGGTGCGTACGTCTGCACGTTGTAGAACGGCACGACAACAGAGAGCTTGAGCACCCGCGAGACATTAAGGCGCCCCCCGGCATTCACCGTGGCCCGGATGCGTATTCCATGTGAACGGCGCGGGGCGGGCGCGTTAACCCGGGCGCTTTCGCATTTCGTCGACGGGTTGTTAACCCGCCGTTGTGCGCTCGTTGGGCCGAACACCGGAAATGCGGAATAGCTTCTGCCGGGTGCCAGTGCCATTCAGAGCCAGCCGGGCCGATCTACGCATCGCCGTACTCGCCGATTCCGACACACGCTGGAAATGGGGCGCCCTCACCGCCCGCCGCCTCGCCCCCGGGAACCACCATGTCACCGGGTACCTGCTGCGCGGCCGGGCCACCCCCACCGCCCGCCAGCTCGGCGAGGCGGGGGCCGCGGCGGACGGCGAGCCGGTGGAGGTGACCTGCGCCGAGTTCCTCGCCGAGATCGCGGGCGGGCGCGAACGCCACGACGTGGTCGTCCTCGCCCTCGTCGGCGGCGCCGTCCAGGCCGTCCTGCACGGGGCCCGCGCCCTGTGGCCGGAGCCCGCCGCCCGGCCCGTGTTCGTCACCGGGTACGTCGGGGTCGTCTACGAGAAGCTCGCCGACGGGCTGCTGCTGCGGCACGGGGCCGACCTGGTCCTCGCCAACTCGCGCCACGACGCCGACCGCTTCCGCGCCGTGTACGAGGGCGCCGGCGCCGGCCCGGACGCCGTCACCGAGACCGCCCTGCCCTTCCTGGCGGGAGCCCCGTACGAGAGCACCGGGAGCACGGCCCGCCGGGTGGTCTTCGCCGTCCAGCCCTCCGTGCCCGAGAGCCGCGCCGACCGCACCTACCTGCTGGGCCGCGCCGCCCGGCACGCCCGGCTGCACCCGCAGCGCGAGGTACTGGTCAAGCTGCGCAGCCGGCCCGGGGAACACACCACGCACCTGGAGGAGCACCCCTACCAGCGCCTCGCCGAGCGGCTCCCCGGCGGGCTCCCGCCCAACTGCCGGCTCGCCTACGGGAACATGGGCGAGGTACTGGACGCCGCCGACCTGCTGGTCACGGTCTCCTCCACCGCCGCCCTGGAGTCCCTGCACCGGGGCATCCCGACCGCGGTCCTGACCGACCTCGGCATCCGCGAGGCGCTCGGCAACCAGCACTTCCTCGGCTCCGGCTGCCTGGCGTCGTGGGACCAGCTGGACGCGGGGCTGCTGCCGCAGGGGGACCCCGCCTGGATGGCGGCCCACGGCGTCCCGGCCGCACCCCCCGCGCCGGGGGCCGCCCGCCCGGGGACGGCCGACGGGGTGCCGGCCGCCCCCAGCCCCGCCGCGCCCGGCCCCGCCGCGCCCGGGCCCGCCGCGCCCGGGCCCGCCGCGCCCGGGCCCGCCGCGCCCGGGCCCGCCGCGCCCGGGCCCGCCGCGCCCGGGCCCGCCGCGCCGGGGTCCGCCGCATCCGGGTGGGCCGCATCCGGCCCCGCGGGCCCGGATGCCGCCCCGGCTGTGCCGGCAGCCCCGGGGCCTGCCGGCACCAGGCCCGCCGGCCCGGGGTCCGACCCGTTCGGGTCCTCCGGCGGCGGGTCAGCCGCACCCGCGTCCGCCGCGCCCGCGTCCGCCGCGCCCGCGTCCGCCGGCCCCGCGTCCGCCGGCCCTGCGTCCGCCGCCCGGGGATCCACTCCGCCCGCGTCCGCCGCAGCGGGGTCCGCCGACGGCGACCCCTACGCCGCCGCGCGGGAGCGCCTCGGCGGGCTGCTCGCGCTCGACCGGCTGCCGCCCGTCGCCCCGTACTACACCCTCGCCACCGCCCCCGGGTACCTCCCCGGGATCCTGGCCCGGCAGCACCTCGCCCCCGACGGGACCCCGCTGCCGGGCGCCGTCCGGCCGGACGGGTCGGCGGCCCGGCGGTGGCTGCGGGCGCACCTGCGCGAGGCCGCCCGGGGCGCCTACCGGCACGGGGTCCAGCGCGTCGCCCCGGTGATCCGCAGGCTGGGCGAGCTGTGAGCCCCCGGGTCCTCGCCGTGATCCCGGCGCGCGGCGGGTCCAAGGGGGTGCCCGGCAAGAACACCGCCCCCGTCGGCGGGGTGCCGCTCGTCGCCCGCGCCGTGCGGGCCTGCCGGGCCGCGCCCACCGTCACCGACGTGGTGGTCTCCACCGACTCCGAGTCGGTGGCGGCCGCCGCCCGCGCCGCCGGCGCCCACGTGATCGCCCGTCCCGCCGCCCTCTCCGGGGACACCGCGAGCAGCGAGGCCGCCGTCCTGCACGCCCTGGAGGCCTTCGAGGAGCTGCACTCGCTCACCGTGGACGTCGTCCTCCTCGTCCAGTGCACCAGCCCCTTCCTCACCGGCCCGGACGTCGAGTCCGTCGCCGCCGCCGTCGCCTCGGGCGGCGCCGACTCGGCCCTGACCACCGCCCCCTTCCACGGCTTCCTCTGGCGGCGTGCCGCCGACGGCTCCGGGAGCGGGGTCAACCACGAGGCCTCGTACCGTCCCCGCCGCCAGGACCGCCCCGAGGAACTCCTGGAGACCGGCGCCGCCTACGCCATGGCCGCCGCCGGCTTCCGCACCGCCCGGCACCGCTTCTTCGGCCGGGTCCTGCCCGTACCGGGCGACCCGGCGCGGGTCCTGGAGGTCGACGACCCCCACGACCTCGCCCGCGCCCGCCTCCTCGCGCCCCTGTTCGACACCCCGCAGAACACCCCGCAGAGCCAGAGCACCCCGCACCACACCCCACGCACCGAGCGAAGGACGCCACCCGCCATGACGGTCGCCACCACCGAACCCCGCCTCCGCACCTTCGGCCCCCGCGTCGCCGGCCCCGGCCGCCCCGTCTACGTCGTCGGCGAGATCGGCATCAACCACAACGGCGACCTCGGCACCGCCTTCGCCCTGATCGACGCCGCCGCCGAAGCCGGATGCGACGCCGTCAAGTTCCAGAAGCGCACCCCCGAGATCTGCACCCCCCGCGACCAGTGGGACATCGAGCGCGACACCCCCTGGGGCCGGATGACCTACATCGACTACCGCCACCGCGTCGAGTTCGGCGAGGCCGACTACCTCGCCATCGACGAGCACTGCGCCCGGCGCGGCATCGCCTGGTTCGCCTCCCCCTGGGACACCGAGGCCGTCGCCTTCCTGGAGAAGTTCGACCTCCCCGCCCACAAGGTGGCCTCCGCCTGCCTCACCGACGACGACCTGCTGCGCACCCTGCGCGCCACCGGCCGCACCGTCGTCCTCTCCACCGGCATGTCCACCCCCCGGCAGATCCGGCACGCCGTCGAGGTGCTCGGCAGCGACAACATCCTCCTCTGCCACGCCACTTCGACCTACCCGGCCAAGGCCGAGGAGCTGAACCTGCGGGTCATCAACACCCTCCAGGAGGAGTACCCCAACGTCCCGATCGGCTACTCCGGCCACGAGACCGGCCTCCAGACCACCCTGGCCGCCGTCGCCCTCGGCGCCACCTTCGTCGAACGGCACATCACCCTCGACCGCGCCATGTGGGGCTCCGACCAGGCCGCCTCCGTCGAACCCGGCGGCCTCGCCCGCCTCGTCCGCGACATCCGCACCATCGAGACCGCCCTCGGCGACGGCGTCAAGCGCGTCTACCCCTCCGAACTCGGCCCCATGAAGAAGCTCCGCCGGGTCCAGGGAACCGTCCCCGCCCCGGCCGCGATCTGAGCCGGCCGCCGCCCCTCCTCCCCCGACGGAGTACGTGGTGAACCCTTCCGCCTCCACCCTGGCCCTCGTGGAGAGCCCGGTCCAGCTCCTCAACGTGCTGGAGTGGGCGCACACCCGGCGCGGGCACGAGCCCCTGCTGGCCGCCGTCCCGGCCCAGCCCGGCCCCCTCGCCGAGCGCCGCCGGCCGGACCCGCGCACCGTCGCCGACCGGCTGCGGATCGTCGTCCTGCCGCCCACCGACCCCATGTCCCGGGGGCAGCTGCGCCGGGTCGCCGGGATCGCCCGCGACGAGGGGTACGCCGTGCACTGGCAGGAGGCCCGCGGCGGCTCCGGCGCCCCCCTGCGGGCGCTGGCCGCCCTCGGCCCGGCCGTGCGCCGGGCCGGGCGGATCGTGGTCGGCGACCCCTTCTCCCGCTTCGTCCAGCTGCTGCTGGTCCCGGCCCGGGCCGCCGAACTGGTCGTCGTCGACGACGGCACCGCCACCATGGAGTTCGTCGCGCAGCTCGGCCGGGGCGAGCGGCTGCGCCGCTGGCACCGCACCGGCGGCGGGCCCCTGTCCCGGGTGCGCGAACTGGCGTACGCACCGGTGTCGGGCGCGGCGCGGCGCCGGCTGCGGCCGGGGGAGGGGCGGCGCGTCGAGCTGTTCACCTCGATGCCGGTCACCCCGCTGCCGGGGACCGAGCTGCGGGTCAACGACTTCGCCTGGACCCGTGCCCGGTTCGGCCCGCCCCGCCTGACCAGGGGCACCGACCTGGTCGGCACCTCCCTCGTGGAGACCGGGGTCGTCGACCCGGCCCGCTACCTGGATGCCGTGTCCGCCCTGACCCGGGAGCACGGCGTGACCCGGTACTTCGCGCACCGCCGGGAGTCGCCGGAGAAGCTGCGCGCGCTGAGCGAGGCGACGGGGCTGGAGATCGTACGGCCGGACCTGCCGCTGGAGCTGATCGCCCGTCGGGGGCCGGTGGGCCGTACGATCGTCAGCTTTCCGTCCACGGTCGTCCACACGCTGCCGTACGCGCTCACCGGTACTGGCGTGACGGTGGCCGTATGCGGTATCGACCCCGCCTGGCTCGCCCCCGGCGCGTCGCCCAGGGCCCGCGGCTTCCTCGACGGGGTCACGGACACCGCCCGTGATGTGCGCAGACTGCCCGCCGGGAGCACGCCCGCGGCCGGATGAGCGCGCGAGTTTACCCCCGGGTGCAACCGGTCATGCGTCCAGAGGCCGCTTTTCTTTCCCCTAAGGGCATGAACTTTTGGTGATCTCCGGACAGTTGACCCATCCGTGCGCCTACCCTTCAACGGGTGAACCAGTTGATGTCCCGCGAGCCCCAGACCGCCCTGCCCGGCAAGCCTGTCCGGCCCGAGCTGCCCGGCAAGCTGCCGGACCGGCTGCGTGCCGAACTGATCGCCTTCCGCCGGGACTTGCACATGCACCCCGAGCTAGGACACCAGGAGTTCCGTACCACCGCGGCGATCAAGGCCAGGCTGGAGAAAGCCGGCCTGCGACCACGCGTCCTGAAGTCCGGCACCGGGCTCATCTGTGACGTCGGCACCTGGGACGGGGAACGGCCGATGCTGGCCCTGCGCGCGGACATCGACGCCCTGCCCATCCCGGACGCCAAGACGCACGTCTCGTACCGCTCCACCTACCCGGACCGGGCCCACGCCTGCGGCCACGACGTCCACACCACCGTCGTCCTCGGCGCCGGACTGGTCCTCGCCGACCTCGACCGCCAGGGCCTGCTGCCCCGGCCGGTCCGCCTGCTGTTCCAGCCGGCCGAGGAGGTGCTGCCGGGCGGGGCGACCGAGGCCATCGAGTCCGGGGTGCTGGACGGAGTCGGCAAGATCATCGCGGTGCACTGCGACCCCCGGGTGGACGCGGGCATGATCGGCCTGCGCCCCGGTCCCATCACCTCGGCCTGCGACCGCCTGGAGGTCACCCTCTCCGGCCCCGGCGGCCACACCGCCCGCCCGCACCTGACCACCGACATGGTGACGGCCGCCGCGCGGGTCGCCGTGGACGTGCCGGCGCTGCTCGCCCGCCGGATGGACGCCCGCTCGGGCATGTCCGTCACCTGGGGCCGGATCGAGTCCGGGCACGCCTGCAACGTGGTCCCGATGCACGCCGAGCTCTCCGGCACCGTCCGCTGCCTGGAGCTGAACGCCTGGTACGAGGCCCCCGACATGATCCACGCGGCGATCGACGAGGTCGCCACGATGCACGGGGCCAAGTTCGAGATCAACCACGTGCGCGGGGTGCCGCCGGTGGTGAACGACCCGGTGGTCACCGAACTGCTGCGGGAGGCCATGGGCGCCCGGCGCGGCCCCGAGTCCGTCGAGGACACCGAGCAGAGCCTCGGCGGCGAGGACTTCTCCTGGTACCTGGAGCACGTCCCCGGCGCCATGGCCCGCCTCGGCGTCCGCCGCCCGGGCGACACCGCCAAGCGGGACCTCCACCGGGGCGATTTCGACGTCGACGAGTCCTCGATCGGCTACGGAGTGGAGTTCTTCACGGCCGCCGCCCTCCTGGACGGCCGCCGCAACAGGCCCGTCACGTCAAAGATCGGGTAAAGCTCCATACAACACCGGCGGGTCTCCCACCGGGGCCGTCCAGCCCTTGGTACACAAGGGCTGGACGCTCGTCCCGTTACCGATCGGTCACTGTCCGGTTCGCGTCGATCCGATAACGACTCATGAACGGGCCTTTAACTGACATCTACGCGCGTTACGATCGCCGCGAAACCAGCGCCGGTCGTGGCGCTTCGGTCAGGTTTTGAAGGAGCCTCCCCTTGCGCCGGATCACCAGGATCGCCACCGTGGGCATCGCGTCCGCGGCGCTGGCCCTCTCGGCCACCGCCTGTGGCGGAAAGAAGTCCTCGGACAGCCCCTCCTCCGACGGCAGCGCCTCCGCGTCCGCCGCGGGTGCGGCCATCGCCTACGACATCGGCGGCCGCGGCGACCAGTCGTTCAACGACGCCGCCTACGCGGGCCTCGAGAAGGCCGAGAAGGACCTGAAGATCAAGGGCGCCGAGGCGGAGCCCACCGAGGGCGAGAGCGAGGCCGACAAGGTCCAGCGCCTCACCGAGCTGGCCCGCAAGGGCAACAACCCGGTCATCGGCGTCGGCTTCGCCTACGCGCCGGCCATCAAGAAGGTCGCGGCGAAGTTCCCGAACACCACGTTCGGCATCATCGACGACACCTCGGTGACCGACAAGAACATCGCCAACATGGTCTTCAACGAGGAGCAGGGCTCCTACCTGGCCGGCGTCGCCGCCGCCAAGGCGTCGAAGAGCGGCACGGTCGGCTTCATCGGCGGTGTCGAGGTTCCGCTGATCAAGAAGTTCGAGGCGGGCTTCACCCAGGGCGTCAAGGACACCAACCCCAACGCCAAGGTACTGACCAAGTACCTCTCCCAGCCGCCGGACTTCGGTGGCTTCGCCAAGCCCGACCTGGGCAAGGCCGCCGCCAAGGGCCAGATCGACGGTGGCGCCGACGTGATCTACGCCGCCGCCGGCCTCGCCGGCTCGGGCGCCATCGAGGCCGCCGCGACCAACGGCAAGTGGGCCATCGGTGTCGACTCCGACCAGTACAACCAGGCCGGTCTGTCCAAGTACAAGGACAAGATCCTGACCTCGGTCACCAAGGACGTCTCCGACGCGGTCTACAACCTGATCAAGTCGGTCAAGGACGGCCAGCCGCAGTCCGGCGAGGTCCGCTACGGCCTGGACAAGGACGGCGTCGGCCTGGCCGACTCCAACCCCGAGTACAAGAACATGGCCGACCTGATCGCCGCGGTGGACAAGGCGAAGGCCGACATCATCGCGAACAAGATCACCGTCAAGACCACGCCGTAAGGCCCTGTCTGACGATTAGTCGCGGTCTCCGGGGTCCGGAAGCGGTCTCTGCCGCCTCCGGACCCCGCACCGCGTCATCGCCCCCAGTCCGTGCGAACTTGTGGCCACTTGGCCGCAAGTTTTCACTTCCGACAGTGCTACGCGCGTAGAGGCATCGTGGACGCGATACCTTCTCTCCCCGCCCTGTCCTCCTGCCAACTTGGCTTATTTCCAGCTCCTTCCGCGCCAAGGAGAGTGCGTCATCAACGCGTCCAGCCCCCCTCTCGCCGTAGAACTGAACGGCATCACCAAGCGTTTCCCCGGCGTCGTCGCCAACAAGGACATCGCCATCTCCGTCCGCAAGGGCACGGTCCACGCCCTCATCGGTGAGAACGGTGCCGGCAAGTCGACCCTGATGAAGATCCTCTACGGCATGCAGAAGCCGGACGAGGGCACCATCGCCATCGACGGGGAGCAGGTCTCCTTCAGCAACCCCGGTGAGGCCATCGCCCGCGGCATCGGCATGGTGCACCAGCACTTCATGCTCGCCGACAACCTCACCGTCCTGGAGAACGTCGTCCTCGGCGGCGAGAAGCTGTACGGCATCGGCTCCAAGGCCCGCAAGAAGATCAAGGAGATCTCGGACGCGTACGGCCTCGGCGTGCGCCCCGACGCCCTGATCGAGGACCTCGGTGTCGCCGACCGCCAGCGCGTGGAGATCCTCAAGGTCCTCTACCGCGGCGCCAAGACCCTCATCCTCGACGAGCCGACCGCCGTGCTCGTGCCGCAGGAAGTGGACGCGCTCTTCGACAACCTGCGCGAGCTCAAGGCCGAGGGCCTCACGGTCATCTTCATCTCGCACAAGCTGGGCGAGATCCTGAAGGTCGCCGACGACATCACCGTCATCCGCCGCGGCACCACGGTCGGCACCGCCGACCCGAAGACCGCCACGACCAAGCAGCTCGCCGAGCTGATGGTCGGCAGCGAGCTGCCCTCGCCGGAGACCCGCGAGTCCACGGTGACCACGACCCCCATGCTGGAGGTCGCCGGCCTGACCGTCGCCGACGCGGGCGCCATCGTCACCCCCGAGACCTCCGCCGCCGACCCAGGCGACTCCGACACCGACCTGCGCGAGGCCCCGGTCGCCGGGCGCCTGCTGCTCGACGGGATCACCTTCACGATCCACAAGGGCGAGGTCCTCGGCATCGCCGGCGTCGAGGGCAACGGCCAGACCGAGCTGATCGAGGCCCTCATGGGCATGATCAGCCCCGACGCGGGCGTCATCACCCTCGACGGCACCGACATCACCAAGACCCCGGTGCGCAAGCGCCGCGAGGGCGGCATCGGCTACATCCCCGAGGACCGCCACCGCCACGGCCTGCTGCTGGAATCCCCGCTGTGGGAGAACCGCATCCTCGGCCACGTCACCGAGGCGCCCAACTCCAAGCGCGGCATCCTCGACCCGAAGGCCGCCCGCAAGGACACCGAGCGGATCGTGCGCGAGTACGACGTCCGCACGCCGGGCATCGACGTCACCGCGGCCTCGCTCTCCGGCGGCAACCAGCAGAAGCTGATCGTCGGCCGCGAGATGAGCCACAACCCGAAGTTCCTCATCGCCGCCCACCCCACGCGCGGTGTCGACGTCGGCGCGCAGGCGCAGATCTGGGACGCGATCCGCGAGGCCCGCCGCGAGGGCCTCGCCGTGCTGCTGATCTCCGCCGACCTGGACGAGCTGATCGGCCTGTCCGACACGCTGCGCGTCATCTACCGCGGCCGCCTGGTCGCGGACGCCGACCCGGCGACGATCACCCCCGAGGAGCTCGGCACCGCCATGACCGGCGCCGCCACCGGGCACCTGGAAGCCACTGACGACCACTCCGCCGGCGTCGACGGCGACACGACGGAGGACGAGGCCCGATGAAGAAATTCGACAAGGACCGGCTGCTCCTCGGCTTCGCCGGCCCCGCGCTGGCACTGGTCAGCGCCTTCGTACTCAGCATGATCGTGCTGGCCGCCTCGGGCGTGGACCCGATCGAGCCGCTGCGCATCATGATCGAACAGTCCGGCTACGAGGACGTCCAGGTCCTCATCGTGAACCAGGCCGGCACGTACTACCTGGCAGCCCTGGCCGTCGCCATCGGCTTCCGGATGAACCTCTTCAACATCGGTGTGGACGGCCAGTACCGCCTCGCCGCGATGGTCAGCGCCCTGGTCGGCGCGGCGGTCACGCTGCCCGGCCCGCTGCACATCCTGGTGATCGTGCTCGTCGCGATGCTCGTCGGCGCCTTCTGGTCCGGCATCGCGGGCATCCTCAAGGCCAAGCGCGGCGTGAGCGAGGTCGTCTCCACGATCATGCTCAACGCCATCGCGACCTCGCTGATCGCCTGGCTGATCCTGCCCAAGAACCTCGGCGTGCAGCCGGTCGGCTCCAACGACCTGACCACGGGTGACATCCCGGAGTCCGGCTGGTTCCCGGGCGTCGAGCTCGGCGACGGCATGGAGATCTACGGCTTCACCTTCATCGCCTTCGCGCTGGGCATCGTCTACTGGTTCGTGCTCAACCGCACCCGCTTCGGCTTCGACCTGCGCGCCACCGGCGCCAGCGAGTCCGCGGCCCAGGCCTCCGGTGTGGACGCCAAGAAGATGATCATGACCTCGATGCTCATCTCGGGCGCCGTCGCCGGTCTGGTCAGCATGCCGCTGCTGCTGGGCGAGTCCCACACGTACAACCTGTCCTTCCCGGCGGGCATCGGCTTCACCGGCATCACCATCGCGCTGCTCGGCCGCAACAACCCGGTCGGCATCTTCTTCGCCGCGCTGCTGATCGCCTTCATCGACAAGGCGTCCGCCGGCCTCGACACGGCCGGCTTCGCCAAGGAAATCGGCACGATCATGAAGGGCCTGATCGTGGTCGCCGTGGTCGTCAGCTACGAGCTCGTCCGCCGCTACGGCATCCGCCGCCAGCAGCAGAAGGTCGGCGAGGAGCTGGCCGCGGGCCACGCCATCAAGACCGAGAAGGAGGTCGCGGCGTGAGCGCCAGCACCGTTTCCACGACGAAAGCCGCGCCCAAGCCGGGCGGCCGCCGCAAGCTCACCCTGCCCTGGATCCTGCTGATCATCGCGGGCGGTCTCGCGCTGGTCTCGCTGGTCCGGGTCATCTCCGGCGCGAACGACCTGACCTCCGTCGGCCAGGTCTCCGGAGCCCTCCAGCTCGCCGTGCCGATCGGCCTCGCGGGCCTCGGCGGCCTCTGGGCCGAGCGGGCCGGCGTGGTCAACATCGGCCTCGAAGGCATGATGATCCTCGGCACCTGGTTCGGCGCCTGGGCCGGCTACCAGTGGGGCCCCTGGACGGGCGTCCTGCTGGGCATCGTCGGCGGCGCCCTCGGCGGCCTGCTGCACGCGATCATCACCGTCACCTTCAACGTCAACCACATCGTCTCCGGTGTGGCGGTGACCATCCTGGCGACGGGCTTCACCCAGTACCTGTCGAACTTCACCTTCGACAAGGCCGAGGGCGGCTCCTCCAAGCAGTCCCCGCGCATCGAGCCCATCACCGAGATCACCGTCCCGGGGCTCTCCAGCGGGCTGGACAGCCTCCAGGCCAAGCACTGGTTCCTCGTCTCCGACATCGCCGGCGTCCTCGGCGGCCTGGTCACGCACCTGTCGCTGCTGACCATCGTCGCCGTGCTGCTGATCCCCGCCACCTGGTGGGTGCTGTGGCGCACCGCCTTCGGCCTGCGCCTGCGCTCCTGCGGCGAGAACCCGGTCGCGGCCGAGTCCCTCGGCGTCAACGTGTACAAGTACAAGTACATCGCCGTGATCGTCTCCGGCGGCCTCGCGGGCCTCGGCGGCGCCTTCCTCGCGATCGTCTCCACCGGCATCTACCAGGAGGGCCAGACCGGCGGCCGCGGCTACATCGGTCTCGCCGCGATGATCTTCGGCAACTGGATGCCCGGCGGCATGGCGCTCGGCGCGGGCCTCTTCGGCTTCACCGACAGCCTCAAGCTGCGCGGCGGCGCCGAGAACGTCCACGCGATGCTGCTGCTGATCGCCATCCTGCTGGTGATCGCCCTCGGCTGGCAGCTGTACAAGAAGAAGTACCTCCAGGCCGGCATCGCCGCGGTCTGCGCCGCCGGGCTCTTCGTCTGGTACGCGGCCACCGACCAGGTGCCCAGCCAGTTCGTGGACGCCGCCCCGTACGTCACCACCCTGCTGGTGCTCGCCCTGTCGGCGCAGCGCCTGCGGATGCCCAAGGCGGACGGCATGCCGTACCGCAAGGGCCAGGGCAAGTGACCCCGGACCCGGCGGTGGACTGGGAAGCCCTGCGGACGGCCGCCCGGGCCGCGATGACCCGGGCGTACGCCCCCTACTCGGGCTTCCCGGTCGGGGTCGCGGCCCTGGTGGACGACGGCCGCGTCGTCACCGGCTGCAACGTCGAGAACGCGAGCTACGGACTCGGCCTCTGCGCGGAATGCGGCCTGGTCTCCTCCCTCCAGGCCACCGGCGGCGGCCGGCTGACGCACTTCACGTGCGTGGACGGCAAGGGCGAGATCCTCGTACCGTGCGGGCGCTGCCGCCAGCTGCTCTACGAGTTCGGCGGTCCGGACCTGCTGGTGGAGACGCCGGACGGGATCCTGCCGCTGAGCGCGATGCTGCCGCAGGCCTTCGGGCCCGACCACCTGAGATAGCCGTACGACGGCCCTCCGCCCTGCCGGGCGGAGGGCCGTCGCCGCTCTCACCCCCTCCTCGAAAACCCCTCGAACCTCCCTCCCTCATCTCTATGCGCGTAGAAGGAAGTCACCTCATGGACGTCATCTCCGTCATCCGGACCAAGCGGGACCGCGGTGAGCTGAGCCCCGAGCAGATCGACTGGGTCATCGACGCCTACACCCGCGGCGTCGTCGCCGACGAGCAGATGTCGGCGCTCGCCATGGCCATCCTGCTCAACGGCATGAACCGGGCCGAGATCGCCCGCTGGACCGCCGCGATGATCGCCTCCGGCGAGCGGATGAACTTCGACTCCCTCTCCCGCCCCACCGCCGACAAGCACTCCACCGGCGGTGTCGGCGACAAGATCACCCTCCCGCTGGCCCCGCTCGTCGCCGCCTGCGGCGCGGCCGTCCCGCAGCTGTCCGGCCGGGGCCTCGGCCACACCGGCGGCACCCTGGACAAGCTGGAGTCCATCCCGGGCTGGCGCGCCCTGCTCTCCAACGAGGAGATGCTGAACGTCCTCGACACCACCGGCGCCGTCATCTGCGCGGCCGGCGACGGCCTGGCCCCGGCCGACAAGAAGCTCTACGCCCTGCGCGACGTCACCGGCACCGTCGAGGCCATCCCGCTGATCGCCTCCTCGATCATGTCGAAGAAGATCGCCGAGGGCACGGGCTCCCTCGTCCTCGACGTGAAGGTCGGCTCCGGCGCCTTCATGAAGAACATCGAGGACGCCCGCGAGCTGGCCTCCACCATGGTGGCGCTGGGCACCGACAGCGGCGTCAAGACGATCGCCCTGCTCACCGACATGTCCACCCCGCTCGGCCTCACCGCGGGCAACGCCCTCGAAGTCCGCGAGTCCGTCGAGGTCCTCGCCGGCGGCGGCCCGGCCGACGTGGTCGAGCTGACCATCGCGCTGGCCAAGGAGATGCTGGACGCGGCGGGCATCAAGGACGCCGACCCGGCGAAGGCCCTCGCCGACGGCTCCGCCATGGACGTGTGGCGCCGGATGATCTCCGCCCAGGGCGGCGACCCGGACGCGGCCCTGCCGGTCGCCCGCGAGCAGCACGTCGTCACCGCCTCCGCCTCGGGCGTCCTGACCCGCCTCGACGCGTACGCGGTCGGCGTCGGCGCCTGGCGCCTGGGCGCGGGCCGCGCCCGCAAGGAGGACCCGGTCCAGGCGGGCGCGGGCATCGAGCTGCACGCGAAGCCGGGCGACACCGTCACGGCCGGGCAGCCGCTGATGACCCTGCACACGGACACCCCGGAGAAGTTCGAGTACGCCCTGTCCTCGCTGGAGGGCTGCTACGACGTCGCCCCGGCGGGCACGGAGTTCTCGGCGAAGCCGATCGTCCTGGACCGCATCGCGTAACTCCCCGGCCGGGGGAGGGCCGGTACCGCTGCGCGGAGCCAGCCCCTCCCCGCCCTTCCACCGTTCCCCGGGACTCCGCCCCCGGACCCCGATCCGTGCGCTCCGCGCGCGGGGGTCTGGGGGCGGAGCCCCCCGGAAAGGGGTCCGGGCGCAGCCCGGGGAACGGGCGAAGGGCGGGTAGGGGACCGCCCCGCGCAGCGGACCCGCCCGCCCCGCCCGCCCCGCCCAGGCCCGGCCCACCCCGCCCCCGCAGGGCACCGGCCGATGAGTTCCGCGGCAGCGGACGGTCATCCCCCCGTGGAGATCACGACCCTGGCCCTGGAAGGGCCCCGCCCCGACGTCCCCGCCCTCTGCGCCCGCGTCAGCGAGGCCTGCCGGGCCGGCCCGCCCGGACGCCGGGTCGTCTGCGACGCCGGGGCCGTCACGGCCCCGACCCTCGCCACCGTCGACGCCCTGGCCCGCATGGCCCTCACCGCCCGTGCCCACGGCACCCCCTTCACCGTCACCGGTGCCGCCCCGGCGCTACGCGCGCTGCTCCACCTTGTCGGCCTCGGAGAGCTCCTCGGGCAGCCCGAACAGCGGGAACCACCGCGCGGTGTCCAAGAACGCGTTCAGCCCGACGATCCGCCCCTCTGACACCTCCAGCACCTGGAGCGCCCACGGCACGTGCCCGGGCAGGCCGTCCTCCCGCGGACGGTACTGCCCGAAGGCCGGCAGCCCGTTCGCCGTGGTCGGGACGAGCCGCGAGCCCTTGCAGCCGATGCCCTGGTTCAGGTGCCACGCGGCGATGTCCGCCGGGCCCCGCAGCCACAGGTCGAACGGCGGCATCGACAGCACCGCGTCCTCGTGGAGCAGCTCGGTGAGCCGGGAGATGTCGTACGCCTCGAAGGCCGACAGGTACTGCTCCAGCAGCTTCGACTGCTTCGCGTCCAGCGGGTCCTTCTGCTCGCTCGGCCGCAGCGCCTGCCCTGACAGCGTCGCCCGCGCCCGCTGGAGCGCGCTGTTCACCGACGCCACCGACGTCTCCAGGAGCTGTGCGACCTCGTCCGCCTTCCAGGCCAGCACCTCCCGCAGGATCAGCACGGCCCGCTGCTTCGCCGGCAGGTGCTGGAGGGCCGCGACGAAGGCCAGCCGGACGGACTCCTTGGCCAGGGCCATCTCCGCCGGGTCGGCGGTCTGCGGCAGCACCCGCCCGTCCGGCACCGGCTCCAGCCAGGTCACCTCGGGCCGCTCGTTGAGCACGGCGGAGGCCTGGTGCTGCGGGGCGGACAGGTCCATCGGCCGGGCCCGCCGGTTCCCCGCCTTCAGCAGGTCCAGGCAGACGTTGGTGGCGATCCGGTACAGCCACGACCGCAGCGAGGACCGCCCCTCGAACTTCTCGTGCGCCCGCCACGCGCGGACGTACGTGTCCTGCACCGCGTCCTCGGCGTCGAAGGCCGATCCGAGCATCCGGTAGCAGTAGCCGGTCAGCTCGACGCGGTAGCGGTCCATCGCCGCGTCGAGTTCCGGTGACGAGGTCGCGAGATCGCTCATGGCTGCCGTCCCCCAGGTGGTGTTCCGTCCCTTCGGAAACTACCCGAGGGGTCCGACAACGGCAGCCGGAGCGCGCGCGGAACGTCAGGTTCAGGTGCCGGGCTTGCGCCCGTACACGTACACGTCCTCACCGTTGGTGAGCATGCTCCAGTACGCCTTCGCGTCGGTCGTCGTCATGTTCACGCAGCCGCCCGAACCCGGCGGGTTCCACATGCTCTTGGTGACCGAGTGGAAGGCGATGCCCCCGTCGAAGAACTGCGAGTACGGCATCGCGACGTTGTAGATCGTCGACCAGTGGTTGATGCTCCGGTAGTAGATCTTCTTCAGGCCGGTCCGCGTCGGCGTCTCCGCCTTGCCCGTGCGCACCGGCACCGGGCCGTACTTCAGCGTGGCGCCGTCCTGGATCCAGCTGAGCTGGCGCGTCAGGTCGACGCAGGCGATCCGCCCCAGGTGGGTGGGGCACTTACCCTCCGCGTTCGGATTCTTGCCGGCCGCCCGCTGCGCCAGCATCGTGCTCATCGTCTGCCAGGTCAGCGGCCCCGCGTACCCCATGGTCGGGGTGATGCCGTGGGTGGCCTGGAAGGACTGGATGGCCGTGCAGTCGGCCGCCGACTGGACCCCGTCCACCGGCCGCCCGAGGAACTGCTCGACCTGCCGCTGGTAGGGGCCGGTGGTCACGTTGCAGGCGGCGGCCTGGGCCGTACCGCCCCCCACGACCACCAGGGGCGCCGCCAGCGCCAGAGCCCCGCCGAACACCACCGCAGCCCGCCGCCGCGCGCGCACGCGTATCGCCGCCATCCGGTCCTCCCCTGCTCCGCCCGCACTGTGGGGGCGTCAATACCTCCCAAGCTAGAGCGAGTTGCGCACGGCGCACAGACCTTGAACGGAGTTGACCGCGACGGACCGGTACGGGGCTGCCGGCGGCCCCCGCCGCGCCCCGCCGGACCTCAGCGGGCGGTGGCCGCCCGGGTGCCCGGCGAGAGCGGCCGGCGCCGCTCGGCGCGCGCCGCGTGGGACCCGTACAGGGTGATCGAGACGACGCCCAGCACCGCCAGCAGCGCGATGCCGACCGTGGCCGCCCACCCCGAGGCGTGGTAGGCCAGCGCCCCCAGGGTGCCGCCGGCGCTGGAGCCCAGGTAGTACGCGGACTGGTACAGCGCCGAGGCCTGCGCCCGGCCCGTCTTCGCCGTCCGGCTCACCGCCGCCGACGCCACCGCGTGCCCCGCGAAGAAGCCGGCGGTGATCAGCACCAGCCCCGGCAGGACCAGCCACAGCGAGTCCCCGAGGGACAGCAGCAGCCCCAGCGCGGTCGTGGTCACGGCCAGGTACAGGGCCCCGCGCCGCCCCGCCCGGGCCACCAGCTGCCCGGCCGCCGCCGAGGAGACCGTACCCACCAGGTACACGAGGAAGACCGACCCGACCACGCCCTGGCCCAGCGAGAACGGCGCCTCCACGAGCCGGTACCCGATGACCGTGTACACGGCCCCGAACACGGTCATGAACAGCGCGCCGATCCCGTACAGCCGCACCAGCAGCGGATCCCGCAGATGACCGGCGACCGTACGTCCCACCGCGCGCGGGTTCAGCGACGCCGGCCGGAAGAACCGAGCCCGGGGCAGCAGCACCAGGAACGCCACCGCGCAGGCCAGCGCCATCACGCCGACGGCCAGCAGCCCACCGCGCCAGCCCCACAGCTGCGCGCCCCAGCCGGTCACGATGCGGCCGCTCATGCCGCCGATGGAGTTGCCCGCCACGAACAGCCCGATCGCGCCGACCAGCGCCTTCGGCCTGACCTCCTCGGCCAGGTACGCCATCGCGGAGGCGGGGACGCCGGCGATCGCCGCGCCCTGCACCGCGCGCAGCGCCACCAGCCACTCCAGGTTCGGCGCGAACGGCACCAGCAGGCCGATGCCGACGGCCACCACCATCGAGCAGGTCATCATCCGGGTCCGGCCGAACCGCTCGGACAGCGCGCTGAGCGGCAGGACGAACAGTGCGAGCGCGCCGGTGGCGGCGGACACCGTCCAGCTGGCCTGACCCGCCGTCACGCCGAAGCCGGCGGAGACCGCGGGCAGCAGGGCCTGGGTGGAGTAGAGGAGGGCGAAGGTCGCCAGTCCGGCGGCGAAGAGCGCGAGGCTCATCCGGCGGTAGCCGGGGCGGCCGGGGGAGTGGGGCTCGGGGGACGACGGGGTGGAGGCACCCGTGGTGACGGGTGCCCCGGTATGAACGGGAGGCATACGTCGACCGTAGGCCCCTCCTTTTCATGCGTCCAATGCACAAAACACGGATAATCAATCCACCCACGCATCACCTCAGCTCAGGGCCTCGGATATCAATGAACCGTTACGAAGAAGACATGGCCGTGACATACGAGCTGGCCCCGCGCCTCGCCCAGTTCGTCGCGGTCGCCCGGCACGAGCACGTCACCCGTGCCGCCCACGAGCTGGGCGTTCCCCAGTCCACCCTGTCGCGGGCGATGGTCCGCCTCGAACAGGACCTGGGCGTCACGCTGTTCGCCCGCAAGGGCCGCACCGTGGCCCTCACCACGGCCGGCCGCACCTTCCTCGCCTCCGCGGAGGAGGCCCTCGCCGGGATCGCCCGCGCCGCCGGATCCGTCCAGCAGGACGCCGACCCGGCCTCCGGCAAGGTCGCGTTCGGCTTCCTGCACACCCTCGGCCCCGAGACCGTACCCGGCCTGATCCGCGCCTTCCGGGCCGACCACCCCCGGGTCCGGTTCGCCCTCGTCCAGAACTACGGGGAGGCCATGCTGGAGAAGCTCCGGGCCGGGGAACTCGACCTGTGCCTGACCTCGCCCGTGCCCGACGCCCCCGACCTGGTGGCCCGCCGCCTCGACGAGCAGCGGCTGCGCCTGGTCGTCCCGGACGACCACCGCCTCGCCACCCGCAAGCGCATCCGCCTCGCGGAGGCCGCCGAGGAAACCTTCGTCACCCTGGAGGCCGGCTACGGCCTGCGCCGGATCACCGACGACCTGTGCGCGGAGGCCGGGTTCACGCCGAAGGTCGCCTTCGAGGGCGAGGAGGCCGAAACCCTGCGCGGCCTGGTGGCGGCGGGCCTCGGCGTGGCCCTCCTCCCCCCGCCTCCCGTCCCCCGCCCGGGGGTGGTCGAGCTGACCGTGACGGCGCCGCGCGCGGTCCGCGAGATCGGCGTGGCCTGGCTGGACGGCCACCCGGACACCCCACCGGTGGCCGCGTTCAAACGCTTTCTGCTCTCCCGCCGCGGCCGCCTCATCCCGGAGCTGGAGCCGCCGGTCTAGGGGGTGTCCGGCGGATCACGGCGCGCCGCGGTTTCGGCGGCCCGGGGAGGCGTCACCCCCCGGCCCGGACCGCCCCGTCGGCCCCGCTCTCCTCGTCCGGGCACGGGAGCTTCGCCGCCGCCGAGAGCAAGTACCCGGCCTGGAAGCGGGACTTGGCGCCGACCGCACGCATGATCTCGGCGATGTGGCGCTGGCAGGTCCGTTCCGACATGCCGAGGCGGCGGGCGATCACCTTGTCCTCCAGGCCGTCCGACAGCAGCCGCACGATCGTCCGGCGCAGCTCGTCCGAGACCGCGCGGGCCGCCTCGGGGCTCACCGTGGTGGGGAAGGGCTGTGCGCCGAGCCAGGACCGTTCGAAGGCCGCCGTCATGAAGTGCACGACGCTCGGTTCGCGGACCACCAGGGCCGCTCCCTGCCGGTCCGGTACCGCCATGAGGCCGGTGTGGCCGTCGAAGATCAGCATGCGCATCAGTCCGTCGCCGAGGGTGCGCACCTGCGCGCCCAGTGCCGTGACCCGTTCGACGTACGCCGCCGTCGGGCGGGAGTAGCGCGCCGTGTGCTGGTAGATGGTCCGCATCCGGACGCCGCGCGCCAGCAGCGACTCGTCCCGCCCGACCGCTTCCTCCAGCGTCTCCTGGGGCCGGCCCCCGCCCGGCTGCGAGGTCAGCAGTTCCCGCTCGCACCCCGCCACCAGCTCGGTGATCAGCCCGCGCACCGCGCCGAGGTCGGTCACCAGCTCCAGCCGCCCCGACCCGCTCAGGTCCCGGTGCGCGGCGCCCGCCTCGTACGCGGGCACCAGCGCCTCCAGCCGCCCGCGCAGCCGGTCCATCTCGTCGTGGGTCTCCCGTACGAGCAGCGCCAGCGGGGCCAGCGCGCGGGCCGCCGCCGCGCGGGGCGCGACCGCGCACCACCGCTCGGGGCCGTCGCCGTCGGGGACCCGCTGGAGCAGGTGCGCGGCGGCCAGCTCGGCGACGGCCGCGCCCGCGCGGGCCCCGAGGGCGGTGGTGGCCTCGGCCGCGGTGAAGGCGTGCCGCTCGACGGCGTACGCGTACAGGCGCTGCGCCGTGGGGCTCAGGTCTCCGGCGGCTTCGGCATCGGCTGGCATATGCACATTCGTCCCTGCCTGTACCCGTTCGTAAACCCCTCAGGTTCCCGTCAGGCGACAACTCGACGCCCGTACGGGGGCCTCCGGCATATTCCGAACAGGCACAGTGGACCCACGGCGCGCGGCCGCGCCGGACGGGGCCGTCCGACCGTGAGGGGGCGGTACGGCAGGCCCCCCGGCGCGGCCTGCTCCCACCACCCCCGACCGGACCACCCCCGCCCCGACCGGCTCAGCCCCGCCGCGGCTCAGGCCGGCTTCGCGTAGTTGCCGAAGCCCGTCCAGTCCACCACCACGCACTGCTCGTCCCCGAGCACCCACGCGTCGTGCCCAGGAGCGAGCTGCATGAAGTCGCCCGGGCCGTACTCGGTGCCCTCGCCGTCGTCCATGACGACCTGCATCCGGCCGCTGACCACGTACCCCGTGTGCGCCGACTGGCAGCTGTCCGTGCCCGCGAGCGGCTTGATGTTCTCCGACCACTTCCAGCCCGGCTCGAAGACCGCGCGCCCCACCGGCCCGCCGTCCGCCTGGATCAGGTCCAGCCTGCCCTTGCCGTCGGTGAACGGCCGCGTCTCGTCCGCGCTGTCGAAGTTCCTGCGCACCATTCCGGCCATGGCGAATCGCCTCCCGGAGAGCACCCCGAGCCGTCCCCGAGTCCATTCCTCACTCTACGCCCGCCCCCACGCCCGCTCAGCCCCGCAGCGACCGCCCGAAGCCCGAGGCCAGCGGCATCCGCAGGCCCAGCGGCGGGGGCGCCGCCAGCGCGTCGGTGACCGGCCGCGAGTACCGGCCCGAGAACATCGCGCCGAGGACGAAGTCCACCGCCAGGGCCACCACTTCCGACCGGTGCTCCCGCAGCCCGTGGCCGTCGGAATGCACCTCGAACCGGCAAGTAGAACGATTCGCCTTCTTCGCCCGCGCCGCCAGCTGGAAGGAGGACTCCGGGTCGCTGCGCGCGTCGTTCGTCCCGTGCACGATCAGCACCTGCCGCCCGGCGAGCTGCTTCACCGGTTCAGGGGACCCGTCGCGCCCCGCCTCCGGTAAGCAAGGGGCCAGCGCCACCACCGAGTTGACGGCATCGTGCCCGGCCGCCCGCAGCGCCGCCGCGCCCCCCGCCCCGTAGCCGGCCAGGCACACCGGCACGTCCCCGTACAGCCGCACCACCTCGTCCGCCGCCCACCCGGCGGCCTCCTCCCGGGGGCCCGCTCCGTGCGCCACCGCGTGCGCCACCAGCCCCTGCGCGCCGCCCGCCCGGGCCAGCGCCCGCGCGAGCGGACGTACCGGACCGGGGGAGATTCTGGACGCCCCCGGAAGCAGGAGGACCACACCACTGACCGTCGAAACCGGGCCGTTCGCGCCGGCCGCCCGCCCCAGGCGGGCCCCGCGCGCCGGCGGCGCATGCTGTGCCATGGCGGAACAGTCTCAGACTGACAGGTGTACGCCACCCGTCCGTACGGTCTCTGTTACATATCGACGCCCGCCGCCGACGCGCTGCTCTACGCGCGTAGGAGTAGAGTGCCGGGATGACGAGCGAGACCCCCAACCTGCCCACCCCGGACCAGATCCGCCGCTCCCCGAAGGTGCTGCTGCACGACCACCTCGACGGTGGACTGCGCCCCGGGACCATCATCGAGCTGGCGGCCGAAGTCGGCTACGACAAGCTCCCCGAGACCGACGCCGACAAGCTGGGCGTCTGGTTCCGCGACGCCGCCGACTCCGGCTCCCTCCCGCGCTACCTGGAGACGTTCGCGCACACCTGCGCCGTCATGCAGACGAAGGCGGCCCTCTTCCGGGTCGCCGCCGAGTGCGCCGAGGACCTGGCCGAGGACGGCGTCGTGTACGCCGAGATCCGCTACGCCCCCGAGCAGCACCTCGAAGCCGGCCTGACCCTCGAAGAGGTCGTCGAAGCCGTGAACGACGGCTTCCGCGAGGGCGAGCGCCGCGCCAGGGAGAACGGCCACCGCATCCGCGTCGGCGCCCTGCTGACCGCCATGCGCCACGCCGCCCGCGCGCTGGAGATCGCCGAGCTGGCCAACCGCTACCGCGACAACGGCGTGGTCGGCTTCGACATCGCCGGCGCCGAGGCCGGGTTCCCCCCCACCCGTCACCTCGACGCCTTTGAGTACCTCAAGCGCGAGAACAACCACTTCACCATCCACGCGGGCGAGGCCTTCGGCCTGCCGTCGATCTGGCAGGCCCTCCAGTGGTGCGGCGCCGACCGCCTCGGCCACGGCGTGAAGATCATCGACGACATCGAGGTCGCCGAGGACGGCTCGGTCACGCTGGGCCGCCTGGCCTCGTACGTCCGGGACAAGCGCATCCCCCTGGAGATGTGCCCGACCTCGAACCTGCAGACCGCCGCGGCCGCCTCGTACGCCGAGCACCCGATCGGCCTGCTGCGCAAGCTGCACTTCCGGCTGACGGTCAACACCGACAACCGCCTGATGAGCGGCACCAGCATGAGCCGTGAGTTCGAGCACCTGGTCGACACCTTCGGCTACTCGCTCGACGACATGCAGTGGTTCACCGTCAATGCGATGAAGTCCGCGTTCATTCCTTTCGATGAACGGCTGGCCATGATCAACGACGTGATCAAGCCCGGATATGCGGAGCTGAAGTCCGAATGGCTGTTCCGGCAGACCGCTTCCACCAGCGGAACTGTCTCGGCCTAGGCCAAGGACTGACCCACGGAAAGCGTCCGGGAGAATCATCTCCCGGACGCTTTCTCATATTTGAGGATGTTTGCGGGACGGCGTTTGAAGTGGCTAGTTTGCGGAGCCGCTCAGTTCCCCGTCGCAAGGACGATTTTTCATGAAGCAGTCTGCTGTCAAGTCCCTCGGTGTCGCTGTGATGGGTGCCGCCCTCGCCGCGGGCGCCGCCGGCACCGCCTCCGCCTCGGCGCTCCCCGCCGCCAGCCTGACGGACACCCTCGGCTCCCTGACCAGCGCGACCAGCTCCCTCACCGACCAGACGCAGCAGGCGGCGCAGGAGGGCGAGGCCACCGACGCCGCCGCCCCCGTCACCGGCCTGCTCGGCGGACTGCCCCCGCTCCCGGGCGGCCTCGGCGGCTGATCCCGGCCCCGGAAATCGCACGCACGCACCCGCGGCGCACGCCCCTTCGAAGAGGTGTGCGCCGCGTTGCGCGGTGTGCCACGATCACCACCAACTGCCCGCCGACGCACGGGGTATGAGGTTCGGTCATGCGCATCACGGAACGATTCACGGCACCCGCGACGAGGTTCGCGCTGCTCCCCGCCCTGCTCCTCGGAGCGGTCGCCTGCGGCAGCGGTACGGACACCCCCGCGCCCGGGAAGACTCCCGACCCCAAGGGCTCCGAGGCCGTCCGCCCCTCCGGCGCGCCCGGCGCCCCGGCGGCCCCCGCCGCGCCCAAGGCCAAGGACGCGAGCCTGGAGCGGGCCGCCCTCGTCCAGGGGGACCTGGCGGGCTACCAGATCTCCGCGCAGGGCAAGAACCCGAACGCCCCCGACGGCCAGCCGCAGGCCGACAAGAAGGCCTGCCAGCCGCTCGCCGACATCATGGGCGACAAGCCCGACCCGGCCGCCCGCGAGACCGTCAACCGCGGCATCGGCTCCCAGAAGCAGGTCGGGCTCGCGGTCTCCGCCTCCGTCAGCTCCTACCAGGAGGACGAGGCCAAGCGGGTCGTCGCCCGGCTGCGCGAGGCCGTCGCGGCCTGCGGTACGGGCTTCGCGGCCACCGTCGAGAAGCAGACCGGCCGCTACCGCGACGTGAAGGCCGTCCCGTACCAGACGGCGGGCGACGAGACGGTCAGCTGGACCACCACGGCCACCGCCGAGGGCGTCTCGGCGCCGGTCCACCTGGTCGTCGTGCGCGAGGGGGACCGGGTCGTGCGGCTCATGGCCCTGAACGTGGCCGCCGCGGACCAGAAGGCGCTGGTCCCGCAGGAAGTGGCCGACAAGCAGCTCGAAAAGGTCCGGAAGGCGGGCTGAGCCCCGCCGGACCGACGGCCGGGGACTACCAGGCGGTCCGCGGCGAACCCGCGCCGGCCTTCTCGTTCGGCAGCAGCAGCCACAGGGCCAGGTAGATCAGGACCTGCGGCCCGGGCAGCAGGCACGAGGCCACGAAGATGATCCGCATGGTCCGCGTCTTGATTCCGAAACGCCGTGCGAGCCCGGCGCAGACGCCGCCGATCATCCGTCCGTCACGGGGGCGGGTAATCGCGCTCATTCTCTTCTCCTTCGCATGGGATCGCGCTCCGGGATTTTCCCTTCCGCGATGCCTCAATACTCGCGCGGTACCGCCGAAAGGACCTCGGTCCAGGGTCCGATGCCGACCCTGGTAATTCTCGGGGTGGGCCCCTGAGAGGCGTGGGCGCGGCGCAGCCGCCGGCGCAGCACGGGTACGACGGCCAGGTGGACGATCACCACTCCCGCGGTGTTCAGCAGCAGGGCGTCCACGTCCGGCACCCGGCCCGGGACGGCGGTCTGGAGCATCTCGATGCTCAGCGAGATCAGTACGGCGGCGGCCGCCGTCCGGGCCAGCGAGGACCAGGCCGCCAGCGGCCCCGGCGCCAGCCGGCCCCCGGCCAGCGGCAGCAGCACCCCCAGCGGGGCCAGCAGCGCCAGCCCCTCGCCGATCCGCCGGGCGGCCTCCAGGGGGCCGTGGGCGAGGTCCGCCCGGATCCCCTCCAGCGGCGTCAGGTTCGCGGCCGCCGCCCAGGGGACGTCCAGCGGGCTCAGCGTCAGCCATCCGACGAGCAGCAGATGCGCGGCCAGCAGGGCCCCGCTCAGGAGCCGGGAGCGGACCGGGAGCTGTGTGGCGGTGGCGGCGCTGCCGCTGCCCTCATGACGGTGCACACCAGCGAGGACGCACCCCCCGGCGGCGACGGTTCCGGGGCGCGCGGCCGTTACACGGCGGTTACGGCAGCTCAGCGGATGTCCTGATGTCCTGATCGGCGGATCCGACGCGGGCCCCGCCCCGCGGGGTCCCGGCCTCAGCCGGTCGCCAGCAGCACGGCCAGCAGGACCGCGCCCACGACCGCCGGCGCGATGATCTCGTACGCCCAGCGCACGCGGACCCCGCCCTGCGCGCCGGGCCGCGCGGCCCCGCGCTCGGCGAGCTCGCGCAGCTCGTCCACGGCCCGGTCGGCGGCGGCCCGCGGCGGAGCGGCCGGCTCGGCCCCGCTGTCCTCGGCCGCCATGCCCTTGCCGCGCAGCGCCTCCCGGCGGCTGTACTGCCGGCCGGCCTTCTTGCGCTCGCGCAGCGACACCGGCACCGACCACAGCTGGTACTTCGACCCCTGCGCCAGTACCTCCGCCGAGTACCCGGCGCGCACCGCGTCGACCGCGGCCCAGGGCAGCTCGATGATCCGGAAGGGGTTGCGGATCCGCATCCGGTCGTCGTTGGCGAAGACGGCCGGGCGGATGGTGAACGCCACGATGAGCGGGACGGCGACCAGCGCGACCGCGACGCCGGTCCAGCGCGCGTTCCCCTCTCCCCGTACGACGGCGTCCCCGCACAGCCACGCGACGAGCGCGAGCAGCAGCACCCCGGTGACGACGGCCATGGGGGAGCGGTAGACGCGGTCGGCGTAGACCGGCTCGTGGGGGGAGGGCGTAGTCATGCCGCCGATTGTGCCGCATGGTCCGCCGGGAGGTACGGGCGCGCCGGGCCGGAAGCTCCGATGACGGATCTCACGCCCATATGTGCATCGAGGGGGGTGACAGGCGCTACGCGCGTAGATATGCTCACCTGGTGACCATGCCCACCACCCTCACCGCATTCGCTGACGTGACGACGTCCGACAGCGCGCTGCGCCGCTTCCTGCACGGGCTGCCCGGCGTAGACGCAGTCGGCCTGGAGGCCCGTGCGGCCTCGCTCGGCACCCGCTCGATCAAGACGACGGCCAAGGCGTACGCCATCGACCTGGCCATCTCGATGATCGACCTGACGACGCTCGAGGGTGCGGACACCCCGGGCAAGGTCCGGGCGCTCTCCGCCAAGGCCGTCAACCCCGACCCGACCGACCGCAGCACGCCCATGACGGCCGCGGTCTGCGTCTACCCCGACATGGTGGCCACCGCCAAGGCCGCGCTGAACGGTGCCGACGTCAAGGTCGCCTCCGTCGCCACCGCCTTCCCGGCGGGCCGCGCCGCGCTTCCGGTCAAGCTGGCCGACACCCGTGACGCCGTCGCGGCCGGCGCCGACGAGATCGACATGGTCATCGACCGTGGCGCCTTCCTCGCCGGCCGCTACCTGGAGACGTACGAGCTGATCAAGTCCGTCAAGGAGGCCTGCACCCGCCCCGACGGCACCGCCGCCCGCCTCAAGGTCATCTTCGAGACCGGCGAGCTGTCGACGTACGACAACATCCGCCGCGCCTCCTGGATCGGCATGCTCGCGGGCGCCGACTTCATCAAGACCTCCACCGGCAAGGTCGGCGTCAACGCCACCCCCGCGAACACCCTGCTCATGCTCGAAGCCGTACGCGACTTCAAGGCGCAGACTGGAATCCAGATCGGCGTGAAGCCGGCCGGCGGCATCCGCACCACCAAGGACGCCATCAAGTTCCTGGTCCTGGTCAACGAGACCGCGGGCGAGGACTGGCTGACCAACGAGTGGTTCCGGTTCGGCGCCTCCAGCCTGCTGAACGACCTGCTCATGCAGCGCCAGAAGCTGAGCACCGGGCGTTACTCCGGTCCCGACTACGTGACGGTGGACTGATCACCATGGCATCCCTCTTCGAGTACGCACCGGCCCCCGAGTCCCGCTCGGTCGTCGACATCGCACCCTCCTACGGGCTCTTCATCGACGGCGAGTTCACCGACGCCGCCGACGGCAAGGTCTTCAAGACCGTCAGCCCCTCCAGCGAGGAGGTGCTGGCCGAGGTCGCCCAGGCCGGCGCCGCCGACGTCGACCGCGCCGTCAAGGCCGCCCGCAAGGCCTTCGAGAAGTGGTCCGCGCTGCCCGGCTCCGAGCGCGCCAAGTACCTCTTCCGCATCGCCCGGATCATCCAGGAGCGCAGCCGCGAGCTCGCCGTCCTGGAGACCCTGGACAACGGCAAGCCGATCAAGGAGACCCGCGACGCGGACCTCCCGCTCGTCGCCGCGCACTTCTTCTACTACGCGGGCTGGGCCGACAAGCTCGACCACGCCGGCTACGGCGCGAACCCGCGCCCCCTCGGCGTGGCCGGCCAGGTCATCCCGTGGAACTTCCCGCTGCTGATGCTCGCGTGGAAGATCGCCCCGGCCCTCGCCACCGGCAACACGGTCGTGCTGAAGCCGGCGGAGACCACCCCCCTCTCGGCGCTGTTCTTCGCGGACATCTGCCGCCAGGCCGGCCTCCCCAAGGGCGTCGTCAACATCATCCCCGGCTACGGGGACGCGGGCGCCGAACTCGTCGCGCACCCGGACGTCAACAAGGTCGCCTTCACCGGCTCCACCGCGGTCGGCAAGGCCATCGCCCGCCAGATCGCCGGCACAGACAAGAAGGTCACCCTGGAGCTGGGCGGCAAGGGCGCCAACATCGTCTTCGACGACGCCCCGGTCGACCAGGCCGTCGAGGGCATCGTCAACGGCATCTTCTTCAACCAGGGCCAGGTCTGCTGCGCGGGCTCCCGCCTGCTGGTCCAGGAGTCGATCCACGACGAACTGCTCGACTCCCTCAAGCGCCGCCTCTCCACGCTGCGCCTGGGCGACCCGCTCGACAAGAACACCGACATCGGCGCGATCAACTCCGCCGAGCAGCTCGCCCGGATCACCGCCCTCGCGGAGACCGGCGAGGCCGAGGGCGCCGAGCGCTGGTCCCCGGCGTGCGAGCTGCCGTCCGCCGGCTACTGGTTCGCCCCGACGCTCTTCACGAACGTCACCCAGGCGCACACCGTCGCCCGCGACGAGATCTTCGGACCGGTCCTGTCCGTCCTGACCTTCCGCACCCCCGACGAGGCCGTCGCCAAGGCCAACAACAGCCAGTACGGCCTCTCCGCCGGCATCTGGACGGAGAAGGGCTCCCGCATCCTCGCGGTCGCGGGCAAGCTCCGCGCGGGCGTCGTCTGGGCCAACACGTTCAACAAGTTCGACCCGACCTCGCCCTTCGGCGGCTACAAGGAGTCGGGCTTCGGCCGCGAAGGCGGCCGCCACGGCCTGGAGGCTTACCTCGATGTCTGAGTCGACCACGCGTCTGAACGTCTTCAAGACCTACAAGCTGTACGTCGGGGGCAAGTTCCCCCGCTCCGAGAGCGGCCGGGTGTACGAGGTGAGCGCGCAAACGTCGTCGGGCGGCAAGGGCAAGTGGCTGGCCAACGCCCCGCTGTCCTCCCGCAAGGACGCCCGTGACGCGGTCGTCGCGGCCCGCAAGGCCTTCGGCGGCTGGGCCGGCGCCACCGCCTACAACCGCGGCCAGATCCTCTACCGCATCGCCGAGATGCTGGAGGGCCGCCGCGACCAGTTCGTCCGCGAGGTCGGCGACGCCGAAGGACTGTCCAAGTCGAAGGCCGCCGCCGTCGTCGACGCGGCCATCGACCGCTGGGTCTGGTACGCGGGCTGGACCGACAAGATCGGCCAGGTCGTGGGCGGGGCCAACCCCGTCGCGGGCCCCTTCTTCAACCTCTCCACCCCGGAGCCGACCGGCGTCGTCACCGTCGTCGCCCCGCAGCAGTCGTCCTTCCTCGGCCTCGTCTCCGTGATCGCCCCGGTCATCGCGACCGGCAACACCGCCGTCGTCATCGCCAGCGAGAAGGCACCGCTCCCCGCCCTCTCCCTGGGCGAGGTGCTCGCCACCTCCGACCTGCCCGGCGGCGTCGTCAACATCCTGTCCGGCAAGGCCGCCGAGATGGGCCCCCACCTGGCGGCCCACCAGGACGTCAACGCGATCGACCTGGCGGGCGCCGACGCCGACCTCGCCAAGGAACTGGAGATCGCGGCGGCGGACAACCTCAAGCGCGTCCTGCGTCCACAGCCTGTGGACGACTGGACCGCCGACCCGGGCACCCACCGGATGACCGCCTTCCTGGAAACCAAGACGGTCTGGCACCCGACGGGCTCGCTGGGCTCGGGCGGTTCCTCGTACTAGCACCACCCGCGTGCGGCAACCACCCCGCGTGAGACCGGCCCTGGCGGCGACCCCCGTGCCGCCAGGGCCTTCACGCGTCCGCTACGCCTTCGGCAGGACCGGCCCGAGCAGCGAGGACACCGCCGCCGTCGGCAGCTCCTTGACCGACGGACCCTGCGTCAGGATCCCCGTCACCATCGTCGTGCCCACCGCCGGGAAGTCCGCGACCTTCGTCGCCACCCCGTTGTCCAGCGGATCCACCCCGGTGTTCGCCAGCGGGTTCACCTTCAGGTTCCCGACCGGATCGGCGACCCCGGCCACCGCCGCCTGGAGATCGGTCTCCGCCGCCTGGAGGTGCGTCTGCGAGGCCTGCGCCCCGCCGGCCGCCATCGCCAGGGCCGCCCCGGCCATCGACAGGCTCAGGCCGGCGGCGCGGAGCCGCTGCGGAGACGGTTCGGATGCTGCGTGACGTGCCATGGTTCCCGCCTGTGGTCGTAGTCGCGTGCGCACACAGAGTAGTGGAGGCGGGATCCCGGATTCCAACCCGCCGTGTGAGACCGGTCGCAGGGGCTGTCGGCAGTGTGTTGATACGCCGGGTAATGCCTCACACTGGTCTCCCGTGAGCTGTTCATCTCCCCTTCCCACGCGCGTCGTGCTGCTGACCGGTCCCTCGGGTTCCGGCAAGTCCTCGCTCGCGGCCCGGTCGGGCCTCCCCGTACTGCGCCTGGACGACTTCTACAAGGAAGCCGCGGACCCCACGCTCCCCCTGGTCGAAGGCAGCTCCGACATCGACTGGGACTCACCGCTCTCCTGGGACGCCGACACCGCCGTCGCCGCCATCGCGGAACTCTGCGCCTCCGGCCGCACCGACGTCCCCGTCTACTCCATCGCCACGTCCTCCCGGACCGGCACGGAAACCCTGGACATCGACCGCACCCCGCTGTTCATCGCGGAAGGCATCTTCGCCGCCGACATCGCCGCCCGCTGCCAGGAACTCGGCCTGCTCGCCGACGCCATCTGCCTGCGCGGCCGGCCCTCGACCACCTTCCGCCGCCGCCTCCTGCGCGACCTGCGCGAAGGCCGCAAGTCCCTGCCCTTCCTGCTGCGCCGCGGCTACCGCCTGATGCGCGCCGAACGCGGCATCGTCGCCCGCCACGTCGGCCTCGGCGCCCACGCCTGCGGCCGCGACGAAGCCCTCGGCCGACTGGCCGCCGCGGCCGCAGGCCGCCACCGCACCCCCACCGCGCTCTGACCCGCAGCGGCGACCCGTACCAAGTGAAAAGGCGGGATCACGCGGACCCCCGGCCGCTTGATCCCGCCTCTTCTCCCCCTGCGGCCCCCGCCCCACCCCCGTAGGACGGACCCCCTGGCCCCATGGTCTCTGGTTACGCGACGAGCTCCCCGAAGGACTCCGACTCGTCACGCCCGAAGCTCAGCACCTCGTCCTCCCGCAGCCGGCGCAGCGACCGCCAGATGCTCGACTTCACGGTGCCGACGCTGATCCCCAGGATCTCCGCGATCTCCGGGTCCGTACGGCCCTCGTAGTAGCGCAGCACCAGCATCGTGCGCTGCGGCTCCGGAATCCGGGCCAGCGCCTGCCACAGCACCGCACGCAGCTCCGTACCCCGCATCGCGTCCGTGTCGGAGGCCGTCTCCGGCAGCTCCTCCGTCGGGTACTCGTTCAGCTTCCGCCGACGCCACGCCGAAATGTGCAGGTTGGTCATCGTGCGGCGCAGGTACCCGCCCACCGCCGCCTTGTCACTGATCCGGTCCCAGGCGCGGTACGTGGAGAACAGCGCGCTCTGCAACAGGTCCTCGGCCTCGTGACGGTCACCGGTGAGGTGGAAGGCCGTCGCGTACAGCGCCGCCCGCCGCTCCTGCACGTACGCCGTGAACTCCGCCTCCGAAGAGGAGGACGGGGCCTGCGTGCCGCGCTGCGCGGGAACCGCCTGGTACTGCTTCGCGTCAATGGCTGTGACGTGTGCCGGCCGCTGACGGGCGACCGTCACCGTACGGACACCCGCCCGGCGGTTCACATCGTGCAGCCGCGTGACAACCGCGCTGGTCGTGGTGCTGTGCAGCGTGTTCATCTCGCGCCCCCCGTCGTGGAGTCTGCTTCGGTCCGTCGTGTCGATGAGAAAAGACTGCCCGCCGGGTATAACCAGGGTGTCCGCCGACTGTCACAGGCCTGTCACAGCCACCCGTGCCCCGGCCAATGGCGCGATCCCGCCCCTCACGGCCATCTCCGTCCGGACGGTCGAAGTGCGCACGGACCATGGGACAGAATGAGCCCGTGCCTTTCCTGTTGCTGATCGAGGACGACGACGCCATCCGCACGGCCCTCGAACTCTCCCTGACCCGCCAGGGCCACCGAGTGGCCACCGCGGCGACGGGCGAGGACGGCCTGAAACTGCTGCGCGAGCAGCGGCCGGACCTGATCGTTCTGGACGTCATGCTGCCCGGGATCGACGGCTTCGAGGTGTGCCGGCGGATCCGCCGCACCGACCAGCTGCCGATCATCCTGCTCACCGCGCGCAGCGACGACATCGATGTCGTCGTGGGCCTGGAGTCCGGCGCGGACGACTACGTGGTCAAGCCCGTCCAGGGACGGGTGCTCGACGCCCGCATCCGGGCCGTGCTGCGCCGCGGCGAACGCGAGGCGAGCGACTCCGCCACCTTCGGCTCCCTGGTCATCGACCGGGCCGCCATGACGGTCACGAAGAACGGCGAAGACCTCCAGCTCACCCCGACCGAACTGCGCCTGCTGCTGGAACTCAGCCGCCGGCCCGGCCAGGCGCTCTCCCGCCAGCAGCTGCTGCGGCTCGTCTGGGAGCACGATTACCTCGGCGACTCGCGCCTCGTCGACGCCTGCGTACAGCGGCTGCGCGCCAAGGTCGAGGAAGTGCCCTCCTCGCCCACGCTCATCCGTACCGTCCGGGGTGTCGGCTACCGGCTGGACTCCCCGCAGTGACCGAGGCCCTCTTCACGGGCCGGCGCTGGACCAGCCTGCGGCTGCGCCTGCTCGTGGTGTTCGCGCTGGTCGCGCTGACCGCCGCGGTCTCCGCGTCCGGCATCGCGTACTGGCTCAACCGCGAAGCCGTGCTCACCCGCACCCAGGACGCGGCCCTCGGCGACTTCCGCCAGGAGATGCAGAACCGGGCAGCGGCCCTGCCCGTGGACCCGACACCCGACGAGATACAGCGCACCGCCGAACTGATGGCGGGCAGCAGCCCCGGCTACAGCGTGCTGCTCGTCCACGAACGCAAGGACGGGCGCAAGGTGATCGGCGCCGCGGGCGCCGTCCCCTTCGGGCTGAACGACGTACCGAAGTCCCTCCAGCACGCCGTCAACGACCGCCAGAAGACCACCGCGGCCAACGACGCCGAGTACCACATGTACTGGCAGCGGACGAAGCCGCAGGGCAACCCGTACCTGGTCGGCGGCACCCGCATCGTCGGCGGCGGACCCACCGGCTACATGTACAAGTCCCTCGCCACCGAACGCGACGACCTCAACGCGCTGGGCTGGTCGCTGACCATCGCCACTGGCCTGGCACTGCTCGGATCGGCACTGCTCGCGCAGGGCGCGGCACGGACCGTCCTCAAGCCCGTACAGCGGCTCGGGGACGCGGCGCGACGCCTCGGCGAAGGCGAACTGGACCACCGGCTCGATGTGTCCGGGACGGATGAACTGGCCGACCTGTCACGGACCTTCAACCGGACGGCGGAGGCCCTGGAGAAGAAGGTCGCCGACATGAGCGCCCGCGAGGAGGCCAGTCGGCGCTTCGTGGCGGACATGTCGCACGAACTGCGCACACCGCTGACGGCACTGACGGCGGTCGCCGAGGTGCTGGAGGAGGAGGTCGAGGACCTCGACCCGATGATCGCCCCGGCGGTCGGCCTCGTCGTCAGCGAGACGCGCCGGCTGAACGACCTCGTGGAGAACCTGATGGAGGTCACCCGCTTCGACGCGGGAACAGCCCGGCTGGTGCTCGACGACGTGAACGTCGCCGACCAGGTCACGGCGTGCATCGACGCCCGCGCCTGGCTGGACGCCGTCGAACTCGACGCCGGACGCGGGATCGTGGCCCGGCTCGACCCGCGCCGCCTCGACGTCATCCTCGCCAACCTCATCGGCAACGCCCTCAAGCACGGCGGCTCGCCGGTGCGGGTGTCGGTGTGCGTCGAGGGGGAATGGCTGGTCATCGCGGTCAGGGACAACGGGCCGGGCATCCCGGAGGACGTGCTGCCGCACGTCTTCGACCGCTTCTACAAGGCGAGCGCGTCCCGGCCGAAATCGGACGGCAGCGGGCTGGGCCTTTCGATCGCGATGGAGAACGCCCACATTCACGGCGGCGACATCACGGCCGCCAACGGGCCGGAAGGCGGGGCCGTGTTCACGCTGCGGCTCCCGATGGACGTGGGGGCGGTGATCGCCGGTGGCGGCGTGGACGCGTAGGGCTGCGACGCTGGCCGTGGGGGCCGCGGGGGTGCTCGCCCTGTCCGGGTGCGGCATCCGGGCCACGACCGTACCGGTCGACGTGGGCCCGGCCCCGTCCCGGGTGTCGTGCGAGACCACCGGACAGCCGGCGGGGGCGAGCGGGGTCCAGGGCTTCCGCGCCACGGTGGAGCTGGTCTGCGGATCGCAGCTGGTGGGCGTGGAACGGGTGGTTCCCGTACCCGAGAAGAGGGCCTCGCGGGACCCCCTGGTGCTCGTCGCGCAGGCGCTGCTGGAGGAACTCGAACGCACCCCGTCCGGGGAGGAACGGGACGGGGGTTTCACCACCAGCGTCCCCGACCAGCTGTCGGCGTCCCCGGCGCGGCCCGGCGACCCGGCGGGAACGCTGCGGCTCAGCCGCAAGCCGGAGGACCTCCCGCCGGTGGCGCTGGCGCAGATCGTGTGCACCCTGTCGGCGAGCGACGCCGTCTCGGCCGGCCCGGGCCCGGTGGTCCTCGGCGGCCCGGACGCCGACCCGCCGCGCGCGTGGGAGTGCACGGACGCGGTCAGGTCGAGGCCCGAGTCGGTCCCGACCCTGGGCGACCTGGCGTCGCCATCGCCTTCGCCTTCGCCTTCGCGGTCGGGGTCGTAGGGGGCTTGCGGCGCGGGCGGGCTATCACCCCCGCGAGGGGGTGGGGGCGGGTCGGCGGCTGCCCACCCGCCCCCTGGGTGCGGGTGGGTGGCAGGGGGCGGTAGCCCGTTGGCCCGGGTCGGGGAGGGTGCTGGGGGTTTCCCGTCAGTCCCATCGTCGTTCCGTGTCGTGCCGGCCTGTCAAGGGCGCTCCCTTCGGTCGCGTCACTGCGTGATCGCCTTCGGCGACCCTTGACAGGCCGTCCCGCCCCGGAAAGCCGAAAGACTGCCGGGAAGCCCCCAAAGGAACGGTCACGGGGCAGAAGAGGGAGGGACGGGCCTGTCATGGACGAGACGAGGGGCCGGGCCTCGGCCTGCCGGGCATCCGGGCCCTCAGAGGCCATGATCCGGGGCCACAGGGGCTCTACCTGCACGGAAGGACGACAGGAGCATCCTGCGGGCCACCCAGACGCGACAGATCGCTACGCGCTCCTCTCGGCTTGGCGTCCGGCGGCCCGTCTGGGGCTGATACCCGCACTGGAGGACGACCAGAGCAGCCCAGGTCGCAGGGTGGGCGCGACAGATCGCTAAACGCTTCTCCGATCTCGGCGGCCGACAGCCGGTTCGGGGTCACTGGCCGATGGTCTCCTCGAAGGGAACTGTCAGTCCTTGCCGAGTGCCTCGATTGCCTTGACGATCAAGGAGCGGGCGTGCGCGCCGTACACGGCCATGGACCGGAGTTGTTCGAAGGCATTGAGATAGACGGCGATCTCCGACGGCTGGGTGATGTTGACCTCTGCGGAGAGGAGTTCCACCGATACGAGGGTGTCGTCGTAGACGTGGAAGGTCTCCACGGGCCACATCGACCGGGGGTTGACCGACGTGGGAATGATGCCGAGGGATACGGCCGGCAGCGCTCCGGCTGTGAGGAGGTAGCCGAGCTGGGCGGCTGAGGCCGCTGGGTCACCCATGCGGTAGTGCAGGGCGGCTTCCTCGACGACCAGGACGGCCCGGCGTCCCGGCCTGTGGATGACGCGTGAGCGCTCGACACGGGCGCGGGCGGCCTCCAGTCCACCATCCGGATATCCCCTGAACGCGGCGATGGTGCTGAGCAGCGCGCCGGCGTAGCCCTCGGTCTGGAGGAGGCCCGGCACAAGGGTGGAGGAGTAGATCCGGAAGAGCTGAGTGTCTTCGAAGAACTGAGCCCATGACTCCTGGAGCTTCTTGAGGCCGCCTCCGACCTGGTGTCGCCACTCGTTGTACAGGGTCTCGGCGTTGATGGACTGGGCGATGAGGTCAGTGGCCTCGTTCGGCAGTCCGCAGGCACGGCACCAGTGCCTTATGTCGCGGGCCGAGGGAGCTGTGCGGGCGTTTTCGATCCGGGACGTCTTGGAGTGGTGCCAGCCGCAGGCCTCCGCCAGTTCCGCGACGGTGAGTCCCGCGCCCCTGCGCAGGTCGCGAAGCCGTGCTGCGACGGCTGCGCGGGCTGCCTGCGCAGAGGACGAGGGAGAGATGGGCATCAGTTGTCGGACCGGTTTCCTGCGTCTTCAGACTTTGTAATCGTCGTGGGGGATCGCACGTGCCCAGACCGCGTCGAACGCCTGGGTGCACAGTTTCGCGGAGACCGGGTCGTTGGTGATCTCCTCGCCCAGGGACGATCCGTCCCCGGAGAAGTGGTTCCAGTGGACCCACTCACCGTCGAACAGCCAGAAATCGTTACCCGGCAGCGCGATGTCCGACGCGTGGCGGCGCGGTAGCCAACGCACCTGCTCACCGGCAGCGACGTTGGTGAAGGTGCCGTCGTACAGGAATCGTGTGTACTCGCTGACGGGCTCCGACACGATCCGGGCCCGCCGGATGACAGCGCCACGGCCGACGGTTTCCGCGATCAGGTCCAGCCATGGACGCCACCAGGAATCCCTGTCGGCCGGATCGTGCCGGAAGCCCTGTCGCCAGTCCGAGAATGGGCCCTCTTCGTAGTCGACGGCGTACGAGTCGCGCATCTCCAGGTGTACAGCCGTCGCGCATCCGGCCATCAGCTCATCGAACGTGGGCGTCGAGGACATCACAGGCCTCCCTGACGATGTGGAGCATGCGGGCAGGGATCCTGATCACGGCCTCCCCCTCGGGAATTCCCTTCGCGTGACCGGGGACTTCGGTGGCTGCGCACTCCGCCTCCAGGTCCGGGCTCGGCTTCCACCCCTGGAGTACCAGCTCGTGGTGTTCCACGTCAGCCCAAACGGTCGGGCTCTGCTTGTCCCCGGTGTCGGGGTCAATGCCTACGAACACTAACTCCACGTCAGCCTCCGATAGCGTGTGTATTTCTCCGGCTGTCGGGTCAAGCATCAAGCCCTTGGTGCGGTGAAAGCCACTGCCTGGCGACGTGTGTGCACAAATCTGCACACGGCTGGCGATCGTGCCGGCCCTCGCGGCAGGCTGGCGTGCACACCAACCGATGACGTCGGCAGGGAGAGACCCCATGGCCCGCCGCATCACCCACGGCTGCGCCCATCAGCCTTGACCAGACGATTCCCGAGTGACGGTTCGGCAGGGAGCGGTTCCTCGGTTGCGGTGAGGAGTCGGCCGATGAGTGAGCAGTACGAGTACGTCCCCCATCGGCTTCTGCGCCGCCGGGTCCGGGACATCGCTTCCGGTACCGAGGGGGTGCTGATGGCGGTGATCAACGAGAACGTCTCCGACACCGGTATCGAGCGCTGGATGGAGCTGGCCTACATCCGGGGCGCCTCCGGCCGTGAGTTCACCACCGCCGTCACCAACGTCGAGCCGGCGGTCCACCGATCTTGAGGAGCGACATGTCCACTCCGCCCCCGCCCCCGTGCGGCACCAAGCCGCACCGCCCGCCCACGCCCGCCCTGACCAACGCGCAGTTCGACGCGGTCCGCGCCACCGTCCTGGACGACAACCCCGGCATGGAACCCGCGCTGGCGGCCCGGATCGTCACCGAAGCCTTGAAGTTCGTCGCCACGGCCGCCCAGACCGGCGACGACATGACGCCCTCCCGGCTCGTGGACAAGGGCTGGCACGCCCTCATCCTCCACACCGCCCTCTACAACCAGCTCTGCACCGACCTGGGCGGATTCGTCGACCACTACCCCGCCTACCAGGGTCCGGAGGACTCCCAGGACACGATCGGCCGGACCATCAGGTCGATCGAAGGGGCCGGATTCTTCGTGGACCGACAGCTCTGGAACGAACCCGCACCCATCCTGGCCGCCCAGCGGTGATCTCCACCGAGTTCACGACCACCTCAACCGACGTCGTGACCTGCGAGGCCTGCTGGCGAAACCCCGTCCAGGCCGCCCGCACCACCCACAACCCCCGCCGCGACCTGCTCTGCGTCCCCTGCGCCCAACAAAACAGCCCCGTCCGGGTCGCCCTCTTCCCGCCCCTGGGCATCTACAAGCTCACCTGGAGGACCATCACCATGGGAAAGCACCGCAACCCCGGCTACCCCGAACAACCCCCCAACCCCGGCCCCCCACTCCCCTCACCCCCACCCACTCCGACCCCCGGACGCCCACCGGTCTAGCGCCCTGACGCGCCGCAGGTGCCGGAATCAGCCCCGGACGGCCGCCGGACGCCAATCCGGGAGGAGCGCGTAGCGATCTGCCGCGTCTGCCGGCTCCCAGGTCGATCTGTTCGTCCTCTACGGCAGGTATCAGCCCCGGACGGTCGTCGGACGCTTGGCCGGGAGGAGCGTGTAGCGATCTGTCGCGCTTGGGTGGTCCGCAGGTCGCTCTGGTCAACCTCCCTTGCAGGTAGCCGGGCCCCCGGCCCTGAATCAGTGCTCAAGGCCGCCCGGATGCCCGGCGGCCGGCTCCCGGCCCCTCGTCTGGTCTCTGAGGGACCCGTCCCTGTCTCTTCTGCCCGGTGACCGTTCTTTTGGGGGGTTTCCCGGCAGTCTTTCGGCTTTCCGGGGCGGGTCGGCCTGTCAAGGGTCGCCGAAGGCGATCACGCAGTGACGCGACCGCAGGGAGCGCCCTTGACAGGCCGGCACGACACGGAACGACGATGGGACTGACGGGAAACCCCCAGCACCTCCCTGAGACGGCCCAAGGGGGTACGGCCCCCCTCCCACCCACCCGCACCCGGGGGGTGGGTGGGCAGCCGCCGACCCGCCCCAGGGGGTCGAGGGGGCGATGGTCGGCCCGCGCCGTGGGCCGCGTACGCCGACGGCCCCCTCAGCCAAGGCTGAGGGGGCCGTCGGGGCGCGGGGTCGGTGGGGTCAGAGGCCCATGGACGCCGCGAGGTCCTTCTTGATGCCGTCCAGGATCTCCTGGCCGCGCGTGCGGGCGCTCGCGAGGTCGGAGGCTTCGGCCACCGGGACCACGACCTCCAGGTAGCACTTGAGCTTCGGCTCCGTGCCGGAGGGGCGGCAGATGACGCGGGCCTTGTAGTCGCCGTCCAGGTAGTAGCGCAGGCCGTCCGTGGGCGGGAGGGCGGCCGAGCCGACCGACAGGTCCTCCGCCGAGACCACCCGCAGGCCCGCGAGGGAGACCGGCGGCTGGGCGCGCAGCTGCGCCATGGCGTTGGCGATGACGGACAGGTCCGAGACGCGGACCGACAGCTGGTCGGTGTGGTGCAGGCCGTGGGCCATCGCCAGGTCGTCCAGCAGGTCGGTCAGGGTGCGCCCCTGCTCCTTGAGCTTCGAGGCGAGCTCGGCCACCAGCAGGGCGGCGGTGATGCCGTCCTTGTCGCGGACGCCCTCGGGGTCCACGCAGTAGCCGAGGGCTTCCTCGTAGCCGTAGCGCAGGCCGTCGACGCGGGCGATCCACTTGAAGCCGGTGAGGGTCTCCTCGTAGCCGACGCCCGCCGCCTCCGCGATCCGCCCGAGCAGGGAGGACGAGACGATGGACTCGGCGAAGACCCCGGTGGCGCCCTTGTGGACCAGGTGGGCCGCCAGCAGCGCGCCGACCTCGTCGCCGCGCAGCATGCGCCAGCCGCCGTTGTCGGGGACGGCGACCGCGCAGCGGTCGGCGTCCGGGTCGTTGGCGATCACGATGTCCGGCTGGACCTCGGCGGCCTTCGCGAAGGCCAGGTCCATGGCGCCCGGCTCCTCCGGGTTCGGGAACGCGACCGTCGGGAAGGCCGGGTCGGGTTCGGCCTGCTCGGCGACGAGCACCGGCTCGGGGAAGCCGTGGCGGGCGAAGGCGGCGAGGACGACGTCCTTGCCGACGCCGTGCATGGCCGTGTAGACGGTCCGCACGCCCCGGGGGGACCCGGGGGTCAGGACGGCGTCCGTGCGCGCCAGGTAGGCCTCCAGGACCTCCTCGTCGAGCTGCAGCCAGCCGTCCGGGGGCTGCGGTACGTCGGCCAGCGCGCCGACGGCCGCGATCTGCGCCGCGATCTCGGTGTCCGCGGGGGAGACGATCTGCGAGCCGTCGCCGAGGTAGACCTTGTAGCCGTTGTCCCGGGGAGGGTTGTGGCTGGCGGTCACCTCGACGCCGGCGACGGCGCCGAGGTGCCTTATGGCGTACGCGAGGACGGGCGTCGGCAGGGGCCGGGGCAGGACGGCCGCGCGCAGTCCGGCGCCGGTCATCACGGCGGCGGTGTCGCGGGCGAAGTCCGCCGACTTGTAGCGCGCGTCGTAGCCGACGACGACGAGGCCGCCGTCGTGGCCCTGGGCCTTCAGGTAGGCCGCGAGGCCCGCCGCGGCGCGGATGACCACGGAGCGGTTCATCCGCATCGGGCCGGCGCCGATCTCGCCGCGCAGTCCGGCGGTGCCGAACTGGAGCGTGCCGGAGAAGCGGTCCGCGAGTTCGGCCGTGTCGCCCGCGTCGATCAGGGCCGCGAGCTCCGCCGCCGTCTCCGGGTCGGGGTCCTCGGCCAGCCAGGCGCGGGCCCGGGTGAGGAGGTCGTCCTGTTCCTGCACTGCTTCCGCCTTACCTCTCGTACGTCGTCGTCGATCGTCTGCCGTCGGCCGCCGATCAGATGCGGGCGAGGACCTGCGTCAGCAGCGTGCCCATGCGGGCGGCGGAGTCGCGGCCGGCCTGGAGGACCTCTTCGTGGTTCAGCGGCTCGCCCGACAGGCCCGCGGCCAGGTTGGTGACGAGGGAGATGCCGAGCACGTCCGCGCCGGCCTCGCGGGCGGCGATGGCTTCGAGCACGGTGGACATGCCGACCAGGTCGGCGCCCATGACACGGATCATGTTGATCTCGGCCGGGGTCTCGTAGTGCGGGCCGGGGAACTGGACGTAGACGCCCTCTTCGAGGGTCGGGTCGATCTCCTTGCACATCGCGCGCAGCTTCGGCGAGTACAGGTTGGTGAGGTCCACGAAGTTCGCGCCGACGATCGGCGAGGTGGCCGTCAGGTTGAGGTGGTCGCTGATCAGGACCGGCTGGCCGGGCTTCATGCCCTCGCGGAGACCGCCGCAGCCGTTGGTGAGGACGACGGTCTTGCAGCCGGCGGCGACGGCGGTGCGCACGCCGTGGGCGACGGCGGCGACGCCGCGGCCCTCGTAGTAGTGAGTCCGGCCGAGGAAGACCAGGGCGCGCTTGTCGCCGATCTTGTACGAGCGGATCTTGCCGCCGTGGCCCTCGACGGCGGCGGGCGGGAAGCCGGGCAGCTCGGTGACGAGGAACTCGGACTCGGGGGCGCCGAGCGCCTCTGCGGCGGGGGCCCAGCCGGAGCCCATGACGAGGGCGACATCGTGGGATTCGACGCCGGTGAGCTCGCGGAGGCGGGCGGCGGCGGCGTCGGCGGCGGCGAAGGGGTCGGTAACAGATGCGTTCACGCAGACGAGCGTAGCCGCTTATCGCCTACGCGCGTAGATGGCGCAGCTCACGGTCTTCGGATCGTTGCCTTGTCGTTTCCGCCGAATCGTCCCGCTCCGCCCGCACGGGCGGGCCTCGGAGGCCTCAGCAGGGGCGCTTGCGCAGTTCCATGACGTAGTCGTGCGGCGCGCCCGCGGACTCGGCGGCGTCCGCGATCTCGCCCAGGTAGCGCGCCGACGGAAGCCCGCCCTCGTATCCGTTGAGGACGTAGCACCAGGCCGCCTCCTCGCCGTCCAGGGTGTGGACGCGGATCCGCATGCGGCGGTAGATGTCCAGGCCGACTCCCTCCCAGCGGTCCATCGAGTCCTCGTCGAGCGGGGCGATGTCGTACAGCGCGACGAAGACCTGCTGGCGGGGGGCCTCCACGATGGTGGCGAGGGCGCCCTCCCAGCCCATCTGCTCGCCGCCGAAGGTCAGACGCCAGTCGTTGATCCAGCCCGTGCCGCGCAGCGGTGAATGGGGAGCGCGGCGCGTCATCAGCCGCGGGTCGAGGTTGCCGGCGTACGCGGCGTAGAGCGACATGAGGTCGAGGGTACGGGAGGCTCGCCCCGGGCCGCGTGTCCGGATGGTGCGAGCACCTTGATGCGTGCGGGACAATGGGGCACGGAATGCATCCCCCGGGGAGACCCCCCGGAACACCGGCCGGGGCGGCAGCCGGCCGGGTAGACGTGAGGCGGACTTTTCGTGACCCGGATCGTGATCATCGGCGGCGGACCCGGCGGGTATGAGGCGGCCCTGGTGGGGGCCCAGCTCGGCGCGGAGGTGACCGTCGTCGACTGCGACGGTCTGGGAGGGGCGTCGGTACTGACCGACTGCGTGCCCTCGAAGACCCTCATCGCGACCGCGGAGGTCATGACCACCTTCGACTCGTCGTACGAGGAACTGGGGATCGTCGTCGCGGACGACACCCCGCACATCGAGCAGGCCGCGCGCGTCGTCGGCGTCGACCTCGGCAAGGTGAACCGGCGCGTGAAGCGCCTCGCGCTGGCGCAGTCCCACGACATCACCGCCTCCGTGACCCGCGCGGGCGCCCGCGTCATGCGCGGCCGCGGCAAGCTCGGCGGCCCGCAGGGCATCGACGGCACGCGGGACGTCATCGTCACCGCCGCCGACGGCACGGAGACGATCCTCACGGCCGACGCCGTACTGATCGCCACCGGCGGCACCCCGCGCGAGATCCCGGACGCGATGCCCGACGGGGAGCGGATCCTGAACTGGACCCAGGTCTACGACCTGGAGGAGCTCCCCGAGGAGCTCATCGTCGTCGGCTCCGGTGTGACCGGTGCCGAGTTCGCCGGCGCGTACCAGGCGCTGGGCTCCCGGGTGACCCTGGTGTCCTCGCGCGACCGCGTGCTGCCGGGCGAGGACCCGGACGCGGCCGCGGTCCTGGAGGACGTCTTCCGCCGCCGCGGCATGAACGTCATCGGCCGTTCGCGCGCCGAGTCCGCCAAGCGGGTGGGCGACCGGGTCGAGGTCACCCTCTCCGACGGCCGCGTGATCACGGGCACCCACTGCCTGATGGCGGTCGGCGCGATCCCGAACACCAAGGACATGAACCTGGAGGAGTCCGGGGTCCGGCTCAAGGAGTCGGGGCACATCTGGACGGACAAGGTGTCGCGCACGTCCTCGCCGGGCGTGTACGCCGCCGGTGACGTCACCGGGATCTTCGCGCTCGCCTCCGTCGCCGCCATGCAGGGGCGCATCGCGATGTACCACTTCCTCGGCGACGCGGTGGCCCCGCTGAACCTGAAGACGGTCTCCTCGAACGTCTTCACCGACCCGGAGATCGCCACCGTCGGCTACACGCAGGCCGATGTGGACGCCGGCAAGATCGACGCCCGGGTCGTGAAGCTGCCGCTGCTGCGCAACCCGCGCGCGAAGATGCAGGGCATCCGGGACGGCTTCGTGAAGCTGTTCTGCCGCCCGGGCACCGGGATCGTGGTGGGCGGCGTCGTCGTCTCGCCGCGAGCGAGCGAGCTGATCCACCCCATCTCGATCGCCGTCGACAACAACCTGACGGTCGAGCAGATCGCAAACGCGTTCACCGTGTACCCCTCGCTGTCCGGATCGATCGCCGAAGTGGCCCGGCAGTTGCACACCCGTAAGGCCGGCGGCGAGGCGTAGGGCTCACCGCTCCCGGCTCAACCGCCCCTTCCCGTACGCGGGTTGGGGCGGAAGTCGAGGTGGGGCGGGGGTGGGCGGCCGTGGCTGCCGGAAGAGGGCCCGGCGTGTATACCACTAGTCGGGCCGCCGTATGGACAACTTCGGTATTCCGGCGCAAGGAGCTGAAAGCAGACGGTCGTTGGGGTTACTGTCAGTTTCGTGTTCGCTGCTGAACGTCGCCAATTGATCCTCGAAATGGTGCGGGCCAACGGTGCGGTATCGCTCCGTGAGCTCGCCCGCGTCGTCCAGACCTCCGAAGTGACCGTACGGCGGGACGTGCGGGCACTGGAGGCAGAAGGACTCCTCGACCGCCGCCACGGCGGTGCGGTCTTGCCGGGCGGTTTCACGCGGGAGTCCGGCTTTCCGCAAAAGTCCCATCTCGCGACGGCGGAGAAGACCGCCATCGCCGATGTCGCCGCCGGCCTCGTCGAAGAAGGCGAGGCCGTCGTCGTCGGCGCCGGCACCACGACCCAGGAGCTGGCCCGCCGGCTCGCGCGGGTGCCCGGTCTGACCGTCGTCACCAACTCGCTGCTCGTCGCCCAGGCGCTGGCGCACGCCAACCGGGTGGAGGTGGTGATGACCGGCGGCACGCTGCGCGGCTCCAACTACGCCCTCGTCGGCAGCGGCGCCGAGCAGTCCCTCCAGGGGCTGCGGGTCTCCCGGGCCTTCCTGTCCGGGAGCGGCCTGACCGCCGAGCGCGGGCTGTCCACGTCCAACATGCTCTCCGCGAGCGTGGACCGGGCGCTGGTGCAGGCGGCCGCGGAGGTCGTCGTACTGGCCGACCACACGAAGCTCGGCACGGACACGATGTTCCAGACGGTGCCGACGGACGTGATGACGCGGCTGGTGACGGACGAGCCCCCGCAGCACGACGAACGGGCCGCCACCGAGCTCCAGGCGCTGGCCGACCAGGGCGTGCAGATCACGGTGGCCGGCTCGGCGCCGGTCGCCGGGGGCGGCGGGCACGGCGGGCACGGCGGTGCCGGGGACGGGATGCCGGGGCGCAGGCCGCGCCGGGAGTCCCCGCTGCCGGTGCAGCGGCGCGGCGGGCCGACGGCGCAGCTGCGCAGTGCGCCCGCGTCGCTGCTGGAGCAGCAGGCCGGGGAGCGGGCGCGGGTCGCGGACATGCGGCGTCGCTAGCCGCTCGGGGGTGGCGGTGCCCTGCGGGGCCGTCCCCTACCCGCCCCTCTCCCGCTCACCGGGGCTGCGCCCCGGACCCCCTTCCGGGGGCTCCGCCCCCAGGCCCCCGCGCCTCAAACGCTGGCGGGGCTGGAGGGTGCGGCTCAAACGCCGGCGGGGCTGGAGGGTGCGGCTCGGACGCCGGCGGGGCTGGATGCGCGTTGGCCCCCGCCCGGGATGCCCGGGCGGGGGCCAACGCGTGAGCGGGTGGCGTCAGTCCTTGATCTCGCAGATCGTGGCGCCGGAGGTGAGGGACGCGCCGACCTCGGCGGTCAGGCCCACGATGGTGCCGGAGCGGTGCGCGTTCAGCGGCTGCTCCATCTTCATCGCCTCCAGGACGACGACCAGGTCGCCCTCGTTGACCTGCTGGCCCTCCTCGACCGCGACCTTGACGATCGTGCCCTGCATCGGCGACGCGAGCGTGTCGCCGGAGGCGGCCGGGCCGGACTTCTTGGCGGCGCGGCGCTTCGGCTTGGCACCGCCGGCGGCGGCCGTGCGGGCCAGGGTCATGCCCAGCGAGGACGGGAGGGAGACCTCCAGGCGCTTGCCGCCGACCTCGACGACGACGGTCTCACGGCCCGGCTCGTCCTCGGTCTCCTCGGCCGCCGGAGCGGCGAAGGGCTTGATCTCGTTGACGAACTCCGTCTCGATCCAGCGGGTGTGGACCTTGAACGGGGTGCCGTCGGCCGGGGCGAAGGCCGGGTCGGCGACGACCGCGCGGTGGAAGGGGATGGCGGTGGCCATGCCCTCCACGTTGAACTCCGCCAGGGCGCGCGCGGCACGCTGGAGGGCCTGCTCGCGGGTGGCGCCGGTGACGATCAGCTTGGCGAGCAGCGAGTCCCAGGCGGGGCCGATGACCGAGCCGGTCTCGACGCCCGCGTCCAGGCGGACGCCGGGGCCGGTGGGCGGGGCGAAGAGGGTGACGGTGCCCGGGGCGGGCAGGAAGCCCCGGCCCGGGTCCTCGCCGTTGATGCGGAACTCGAAGGAGTGGCCGCGCAGCTCGGGGTCGCCGTAGCCGAGCTCCTCGCCGTCGGCGATGCGGAACATCTCGCGGACCAGGTCGATGCCGGCGACCTCCTCGGTCACCGGGTGCTCGACCTGGAGGCGGGTGTTCACCTCCAGGAAGGAGATGGTGCCGTCGGTGCCGACGAGGAACTCGACGGTGCCCGCGCCGACGTAGCCGGCCTCCTTGAGGATGGCCTTGGACGCGGCGTACAGCTCGGCGTTCTGGGCTTCCGTCAGGAAGGGGGCCGGGGCCTCCTCGACGAGCTTCTGGTGGCGGCGCTGGAGGGAGCAGTCGCGGGTGGAGACGACGACCACGTTGCCGTGGGAGTCCGCGAGGCACTGGGTCTCGACGTGGCGCGGCCGGTCGAGGTAGCGCTCGACGAAGCACTCGCCGCGGCCGAAGGCGGCCACGGCCTCGCGCACGGCGGACTCGTACAGCTCCGGCACTTCTTCGAGGGTGCGGGCGACCTTGAGGCCGCGGCCGCCACCGCCGAAGGCGGCCTTGATGGCGATGGGGAGGCCGTGCTCCCGGGCGAAGGCGACGACCTCGTCGGCCCCGGAGACGGGGTCGGGGGTGCCCGCGACGAGGGGGGCCCCGGCGCGCTGGGCGATGTGGCGGGCGGCCACCTTGTCGCCGAGGTCGCGGATGGCCTGCGGCGGCGGGCCGATCCAGGTCAGGCCGGCGTCGATCACGGCCTGGGCGAAGTCGGCGTTCTCGGAGAGGAAGCCGTATCCGGGGTGGATGGCGTCCGCTCCGGAGTCCGCGGCGGCCTGCAGGACCTTCGCGATGTCGAGGTAGCTGGCCGCCGGGGTGTCACCGCCCAACGCGAAAGCTTCGTCTGCCGCGCGGACATGCAGGGCGTCCCGGTCCGGATCGGCGTAGACGGCTACGCTCGCGATTCCGGCATCCCGGCAGGCCCGAGCAACGCGGACAGCGATTTCGCCACGGTTGGCGATGAGCACCTTGCGCACGATGGCTCCCTCCTTGAAACAAGCTGAGTTTAGGGACTGCCGACACGGCCTTACGACCCTTCCCCGGTGGTGAGCTTGCCCACACGGAGCGTGATGCGAGTGCCCCTTGAGTGCGATGGCCCTTGTGTCGCCCCAGGTCAGGGAGATCCCCGACTGCACAGTAACCCCGTTGGGAGGGGAAGGTCTCTGTTCGGCGGGTCAGCCGCCCCCGCTGATTCTTTGTCGAGTCCCTACGAACGGCCTATGCATTCTTTGAGTGAGAGGCGTCACGGTCCGCCCGCGTGGCGGTTTCCCGTAACGAAGCGGGCCCGGACTCTTGTCCGAAGGTTTACTCGTTAGTAGCCTCCCAGGCGTCGAACACGCTTGTGGCGTGGGAGGGATGGGGGCGTCGTGCTGCGCAGAATCGTGGCGGGGCTCGCCGCGGTCGCGCTCGTCGCGGAAGCCGCCGTGCTCGCGCTCGCCCACCTCGTGCTGGGGCGGGTCGCCCAGGGGCAGTCGATGTCCATCGCGGGCATGGATCCCGATGTCATGTCCACGGCAACCTATGCCATGGGTGCCGGGACGGGCGCCTTCCTCCTGCTGTGCGCGGTCCTGGCCGCCGTCGCCGCCCTGCGCGACCGCCCGCCGGGCCGCCCCGCCCGCCTCCTGCTCGTCGCCGCCGCCGTCACCCACGGGGTGCTCGGCGCCCTCGCCGTCGGACTCGTCGGCTGGGGCGCCTTCGCGGCGACCATGGTGATCCTGTGCCTGCTCGTCCTGACCCTGATGCTCCACGCCCGGCCGGGACGGGAGCCCGCCGGGGACCCCGAGGGACGGCTCAGGCCCACAAGTCCGTGATGGACACGTCCAGTTCGCCCAGCAGGGAACGCAGCAGCGGCAGCGACAGCCCGATGACGTTGCCCGGGTCCCCGTCGATGCCGTCGATGAACGGCGCCGACAGCCCGTCCAGGGTGAACGCCCCGGCCACGTGCAGCGGCTCGCCGCTGGCCACGTACGCGGCCACCTCCGCGTCCGACGGCTCGCCGAAGCGGACCGTCGTGGAGGCCGTCGCCGAGACCTGACGGCCGGTCGCCGTGTCGATCACGCAGTGGCCCGTACGGAGGACCCCCGCGCGCCCGCGCATCGCCTTCCAGCGCGCCGTCGCCTCGGCCGCGTCCGCCGGCTTGCCCAGCGCCTCGCCGTCCAGCTCCAGCACCGAGTCGCAGCCGATCACCAGCGCGCCCGCGGCCTCCTCCAGGCCCGCCACCACGCCCGCCTTGGCCTCGGCCAGGGCCAGCGCCAGGCCGGCCGGTTCGTCGTGGTCCAGCGTGTCCTCGTCGAAGCCGCTGACGATCACGTGCGGGGCGAGCCCGGCCTGCCGCAGCAGGTTCAGCCGGGCGGGCGAGGCGGAGGCGAGGACGAGCGTGCGTACGGTCATGGGGGCCATCGTAGGGCGGCCGCCCGGGCCGCCACCCGGCCGTCCCTCAGAACGGCGGCACGCCGAGGACGTACACCGCGATCACCATCGCCAGGACGAGGACCACCAGCATCCGCCGGAGCATCGCCTGGGCGTCGCGCATGTCCTTCGGGGGCTCGTTCTTCGGGTCTGACCAGAGCATGCTCCGATCCTGGCCCCCGGTACGCCGGTGGCGCCTGAGTACGGGTACTCAGGCGCCACCGTCCGTTCGCGCCATCTTCCGGAACCCGGGGCTCAGCCCCGCCCCGGCCAGTACGTACGGCCCCACGCGCGCGGCCCGGGCAGCATCCGGTGCCGGCGGGCCACCCGGCTCGGCGAGGCCCACTCGTCCGGGATCCGGGGCGCGCCCGACGGGGCCGAGGCCAGCGCCGCAGCGCGCGCTTGGACCACCGCCAGTGCGGCGGCCAGCTCCTCGGGGGTCGGGTTGCCCTTGACGACCTTGATCACCACAGAGTCCTCCTGGAGGGCCTAGAGGGGGATGTTGCCGTGCTTCTTCGGGGGCAGCGACTCCCGCTTCGTGCGCAGCTGGCGCAGCCCCTTCACCACGTGCGCACGGGTCTCGGACGGCATGGTCACCGCGTCGATGTATCCGCGCTCGGCGGCCGTGTAGGGGTTGAGCAGGGTGTCCTCGTACTCGGTGATGAGCCGTGCCCGGGTCTCCTCCACCTCCTCCGGAGCGGCCTCCGCGAGGGTGCGCCGGTGCAGGATGTTCACCGCGCCCTGCGCGCCCATGACGGCGATCTGGGCGGTCGGCCAGGCCAGGTTCAGGTCCGCGCCGAGGTGCTTCGAGCCCATGACGTCGTAGGCGCCGCCGAAGGCCTTGCGGGTGATGACGGTGATGAGGGGGACGGTGGCCTCGGCGTACGCGTAGATCAGCTTCGCGCCGCGCCTGATGATTCCGTTGTACTCCTGGTCGGTGCCCGGCAGGAAGCCCGGGACGTCGACGAACGTCAGCACCGGGATGTTGAAGGCGTCGCACGTCCGGACGAACCGCGCGGCCTTCTCCGAGGCGTTGATGTCCAGGCAGCCGGCGAACTGCATCGGCTGGTTGGCGACGACGCCCACCGGGTGCCCCTCGACGCGGCCGAAGCCGGTGAGGATGTTCGGGGCGAACAGGGACTGGGTCTCCAGGAACTCCCCGTCGTCGAGGACGTGCTCGATAACAGTGTGCATGTCGTACGGCTGGTTCGCACTGTCCGGGATCAGGACGTCCAGCTCCAGGTCCGCGTCGGAGACCTCGGTGTCCGCCTCCTCCGGGAAGGCGGGCGGCTCGGAGAGGTTGTTCGACGGCAGGTACGCCAGCAGTGACTTGACGTACTCGATCGCGTCCTTCTCGTCACCGGCCATGTGGTGCGCGACGCCCGAGGTGGCGTTGTGGGTGCGCGCACCCCCCAGCTCCTCGAAGCCGACGTCCTCGCCGGTGACCGTCTTGATGACGTCCGGGCCGGTGATGAACATGTGCGAGGTCTGGTCGACCATGACCGTGAAGTCGGTGATGGCGGGGGAGTACACGGCGCCGCCGGCACAGGGCCCCACGACCAGGCTGATCTGCGGGATCACACCGGAGGCGTGGACGTTGCGGCGGAAGATCTCGCCGTACATGCCCAGCGCGCTGACACCCTCCTGGATGCGCGCGCCGCCGGAGTCGTTGATCCCGACGACCGGGCAGCCGGTCTTCAGGGCGAAGTCCATCACCTTGATGATCTTCTGGCCGTAGACCTCGCCGAGGGCCCCGCCGAAGACCGTGAAGTCCTGCGAGAACACGGCCACCGGGCGGCCGTCCACCGTGCCGTAGCCGGTGACGACGCCGTCGCCGTAGGGGCGGGTCTTCTCCAGGCCGAAGTTGGTCGACCGGTGGCGGGCGAACTCGTCCAGCTCTACGAAGGACCCCTCGTCCAGCAGCAGGGCCACGCGCTCACGCGCCGTCAGCTTGCCCTTCGCGTGCTGCTTCTCGACGGCCCGCTCGGAACCGGCGTGCGTGGCCTCCTCGACGCGGCGCCGCAGGTCCGCGAGCTTGCCCGCGGTCGTGTGGATGTCGATCGGCTCTGAGGGTTGGGACATCGGGGTCGCGGCTCCCTGTGTGGTGTCAACTGCCTGGTCAATTGATTGACTGCTGCTGGCTACTGGTGCGTAGCGTATCGGCGGGCATGGCGCTCGGCAGTGCGGCGTTTGACACACCTACATTTACTTGCATGACTCCACAAGATGCTTCAGCCGGAGCGGGTCAGGGCCGCTGGTCGAGCCTGGACCGCCCGCCCCTGAACGCCTCCGCGCTCACCAAGGCGCTCGTCACGCCGGACGGCCTGTGGACCTCCCTGGAGGTCGTCCCCGCCACCGGCTCCACCAACACCGATCTCGCGGCGCGGGCCGGCGAGCTGCCCGAGGGGGCCGTGCTGGTCGCCGAGGAGCAGACCGCCGGGCGGGGACGGCTCGACCGGACCTGGGTGGCCCCGCCGCGGTCGGGACTGTTCTTCTCCGTGCTGCTCAAGCCCGGGGCGGACGTACCGCAGGAGCGGTGGGGGTGGCTGCCGCTGCTGGCCGGAGTGGCCACGTCGGCCGGACTGTCGCGGGGCGCCGGGGTGGACACCGCGCTGAAGTGGCCGAACGACCTCCTGGTGAACGTGGAGGGGGAGGAGCGCAAGGCCGGCGGGATCCTCGCGGAGCGGGTCGAGGACGGGGTGGTCCTCGGGATCGGCCTCAACGTCACCCTCACGGAGGACGAGCTCCCCGTGCCGGCGGCCGGGTCGCTGGCCCTGGCCAAGGCGGCGGTCACCGACCGGGAGCCGCTGCTGAAGGCCGTGCTGCGCTCGCTTCAGGAGTGGTACGGCCGCTGGTGCGACGCGGGCGGCGACGCGGCCGACAGCGGGCTCCAGGAGGCGTACGCGGCCGGCTGCGCGACGCTGGGCCGGCACGTCCGCGCGGACCTGCCCGGCGGGCGGGAGCTCACCGGAACGGCCGAAGCGCTGGACGCGGACGGACGCCTGGTGATCCGTACGGCGGACGACGAGCGGGAGGCCGTGGGCGCGGGGGACGTCGTGCACCTGAGGTCCGTCCGCTGATACCGGGCCGGGGGCATTCGCCCCCTGCCCGGCCGAAGCCCGCCCGGGGCTCCTGAGCCGACGGGGCGCGCCTGGAGAACAGGTCCGAGCACGCGGAGGAAACCTGAGGTACGAAGGTTTTCGAGCACGTACGGACCTGCGAGCCGGGCTCCCGCGCCCCGGAGGCCGAGGAGCCTCCCCCGAGAGGGGGAGTGAGCTACGGCACACCTGCCGTATGGTTTAGGCGATCCCGGTCCTCCCGGCGATCACCCGGTTCGGCAGTGCGCACGGAATGGACAGGAGGCGGCCCTTGACCGTCGACGACCCTACGTCCAGCGCGTCCGCGTCCGGTCACCCGGGCAATCCGGGCACCCCGATCGGCCGGGACCAGCACACGCCGTTCCACGAGGTCGACCACGCGGCGCAGCCCACCGCCGACCCGCTCGCCATCCGGCTGGAGCAGCTGATCCTGGGCGCCGAACGGCGGTACACGCCGTTCCAGGCGGCCCGCAGCGCCGGCGTGTCGATGGAACTGGCCTCGCGTTTCTGGCGGGCCATGGGCTTCGCCGACATCGGGCAGGCCAAGGCGCTGACGGAGGCGGACGTACTGGCGCTGCGGCGCCTGGCGGGCCTGGTCGAGGCGGGGCTGCTGAGCGAGCCGATGGCGGTGCAGGTGGCGCGTTCCACCGGGCAGACCACCGCCCGGCTGGCCGAATGGCAGATCGACTCCTTCCTGGAGGGGCTGACGGAGCCCCCCGAGCCGGGCATGACCCGCACGGAGGTCACGTACCCGCTGGTCGAGCTGCTGCTGCCGGAGCTGGAGGAGTTCCTCGTCTACGTGTGGCGGCGCCAGCTCGCGGCGGCCACCGGCCGGGTGGTGCAGGTCGCGGACGACGAGGAGATGGTCGACCGGCGCCTCGCGGTGGGCTTCGCCGACCTGGTGGGCTTCACCCGGCTGACCCGGCGGCTGGAGGAGGAGGAGCTCGGCGAACTGGTCGAGGCCTTCGAGACGACGGCGGCGGACCTGGTCGCCGCGCACGGCGGCCGGCTGATCAAGACGCTGGGCGACGAGGTGCTGTACTGCGCCGACGACGCGGCGACGGCGGCGGAGATCGCGCTGCGCCTGATCGAGACCATGGAGGCCGACCCGCAGATGCCGGAGCTGCGGGTGGGCATCGCCTTCGGGACGGTGACGACCCGGATGGGCGACGTCTTCGGGACGACGGTGAACCTGGCGAGCCGGCTGACCTCCATAGCCCCGAAGGACGCCGTGCTCGTGGACGGGGCGATGGCCGAGGAGCTGAGCCGTACGGGGGCCGCGCCGAAGTCCGAGAAGGACGCCGAGAACGAGGAGGGCGGCGGCGCGTACCGCTTCGCGCTCCAGCCGATGTGGCAGCGGCCGGTGCGCGGACTGGGCGTCGTGGAGCCCTGGTCGCTGACGCGGAGGACACCTAAGATCCCGGGGTAACGATCGTTAACCGGGAGGGTGGCAGGGATGTCTGAGCAGCGCTTCGGCGAGTTCGTGGCGGTGCGGCGGCACGGTGACGGCGGTGTGGTCGCCGAGCTGGTGCTGGACCGGCCGAAGGCGATGAACGCCGTGTCCACGGAGATGGCCCGCTCGATCTCCGCCGCGTGCGACGCGCTCGCGGCGGACCCCGGCGTGCGGGTCGTCGTACTGAGCTCCACCCACGAGCGGGCGTTCTGCGTGGGCGCCGACCTCAAGGAGCGGAACTCCTTCTCCGACGCCGAGCTGGTACGGCAGCGGCCGACCACCCGGGGGGCGTACGGGGGCGTGCTGGAGCTGCCGATGCCGACGGTGGCGGCGGTGCACGGCTTCGCGCTGGGCGGCGGCTTCGAGCTGGCGCTGGCCTGCGACGTGATCGTGGCCGACGACACCGCCGTGGTCGGGCTGCCCGAGGTGTCGGTCGGAGTGATCCCGGGCGGCGGCGGTACGCAGCTCCTGCCGCGCCGGGTCGGTGCGGCGCGGGCCGCCGAGCTGATCTTCACGGCCCGCCGGGTGGAGGCGGCCGAGGCGCTGTCCCTCGGGCTGGTCGACGAGGTGGCCCCGGCGGGCGGGGACCGTGCGCGGGCCCTGGAACTGGCGGCGGCCATGGCGGCGAACTCCCCGGTCGGGCTGCGCGCGGCCAAGCGGGCGTTGCGGCTGGGGCACGGGATGGACCTGGCGGCGGGGCTGGAGATCGAGGACGCGGCCTGGCGGACGGTGGCCTTCTCCGGCGACCGGGCCGAGGGCGTGGCGGCGTTCAACGAGAAGCGCAAGCCGAACTGGCCGGGGGAGTAGGCGGCGGTCGCGTGGGGTGACCTCGCGTCACCCCATGTGGCACCAACTATCACTAAATCGGATAAAACTCCCTAATCTGGGGTGATGGGAGTTGACGGGCGGCTGCGGGCCGTCGTGGGACTCGCGCAGGCCATGGCGGCGGCCTGCGCACCTCGGGACAGCGTCCGGGCCGCCGCCCGCGGTGCCCGGCTGGCGATGGACGGCTCCTTCGCCGCGATCTCCGCCTGGGAGCGCGAGCGCGGGCGGCTGCGGGTCCTCGTCAACGAGGGCGAGCGGCGGGCCGGGGAGGAGGAGTTCCCCGAGGACGAGTCCTACCCCGTGCACGACTTCCCCGAGATCACCGAGTTCCTGCACGAGCGCTGGGTCGGCGGCGGGGGCCCGCACGCCTGGGTCGAGAGCGCGGTCGGCGACCGCCCGGGGCGGCGCGGGGACGCCCTGCGCCGGCGGGGTCGCGGCACGTGCGTGGTCGCGCCGATCGTGCTCAGCGGGCGCGCCTGGGGCGAGCTGTACGTGGCCCGGGACGAAGGGCTGCCGGACTTCGACGAGGACGACGCCGAGTTCGCGGCGGTGCTGGCGGCGGTGGTGGCGGCCGGGCTCGCGCAGAACGAGCGCCTGGAGGAGGCCCGGCGCCTCGCCTTCACCGACCCGCTGACCGGCCTGGCGAACCGGCGGGCCGTGGACATGCGGCTCGACGAGGCCCTGGAGGAACACCGGCGCGCCGGGGCGGTGGTGAGCCTGGTGGTCTGCGACCTGAACGGCCTCAAGCGGGTCAACGACACCCTGGGGCACGCCACGGGCGACCGGCTGCTGGAACGGTTCGGCTCGGTGCTGAGCCTGTGCGGGGCGATGCTCCCGGGGGCGCTGGTCGCCCGGCTGGGCGGGGACGAGTTCTGCCTGGTGAGCGTGGGGCCGTCGGCGGACGAGGTGGTCCGGGTGACGCGGGAGGTGTGCGTAAGGGCCGCCGAACTGGAGCTGGGCGAGGGGGTGGCGTGCGGGGTCGCCTCCACGGGAGACCCGATCGGGCCGGTGAAGTCCTCGCGGCGGCTGTTCCGGCTGGCGGACGCGGCGCAGTACAAGGCGAAGGCGGCCCGTTCGGTGGAACCGGTGGTGGCGGGCCGCGACACCGCGGTGGTCCGCCTGGCGGACGCCGCGGCGGCCCGGGAGGGCCGCGGGGAGCGCCGCCGCTTCCGGGGGCGGCAGTAGGGGGGGGTGGGGGCCGGGCAGTGGGCGCCGGCTATCACCCCCGCGAGGGGGTGGGGGCGGGTCGGTGTTTGCCCACCCGCCCCCGGGTGCGGGTGGGTGGCCAGGGGGCGGTAGCCCCTTGGGCCGTCTCAGGGAGGGGCTGGGGGTTTCCCGTCAGTCCCATCGTCGTTCCGTGTCGTGCCGGCCTGTCAAGGGCGCTCCTTCGTCGCGTCGCTACGCGATGGCCTTCGGCCACCCTTGACAGACCAGCCCGCCCCGGAAAGCCGAAAGACTGCCGGGAAACCCCCAAAAGAACGGTCACGGGGCAGAAGAGGAAGGGGCGGGCCTGTCATGGACGAGACGAGGGGCCGGGCCTCGGCCGGCCGGGCATCCGGGCCCTCAACAGCCCAGATCCGGGACCACAGCGCCTCTACCTGCACGGAAGGGCGACAGGAGCATCCTGCGGACCATCCAGGCGCAGCAGATCGCTACGCGCTCCTCATTGATGGCGTCCACCACCCGCCTGGGGCTGGTACCTGCACCAGAGGTTGATCAGAGCAGTCCAGGTTGCAGGTGGGCGCGGCAGATCGCTACGCGCTCCTCTTGTCTCGGCGCCTGGCCGCCGTTCCGGGGCCTGAGAGCCTCCCTGGAGGCCGTGCACCAGCCCCAGACGGCCGCCGGACGCCAATCCGGGAGGAGCGCGTAGCGATCTGCCGCGTCTGCCGACTCTCCGGGTCGATCTGTTCGTCCTCTGGTGCAGGTATCAGCCCCAGGCGGTCGTCGGACGCTTGGCCGGGAGGAGCGCGTAGCGATCCGTCGCGCTTGGGTGGTCCGCAGGTCGCTCTGATCAACCTTTTCTGCAGGTAGCCGGGCCCCCGGCCCTGAACCGGGGCTCAAGGCCGCCCGGATGCCCGGCGGGCCGGCTCCCGGCCCCTCGTCTGCTCTCTGAGGGACCCGCTCCTCCTGCTTTTGCCCCGTGACCGTTCTTTTGGGGGTTTCCCGGCAGTCTTTCGGCTTTCCGGGGCGGGTCGGCCTGTCAAGGGTCGCCGAAGGCGATCACGCAGTGACGCGACGAAGGAGCGCCCTTGACAGGCCGGCACGACACGGAACGACGATGGGACTGACGGGAAACCCCCAGCACCTCCCCAACCCGGGCTAAGGGGCTACCGCCCCCGGCCACCCACCCGCACCCGGGGGGTGGGTGGGCAGCTGCCGACCCGCCCCCACCCCCTCGCGGGGGAGATAGCCCGCCCGCGCCGCAGGCCCCGTACCCACGCCCCCGATCGCGGGGTCCGGCCCGTAGGTGTCACGGGGCGGAAATGAAAGGGGTGACATGAAGGGATTCAGTCCGTAGGGTGCTGAATATGGATATGCACACTGTCGTGGTGGGGACTTCCGGGACCACCGCCGAGGACGTCATCGCCGTCGCCCGCGGCAACGCGCGGGTCGAGCTGTCCGCCGAGGCGCTGGAAGCCCTCGGCCGCGCTCGCGAGATCGTCGACGCGCTCGCCGCCAAGCCCGAGCCCGTCTACGGGGTCTCCACCGGGTTCGGGGCGCTCGCCTCCCGGCACATCAGCCCCGAGCTGCGCGCGCAGCTCCAGCGCAACATCGTCCGTTCGCACGCCGCCGGCATGGGTCCGCGCGTCGAGCGGGAGGTCGTCCGCGCCCTGATGTTCCTGCGCCTGAAGACGGTGGCCTCCGGGCACACCGGCGTGCGGCCCTCGGTCGCCCAGACCATGGCCGACGTGCTCAACGCCGGGATCACCCCCGTCGTCCACGAGTACGGCTCCCTCGGCTGCTCCGGCGACCTCGCGCCGCTCTCGCACTGCGCCCTCGCGCTCATGGGCGAGGGTGACGCCGAGGGCCCCGACGGCACCGTCCGCCCCGCCGGCGAGCTGCTCGCCGAGCACGGCATCGAGCCCGTCGAGCTCCGCGAGAAGGAGGGCCTCGCCCTCCTCAACGGCACCGACGGCATGCTCGGCATGCTGGTGATGGCCCTCGCGGACCTGCGGAACCTCTACACCTCCGCCGACATCACCGCCGCCCTGACCCTGGAGGCGCTGCTCGGCACCGAGAAGGTGCTCCAGCCCGAGCTGCACGCGATCCGCCCGCACCCGGGCCAGGGCGCCGCCGCCGCCAACATGGCCGCCGTGCTGAAGGGTTCCGGCCTGACCGGGCACTTCCAGGAGGAGTCCGCGCCGCGCGTGCAGGACGCCTACTCCGTGCGCTGCGCCCCGCAGGTCGCCGGCGCGGGCCGCGACACCATGGCGCACGCCGCGCTCGTCGCCTCCCGCGAGCTGGCCGCCGCCGTCGACAACCCGGTCGTGCTGCCCGACGGCCGCGTGGAGTCCAACGGCAACTTCCACGGGGCGCCCGTGGCCTACGTACTGGACTTCCTGGCCATCGCCGCCGCGGACCTCGGCTCCATCGCCGAGCGGCGCACCGACCGGCTGCTCGACAAGAACCGCTCGCACGGGCTGCCGCCGTTCCTCGCGGACGACGCCGGCGTCGACTCCGGCCTGATGATCGCCCAGTACACGCAGGCCGCCCTGGTCAGCGAGATGAAGCGGCTCGCCGTGCCGGCCTCGGCCGACTCCATCCCGTCCTCCGCCATGCAGGAGGACCACGTCTCCATGGGCTGGTCGGCGGCGCGCAAGCTCCGTACCGCGGTCGACAACCTGACCCGGATCATCGCCATCGAGCTGTACGCGGCCACCCGCGCGATCGAGCTGCGCCACGGCCTCACCCCGGCGCCGGCCAGCCAGGCCGCCATCGCGGCGGCGCGGGCGGCGGGCGTGGAGGGCCCCGGTCCGGACCGTTTCCTCGCGCCCGACCTGGCCGCCGCCGACGCGTTCGTCCGCGCGGGCGGGCTCGTCGCCGCCGTGGAGCCGGTGACCGGCCCGCTCGCCTGACGGGCGCCGGAGCACGGGCGAAGGGCCGCACCCCCGCCGGGGGTGCGGCCCTTCCGTGTGTCTACAGGGCGCGGGAGCGGCGTACGGAGAAGGTGACGAAGCCCGCCCCGAGACCCAGGCAGAGGGTGCCGCCCAGGACGTAGGGGGTGGTGTCGACGCTGCCGGTGTCGGCGAGCGAGAGGACGGTGACGCTGGTGGGCCGGTCGTCGGAGACGCCGGCGATGGTCCCGGTGTCCGTGTCCGTCCCGGTGCGCGCACCGGTGTCGGTGTCGGTGCCGGAGTCCGAGACGGTGCCGGTGTTGGCGGCGGCGGGCGCGCCCGAGGTGCCCTCCGGGGTTCCGGGGGCGGTGGCGTTCGCCGAGGGGACGAACCAGAGGGCGGCGAGGAGGGTGGTAGCCCCGATGGCGGTGAGCAGAGGCCGACGTGCGGACACGGTGCGATCCCCCTTGCGGAAGCAGCGAATTGGCCGTGTGCGCAGATGCTAGTGAAAGGGGCGGGTCGCGGGAAAGTCGAGGCTGTCGCGGGCTTACTCTCCGTCGTATGAACCCTTCTGATGCATCACGATACGTACGGCTTCGGGTGGATTTGGTGCTTGAGGTGTCGGACTCCGACGCGCTCATCGGCGCAGCCCTCGCGCACATCAAGGCCGACGAGTTCATGCCGGACGAGGAGCGCGCGCACGCGGAATCGGCGGTCATGGAGGACGAATCGGAGGCCCTGGCCTACCTCGTGGACCCCACCGACCTGGTCGCGGAGCTGACCGGAGTCGAGCTGGCGCAGGCCTCTTGGAGCAGCGAACCCGTCGAATACGACCCCGAGTCCCTGGAGTGGGACCTGGACGGGGAAGATGGTGACTTCGAAGAAGGGGCCGACAACGCCTGACCGTGGGGTTGCACACATTCGAACGGAATGTGGAACCGAATCACATCGTTAACGCGTTGTCAGGACGAGCAGGGGGCGACGTCCCCTGCCCGGCCCGATCCCGGGATCGCAGCCCGGGGTTTCCGGCAACGATGGAGTGACGAGTGAGGACGTACAGCATGCGGCGGAGAAGGTCCCTGATGGCCGTGTCCGCCGTACTCGGTGGCGTACTGATGCTTTCGGCCTGCAGTGACGGGGGTGCCGAAAAGTCCCAGGGCGGTTCGGACGCGGGCAAGTCGCAGGCGGAGGTCGACGCGGCCGCCGCCAAGGACGCCTCCAAGGCCCGAATAGTCGTCACGCCCAAGGACGGCTCCAGCAACGTCGCCCTGAACGACGGGGCGAACGTCGCCGTCACCGACGGCACGCTCACCAAGGTCGAGCTGAAGAGCCAGGACGGCACGGCCGTCGCGGGCAAGATCGCCGCCGACGGCAAGAGCTGGAAGCCGGACGCCGCGCTCAAGCGCTCGACCAAGTACGCCCTCGCGGCGACCGCGAAGGACGAGGCCGGGCGCGAGGCGCACGAGAACGCCTCCTTCACCACCCTCTCCCCGGAGAACAGCTTCGTCGCCTCCTTCGTCCCGGAGGAGAACGAGACCGTCGGCGTGGGCATGCCGGTCTCGATCACCTTCAACAAGCCGATCAAGGACCAGAAGGCCGTCCAGGCGGCCATCAGCGTCACCTCCAGCAGCGGCCAGGAGGTCGTCGGCCACTGGTTCGGCAACCAGCGCCTGGACTTCCGCCCGGAGCAGTACTGGCAGGCGAACTCCACCGTCACCCTGAAGCTCGCCCTCCAGGGCGTGCAGGGCGCCCCCGGCATCGCGGGCGCGCAGAACAAGACCGTCACCTTCAAGGTCGGCCGGAGCCAGGTCTCCACCGTCGACGTGAAGGCCAAGACGATGACGGTCACCCGTGACGGCCAGGTCCTCAAGACCATCCCGATCTCCGCCGGTTCCCCCGCGAACCCGACCTACAACGGTCAGATGGTGATCTCCGAGAAGTTCAAGGAGACCCGGATGAACGGTGCGACCGTCGGCTTCACGGACAAGGAGGGCAAGGGCGAGTACGACATCAAGGACGTCCCGCACGCGATGCGGCTGTCCACGTCCGGCACCTTCATCCACGGCAACTACTGGGGCGCCGACTCGATCTTCGGCAAGGTCAACACCAGCCACGGCTGCGTCGGCCTGAACGACGCCAAGGGCGCCAACGACCCGAACCAGCCCGGCGCGTGGTTCTACGACAACTCGCTCATCGGCGACGTGGTCACCGTGGTCAACTCCCCGGACAAGACCATCAAGCCGGACAACGGCCTCAACGGCTGGAACATGCCGTGGGCCGAGTGGAAGGCCGGTTCGGCGGCCTGACGCGGCGCCGGCGACAGCGGTACGGACGGCGGGGAACCCGGAAGGGTTCCCCGCCGTCCGGCGTTCCGCGCCCTCCCGGGCCGCCGCCGCGAACCGGCCCCGGGCCCCGGCCCGCGGAGCCGTCAGGCCCGTTCCCCGGCGGGCCGGGACACCGGCGGCGCCGTCCAGGACGACAGCAGCCGCAGCGCGTCCGCCGAGGGCGAGCCGGGCTCGGCGTGGAAGGTGACCAGGAACTGCGCCGGGTCGTCCGGCAGCGTCAACGTCTCGAACGCCAGCTCCAGATCGCCCACGATCGGGTGCCGCAGCCGCTTCACCCCGTGGGTCTTGTCCGCCACCGTGTGGGCCGCCCACAGCCGGCGGAACTCCTCGTTCTTCACCGACAGCTCCCCGACCAGCGCCGACAGCCGCTCGTCGTCGGGGTGCTGGCCCGCGTACAGGCGCAGGTTGCTGACCACCTCGCACGCCCGGCACTCCCAGTCCGCGTACAGCTCGGCCGTCGCCGGGTCCAGGAACACCAGCCGCACCAGGTTCCGCTCGGCCGCCGGATGCGCCCCGAAGTCCCCGAAGACGGCCGCGGCCAGGGAGTTCCAGCCGATCACGTCCTGCCGCCGCCCCACCAGGTACGCCGGTACGCCCTCCATCGCCGCCAGCAGCGTGCGCAGCTCCGGCCGCACCTGCTGGGGACGGGCCGGGCGGCCCGGCCGGCGGGTGCGGGGGCTCGCCAGGTGGTTCAGGTGTGCCGACTCCGTGCCGCTCAGGCGCAGTGCCCGCGCGATGGCGTCCAGCACCTCCGCCGACACGTTCTGGCCGTGTCCCTGCTCTAGCCGCGTGTAGTACGCCACCGACACCCCGGCCAGCTGGGCCAGCTCCTCGCGGCGCAGGCCGGGCACCCGGCGCCGCCGCCCGTGGTCGGGCAGACCCACGTCGGCGGGACGCAGCCGGGCGCGGCAGCTGCGCAGGAAGTCCCCGAGTTCGGCTCGCTGATCAAGCTGGTCCATGGCGCAAGTATCCCCGGCGCGCGCACCCGGCGAGGCGCTCAGCCTGACCCCGCCAGGGGTAGGTACGCCGGTCATAGGCTCAGCAGGGGTCTGGGTCCGGCCCCCGGACCGGGGCATCGTTGGTGACGTCGCAGAACGGACGCCACGGTCCGCGCCGCCGCCGCCGTCTCCGCCGCCCTGCCGGGCGGGCCGGGCCGGCAGGGCGGGCGCGGGGCGCCGGCGTCCTCGTCCGAGGAGAGCACCCATGTCCGTCACCCAGGTCGCCGCTTACGCCGCCCCCGCCGCCAAGGCCCCGCTGGAACGCACCACCGTCCCCCGCCGCCCGGTCGGCGAGCACGACGTCCTCATCGAGATCAAGTACGCCGGCATCTGCCACTCCGACATCCACCAGGCCCGCGACGGCTGGGGCGAGGGCATCTTCCCGATGGTCCCGGGCCACGAGATCGCCGGTGTCGTCACCGAAACCGGGGCGGGCGTCACCAGGTTCGCGGTCGGCGACCAGATCGGCGTCGGCTGCCTGGTCGACTCCTGCCGGGAGTGCGAGTACTGCCTCGCCGGGCAGGAGCAGCACTGCGTGCGGGGCGCGACCGGCACGTACAACGCCCTCGACGGGAACGGCGAGCCCACGTACGGCGGTTACTCCACCCACCTTGTCGTCGACGAGAACTACGCCGTCCGCATCCCCGACGGCCTCTCCCTCGACGTGGCCGCGCCGCTGCTGTGCGCCGGCATCACCCTGTACTCGCCGCTCAAGCACTGGGGGGCGGGCCCGGGCAAGAAGGTCGCGGTCGTCGGTCTCGGCGGGCTCGGCCACATGGGCGTGAAGATCGCCGCGGCGCTCGGCGCCGAGGTGACCGTGCTGTCCCAGTCGCTGCGCAAGAAGGAGGACGGGCTGCGGCTGGGCGCCACCCACTACCACGCGACGAACGACGGGGCCACCTTCGAGGAACTGAAGGGCCGCTTCGACCTCATGGTGTCCACGGTCTCCGCGCCGCTCGGCCTCGACCGGTACCTGTCCCTGCTGCGGGTGGGCGGTGCGCTCGTGAACGTGGGCGCCCCCGAGGAGCCCGTGGAGCTGAACCTGTTCTCCGTCATCGGCGGCAACAGGACCCTCGCCGGCTCGATGATCGGCGGCATCGCCGAGACGCAGGAGATGCTGGACTTCTGCGCGGAGCACGGCCTGGGCTCGGACGTCGAGGTGATCCGCGCCGACGAGATCAACGAGGCCTACGAACGCGTCCTGGCCGGCGACGTCCGCTACCGCTTCGTCATCGACGCCTCGACCATCTGACCCCGGCCCCGGGCCTCCGGCTGCCCGGCCCGCTCCAGGGCCTCCCGGAGCCGGTCCCGGGCCGCCGTCTGCACGGCGATCCGGGCCTCCAGGACGGCGAGCCGCTCCCGGGCCACCGCCAGCCCCTTGGCCGACGGCGGCCCGGCGGCCACGTCCCCGTCCAGGCACGGCAGGAACACCCGTACGTCGTCCAGGGTGAGCCCCGCCTCCAGCAGCACCCGGATGTTGCGGACCCGTACGACGCTCCGCTCCCCGTACACCCGGTAGCCGTTCGGCGCCCGCTCGGAGGAGATCAGCCCCGCCTGCTCGTAGTGGCGCAGGGCGCGGGCGGTCGTTCCGGTGGCCCCGGCGAGTTCCCCGATCAGCATCCGGCCATGCTCTCAGGCCACCACCGCGCCCCCGTCCACCGGGACCACGGCCCCGGTCAGGAACGACGCGGCCGGGTCCGCGAGCCGGCACACCGCCCAGGCGATCTCCTCCGGGCGCCCGATCCGCCCCATCGGGGTATGCGCCACCTGCCACGCCCGCACCTGGGCGGCCCGCTCGGGGCCGAGCCCCTGGTGCTCGCCGATCGGCGTGTCCACGGCGCCGGGCGCGACCCCGACGACCCGGACTCCGCGCGGCGCGAGCTCCACGGCCCAGCTGCGGGTGAGGCTGTCGAGGGCGGCCTTGGTGGCGGCGTAGAGGGAGGCGCCGGGGAAGCCCCGCTGACCGACGGCGGTGCTGACGTTCACGACGACGCCGGCCCCGGCCGCCTCCAGTGCCGGCAGGGCGGCCTGCGTGAGCAGCACCGGCCCCACGAGGTTGGTCGCCAGCTGCGCGGCGATGTCGCCTCCGCTGACCGCGCCGAGGGAGCCGGCGCGCACGATCCCGGCGTTGTTGACGAGCACGTCGAGCCGGCCGTGCTCCTCCAGGACCCGCTCCACGATCCGCTCCGGCCCGCCGGGCGCGCCCACGTCCCCGACGAGCGGCCGGATCCCGGGGAACCCGTCGGCGGTGGCCGCGAGCACCCCGCCCCGGCGCCCGACGACGACCACCCGCTCCCCGGCCGCCGCGAAGGCCCTGGCGGTGGCCCGCCCGATCCCGGTCCCGCCCCCGGTGACGAGGACGACCCGCTGCTTGCCCGCTGTGTTCTCCATGCCCCGAGGGAACAACCCTGCCGCCAGCGGCAAGGTCAAGTCCCTGCGGTCAGCGGGCGCCGCAGGGGCGCCCATGTCGGCGGGATCGACGAGCTGTCCCGCCGCCCGTTCGACCTCCGCCACGACGCGGGAGGGGATGCCTCCGGCCGGCGCCGGCGTACCCAGCGGGTCGGCCGGGGCCCTCCCGAACCGGTGGGCCCCGGCCGGGCCGTCATTCCGCCGCGGCCACGCCGATCGGGCAGGAGACGCCCGTGCCGCCGATGCCGCAGTATCCGGCCGGGTTCTTGTCCAGGTATTGCTGGTGGTACGGCTCCGCAGGCCAGAAGGGGCGGTCCGCGGCCGGGAGGACGGCGGTGGTGATCTCGCCGTAGCCCGAGGACGTCAGGACGCGCTGGTAGGCCGCGCGGGAGGCTTCGGCGGCCGCCTGGTGCGCGGGGGAGTGGGTGTAGACGGCCGAGCGGTACTGGGTGCCGACGTCGTTGCCCTGGCGGAAGCCCTGGGTGGGGTCGTGGGACTCCCAGAAGACCTTCAGGAGGGTCTCGTAGGAGACGCGGGACGGGTCGAAGACCACGCGGACGACCTCGGTGTGGCCGGTCTGGCCGGAGCACACCTCCTCGTACAGCGGGTTCTCCGTGTAGCCGCCCTGGTAGCCGGCCAGCGTGGTCCACACCCCCGGGGTCTGCCAGAACTTGCGCTCCGCGCCCCAGAAGCAGCCCAGGCCGAAGTCGGCGACCTCCAGGCCCTCCGGGTAGGGGCCGGACAGCGGGTTGCCGAGGACGGTGTGGCGCTCGGGCAGCGCGAACGGAGCTTCGGCGCGGCCCTTGAGGGCCTCCTCGCGGGTGGGGAGCTCGGGCGTGCGGCGGTACGAGAACATGGATTCCCTCCTTGTGGGAGGGACAACGGACGGGGGCGGGCGGAGATTCCCTCCCCGCCCGCCCCCGACCCGGATCACGCGTCCGGCGTGGTCACGTTGACCGCCCAGTCGCGGGCGTACAGGTAGCGCCGCTTCGGCGAGCCCGCGTACGTCCACGGCGCGGCGCCGATGTACCCGTCCACGTGGCGGAACTGCTCCACCGCCGCAGCGTCCCGGTCCTGCCAGAACAGCAGGTAGGCCAGCATGTGCCGCATCCTCGGGGTGCCGGGGTGCTCGTTGCCGGCGGCGGCCAGGTCCGCGAGCGCCGCGTCTACCGCGGCGACGATCTCCGGCTCCTTGTAGTACGTCTCCGGCAGGAGGTCGTCCTCGTACGTCTCCTGCTCGAAGTACGCCATCAGGGGGAGCAGGGCCAGCAGGTCGCCCGGCTCGCCGGCGGCCGCCGACGCGCGGGCGAAGTCCATCGCCAGCTCGTGCGAGCCCTGCCACTTCGCGCACCAGTACTGCAGGCCGGCGACGTGCGACCACAGCAGCCGCGGGGCACGCTCGGTGATCTGCCCCCACAGCTCCCGGTAGCGCTCGTGGGAGTAGCCCAGGCCCATGCCGATGGCCTGCTCGACCACGTACGGGCTGGGGTCGGCGGGGTCGGCGAGCTTCTGCGCCTCGTGCGCGTCGGCCCGGGCCTTGGTGAGCAGCTCGTGGAAGATCCGGAACTGCTCCTGGGTGGTGCGGCTGCCGGACTGGCTGCCGCGCACGTTCCACGCCACCATCACGCTGGTGTCGGCGTTGACCAGGGCCGCCGTCGGGTCCGAGGGCCGGGCCGCGCGCCAGGCCAGCAGCCACGCGTCGTCCTCGGCTGCCGCCTCGGCGAGGGGGCGCACCCGCTCCAGCCGCTCCTGCCAGTCCTGCCCGGCGGCCTCGACGTACGCGGCGGCCGCCTCCCAGTCACCGGAGCGGACGGCGTCCAGGACGGCGAGCCGCTCGGCGGGGACCGGCGCCGGGTTCTCGGTGTCGAGGTCGGCTTCCGCGACGAAGCCCAGCGCGACGACGGCGGCCGCCTTGCGGGCCTCCTCGTCGGCCTCGACGGCCTCGGTCTGCGCGTTCAGGGTGCCGATCTCGGCTTCCAGGCGCTTGGCCTTGCGGATGAGGTACATGCCGCGCAGCACCCAGCAGACGACGGCCAGCAGCAGGACGCCGAGGGCGATGAGTACGAAGGTCACGGGGCGAGCACCAGCTTCCGCAGGAGTTCGGTGTCGGGCAGGTCGGCGACGACCGCGTCCAGGGCGGGGCCGAGCTCGTCCTCGAAACCGGGAACGGGGTAGGACAGGGTGGCCGAGTCCGACCAGGACAGCTCCCAGCGGGCGGCGCCGCGCGCGAGGAGTTCGACGGTGACCAGCTGGCCGACGGCGCGCCGCACGACGGGGCGGGCGTACTCGCGGGCGGTGCGGCCGGTCGCGGCCCGCGCCTCCTCGGACTTCGGGAAGCGGTCGGCGATCCGCCAGCGCACCGCCGGGTCGGCGTCGACCGCGTCGAGCAGCTCGCCGAGGCCGGGGCCGGCGCCTTCGGCGGTGAGGGCCTCGCGGATCTCCTCCGCGCCCCGGCCGACGTAGGTGGTCATCGACCGGTGGACGAGGTCGTTCCAGTCCACGCGGGTCAGCGCGAGGGCCTCGGGGGTGAGGACGACCTGCTCCAGCGCCGCCAGCGCCTCCTGCGGGGAGGCCAGCAGCTCCAGGGCCGGGCGGGCCGCCCGGCCGCCGCGGCCGTCGTCGGGCAGGGCCTCGATGCGGGCCACGCGCTCGGCGAGGGCGGGGTGGGAGTCGTACGGGGAGGCGGGCTCGGTGGACAGCTCGCGGCGCAGGTCCTCCAGCTCGGCGGAGCGGGCGTCGAGGAGGTGGCGCAGCCCGCCGAAGACCTGGCCGGGGCGCGGCAGCAGGCCGGCGCCGACGCCGAGGGTGGCGTACGAGCCCATGTAGAAGTCGTGCGCCGAGTCGAGGGCGTTCAGCTCGCGCAGCGCGGAGGCGGCCGAGTCGCGGCCGGCGACGCGGACGGAGGCGAGGTCGGCGGCCAGTTCCTGGCGGCGCGAGGAGGACAGGGTGGCGCGCATGTAGAAATGGGCGTACCCGGTGTAGAGCTTCGCCATGGCGCGGTACGAGAAGCCCGCGCCGTCGGTGTCGATCTCCTTGGCCTTCTTGCCCTTGGCGATCCGCTTCTCGGCCCGCTTCTCCTGCTTGGCGCGCTCCTTGGCCTCGGTGTTGTCGGCGCGCTCGTGGAAGTGGCCGATGGTGCGGACCAGCTGGGCGCGGCCGCGGGCGATCAGCGGGGTGAGGCGGGTGTCGAGGTTGGCGTAGTGGCCCATCTCGTGGGCGAGGACCGCGCGCAGCTGCATCTCGTCCAGGCCCGTCATCAGGGGCAGGCCGAGGTAGAGGCGGCGGGTGCCGGGCAGCAGGCCGAGCATCCGGGAGTCCTCGGAGACGGCCGCGTTGACCTCGTCGATCAGCAGGATCTCGTCGGGGGCGCGGGTGCCGACCTGGTCGGCGACCTCGCGGACGGCCTGCCACAGGGCGGGTTCCTGCGCGTCGGTGACGCGGACGCCGGGCATCGGCTCGGCCTTGGGGGTGCGGAGCATGAACATGCCGCGCACGATTGGGATGGCGAGGACCACCGAACCGATGGCGAGCTTTCCTGCGACGGCGCCGTGCAGCCAGGTGAAGGCGGCCCAGTCGGCGAGCCCGAGGAGGGCGAGCAGGACGACGCTGAGCAGGTAGAAGCCTGCCAGCAGGACGAGGGCGCGCAGAGCGCGCAGCGAAGCGCCCATATGGATGGGGTCCCCCCACGGGATGGTGCGGTTTTTGACGCGCACATGGTGCAATGTTTACGCGCACCTTATGGCCCGGCGCCGACAGCCGGGGAGCGGGGGTACCGATATCCGGGACGGGGGGTCCCGGGGGCGGACGGCCGGCCCGCCCCCGCGCTCACCGCGACAGCGCCCCGGCGGCGCCCCCACGCCGCCCCGGCCACGCCGCCGCGGTCAGTGCGGCAGCGTCGCCGGGGAGCCGCCGTTCGCCTCGTAGCCCGCGACCGCCAGCGCCCGGTACACCGCGTACTCCGCGGCCGGGTCCTCCGAGGCCGACCAGGGAAGCGCGCCCACGTAACCGTCCACGTGCCGGATCTGCTCCATGGCCTCCGCCCAGCGGCCCGTGCCCACCAGGAACCACAGCAGCAGGTGGCGTACGTGCGCCAGCACCGGGTCGTCCGCCCGCGCCTGGTGCACCGCGTACAGGGCGCCCTCCAGCGCCCGCGAGACGACCTGCGTCCGCCCGAAGTCGCTGACCAGGACCGTGTCGGGCATGTTCTCGTACACCGAGAACAGCGGCAGCGCCGCCAGCAGCGAGCCCTGCGGGGCGCGGGCCGCGGCCGCGTGCGCGAAGGCGTCGGCCTTCTGCCGCGAGCCGTGCCACTTCTCGCACCAGTAGTGCAGGGCCGCCAGGTGCGCGCCCATGTGCGCCGGCGCCACGTCGAGCACCCGCGCCCACAGCGCGTCGAACTCCGCCTCCGAGTACCCCAGCCCGCGCGCGACGGCGAGCTCCGTGATCACCGGCACCGGGTCCCCAGGCGCCAGCAGCGACGCCTTGCGGCAGGCTTCCCGCGCCTCCTCCAGGATGATCCGGTGGTCCTGCGAGCCCACTCCGCCCGAGGACCGCCACGCCTGCTGCACCAGCAGCTCCGCGTGGACCTGCGCCCCGCCCGCGTCCTTCTCCGCCTCCAGCCGCCAGGCCTTCAGCCACTGCGCCCCCACCCCGGGCCGCTGCGCCAGGTCCAGGGCCGCCGCGCCGCCGAAGGCCTGCACGCGCTGCCAGCGCCGCTCGCCGTCCTTCGGGGTGCCTGCGAGCAGCGCGGACGCGGCCTGCCAGTGGCCGGTGCGCTGGACGTTCTCCAGAGCGTCCATCAGGTCCTGGTCGGGCCCGGGTACGCGGATGTCCAGATCCTCCTGCCGCGCGAACCCGTAGTCCGCGGGGTCGGCGGCGTCGGGGCTGCCCGGCGCGACCAGGGTCAGGCCGCCGCCCCTGCCCCGTCTGAACGAGAAGAACACGGCCGCCACCACGGCCAGCCCCATCAGGACCCAGATAATCTGCATACGACCAAGCGAACCAGACCCGGCGGCCGAATGGCGAACGGCCCGCTCCGCGCACCGGGCCCGCACGCAGGTCAGCGCACGGTCAGTCCAGGAGAGGACCACGGCGCTGACGGGGCATAGCATCTGCCTCATGAGCGACGACAGCCACGAGCACCAGAGCTTCGAGACCCGCGCGATCCACGCGGGCAACACGGCGGACCCGCAGACCGGCGCGGTCGTACCGCCCATCTACCAGGTATCCACCTACAAGCAGGACGGCGTGGGCGGACTGCGCGGCGGCTACGAGTACAGCCGCAGCGCCAACCCGACCCGTACGGCGCTGGAGGAGAACCTCGCGGCGCTGGAGGGCGGCCGGCGCGGCCTCGCCTTCGCGTCCGGGCTCGCCGCCGAGGACTGCCTGCTGCGTACGCTGCTGTCCCCGGGCGACCACGTGGTCATCCCGAACGACGCCTACGGCGGCACGTTCCGCCTCTTCGCGAAGGTCGTCTCCCGCTGGGGCGTGGAGTGGTCGGTGGCCGACACCTCCGACGCGGAGTCGGTGCGCGCCGCCATCACCCCGAAGACCAAGGTCATCTGGGTCGAGACCCCGTCGAACCCGCTGCTGGGCATCACCGACATCGCCGTGACCGCCCAGATCGCCCGTGACGCGGGCGCCAGGCTGGTCGTCGACAACACCTTCGCCTCCCCCTACCTCCAGCAGCCGCTGGCGCTGGGCGCGGACGTGGTGGTGCACTCGCTGACCAAGTACATGGGCGGCCACTCCGACGTCGTCGGCGGCGCCCTGGTCACGGCCGACGAGGCCCTGGGCGAGGAGCTGGCCTACCACCAGAACGCGATGGGCGCGGTCGCCGGGCCCTTCGACTCCTGGGTCGTGCTGCGCGGCATCAAGACCCTGGCCGTGCGCATGGACCGGCACGCCGAGAACGCCGCGAAGATCGTCGAGGCGCTCAAGCGCCACCCGAAGGTCACCAAGGTCCTCTACCCGGGCCTGCCCGAGCACCCGGGCCACGAGATCGCCGCCAAGCAGATGCGCAACTTCGGCGGAATGGTCTCCTTCCAGGTCGCCGGCGGCGAGGAGGAGGCCGTCGCGGTCTGCGGCCGCACCAAGATCTTCACCCTGGCCGAGTCCCTCGGCGGCGTGGAGTCCCTCATCGAGCACCCGGGCCGCATGACCCACGCCTCGGTGGCCGGCTCCGCCCTGGAGGTCCCCGCGGACCTGATCCGCGTCTCCGTCGGCATCGAGAACGCCGACGACCTCGTCGCGGACCTCACCCAGGCCCTCGGCTAGGACGCGCACCGGCCGGGGGGCGTGCACCGGCCCCGGCCGGGACGTCCTCCCGGCCGGGGGCCAGGACGTACGCCGCCCCTGAACGGCTACCAGCCCTCCAGGGGCGGCGACACCTCGCTCGGCGGAACCACCCACGGCCGGGTCACCGCCGCCCACACGGTGAAGGCCACCGCCGCCGCCCACAGCAGCGCCCAGCCGAACCGGCGCAGGGCCCGGCGGCGGCGCAGCAGCCGCCTGCCGTGCGCCCGGGCCGACGTCGCCAAGCCCGCCGGGACCGCCGGGTGCGGGCCGTCCAGCAGCGCCCTGACCTGCGCCTCCTTGCGGTCGAGGGGGCTCATGCCGCCTCCGCCGCCGCGCCCGCGGAACGCAGGGTCGCCACCGCCCGGTTGCAGACGGCCTCCACCCGCTCGGGCGGCAGCCCCAGCTGCGCGGCCGTGACCTCCTCGGCGACACCCTCGTAGACCCGCATCACCAGCACGAGCCGCTCCATCGGGCTCAGCACCGCGAGGACCCCGCCGCCACGGGGAAGCCGGCGGGCGGTACGGGCGTACGCGGCGCACAGTCCGGCGCGGGTGTGGTCGTACGGGTCGTCGTCGCGCAGCCGCTCCCAGTGCGCGTACGTACGGGCCAGCGCGCCGGCGAGGATCCGCCGGGCGGTGGGCGCGCGGTCCGGGGGCTCGGCCGTCAGCAGCGCGGCGACGTGCAGCAGCCGCCCCGCCGCGCCCGCGACGAAGGCCTCGAACTCCGCATCACGCCCCGAGCGCCGGTCCACAGCACCCATGGTGCGGCCGGTGCCACCACCCCGGTCAAGGGGTCGGACACGGCGGGATCGGTGCTCCGGTTCAGGAAGCCGGGCCGCCCTCGGACGCGGAGGACATCAGCTCCGACAGCGAGCCGTTGAAACGGGTCAGCAGGGTGGTGAACACCTCGCGCTCCTCCTCCGCCCAGCCCTCGGTCACCCGGGCCATCAGCTCGCGCCGCGAGGAACGCACCTCCTCCAGGCGGGCCAGCCCGCGCGGGGACAGCGCGAGCACCACGGCCCGTCCGTCCTCCGGGTGCGAGGTGCGCTTGACCAGGCCGCTGTCGACGAGCGGGGCGACCTGGCGGGTCACGGTGGACGAGTCGATGCCCATCCCGCCCGCGAGTGCCTTCACCCCCATCGGGCCTTCCAGGTCGAGCCGGTTCAGCAGCAGGTAGGCGGCGCGGTCCATCGAGTTGCGGGCCTGGCCGACGCCGCCCAGGCGGGTCTGCTCGGCCCGGCGGGCGAACACCGCCACCTGGTGCTGGAGCGCGTCGAGGAGTCCGGCTCCGGCGGGCGCTTCGGCCGCCGTGGGCAGGTCGGAACTGGCCGGGATCGAGGGCATGGCCGTGGGCTCTCTTCGCATGGGGCCGACAGGGATGGGGGACAGAGTACGCGGCCCTGCGGCCGCTCGTACGCCGCGTTTGACAACTGATACGGCCCGTGGCCGCACCCGCCGGAGGAGTGTCCCGCATGGCGAGATTTCGCCCCTTGTGGGACCCCCTCCCGCACCCCCCGCGCGCCCCCTCGTCCGCGCTCCCGCCGGGCCTCCGTCCGCCCCTGAGCCGGGGCCCCCGGCGGCTGCGAGACTGGCCGCATGAACTACCGCGTGCCCGTGCCCGTCCCGCAGGTCATCCTCGACGACGTCCGGGGGGCCCAGAAGATGCTGTCGGGCGTGTCCCGGGTGACGCCCATGGAAGGCAGCCGGCACCTGTCGGCCCTCACCGGTTCCCCCGTCCACCTCAAGTGCGAGAACCTCCAGCGCACCGGCTCCTTCAAGCTGCGCGGGGCGTACGTGCGCATCGCGGGCCTGCGCCCCGAGCAGCGCGCCGCCGGAGTCGTCGCCGCCAGCGCCGGCAACCACGCCCAGGGCGTGGCGCTGGCCTCCTCCCTGCTCGGGGTCCGCTCCACCGTGTTCATGCCGGTCGGGGCCCCGCTGCCCAAGGTGGCCGCCACCCAGGAGTACGGCGCCGAGGTCCGCATGCACGGCCAGGTCGTCGACGAGACCCTCGCGGCCGCCCAGGAGTACGCCGACCGCACGGGCGCGGTGTTCATCCACCCCTTCGACCACCGCGACGTCATCGCCGGCCAGGGCACCGTGGGCCTGGAGATCCTCGAACAGTGCCCCGAGGTGCGCACCATCCTCGTCGGCATCGGCGGCGGCGGGCTCGCCGCCGGCATCGCGGTCGCCGTCAAGGCGCTGCGCCCGGACGTGAAGGTGATCGGCGTGCAGGCGGCGGGCGCGGCCGCGTACCCGCCCTCGCTGCGGGTCGGCCACCCCGTCTCGATCGACAGCCCGGTCACGATGGCGGACGGCATCAAGGTCGGCCGCCCCGGCGACGTCCCCTTCGCGATCATCGGGGAGCTGCTGGACGACGTGCGGACCGTGTCCGAGGACGCCCTGTCGAGCGCGCTGCTGCTGTGCCTGGAGCGGGCCAAGCTGGTGGTGGAGCCCGCCGGGTGCAGCACGGTCGCCGCCCTGCTGAGCGAGCCGGAGCTGTACGGGAGCGGCCCGGTGGTCGCCGTGCTGTCCGGCGGCAACATCGACCCGCTGCTGCTCCAGCGGATCCTGCGGCACGGCATGGCGGCGGCGGGCCGCTACCTGTCGCTGCGGCTGCGGGTGGCGGACCGGCCGGGTGCGCTGGCGGGGCTGCTGGCGGTGCTGACGACGGTGGACGCGAACGTGCTGGACGTCAGCCACGTGCGCACGGACCCGCGGCTGGGGCTGACCGAGGTCGAGGTGGAGCTGCAGCTGGAGACGAAGGGCCCCGAGCACTGCACGGAGGTCGCCCGCTCCCTGCACGCCGCGGGCTACCGGGTCATGGCCTGACGGCGGGGACCGCCGTGCGCTCCGCGCCGAAGCCGTGGCGGAACGCGATATGACGCGATGCGGTGCCAATGTGCCGGGCGAGTGACGCCCGCCGCCCCCAGGCTTGCCTGGGAACGCCCGGAATCCACCGGCCCCATCGCTCAGGGAGAATCCCCGTGCCAGGCGCCATCTACGCCGAAGGCCTGGTCAAGACCTGTACCGCCGAGCGGCCGGCCGACCCCGTGCGCGAGCCCCCGCCGGAACGGATCCGGCGGGGGCTCGCGCACGGGTGTGCGTAAAGGGTGATCAGCCGTTGAAGGGCTTGACGGCCAGGATCCTGACCGTGGCCTTCTTGCCGTTCGGCAGCTCGTACTGGGCGTCCTCGCCGACCTTCTTGCCGTTCACGCCGGCGCCCAGCGGGGACTGCGGGGAGTACGTCTCGAAGTCGTCGGACGCGTACTCGCGGGAGGCCAGCAGGAACTCCAGCGTGTCGTCCTCGTCGCCGTCGAAGGCGATCGTGACGAGGGTGCCCGGCGCGACCTCGCCGTCGGAGGCGGGCGCCGTGCCGACCTTGGCGTTCTCCAGGAGCTGTGTCAGCTGGCGCACCCGGAGCTCCTGCTTGCCCTGCTCCTCCTTGGCCGCGTGGTAACCGCCGTTCTCACGCAGGTCGCCCTCCTCGCGGGCAGCCGCGATCTTCATGGCGATCTCCGTGCGGGCGGGACCAGAGAGGTAGTCCAGCTCGGCCTTCAGCTGGTCGTACGCCGCCTGGGTCAGCCAGGTGACGCTCTCGCTCGTCTGGGTCACGGGTGCTCCTCGTCGGTACAGGGGACTACATAGCCGCCAGCGGCGGGCGAAACCACGAGCCTAACAATTCGGGAAGAAAAGGGGGAGGAGCCGATGTGTATGAAGTGTGTCATCGGGGCTCATCGGGGCCGGGGGGCGCGGAGGTCCTCCCAGACGGCGCTGGTCCCGAAGTACGTGTCGTACAGCTCCTGCACCGCCAGCAGGCTCTCCGGGGGCACCTTCCCGTGCCTGATGCGCTCCAGGTGGCGGAAGTACTCGAACCGCTCCACCCCCGGGGTGATGACGACCAGCATCTCGGCGCTCTGCCCGGGCGCGGCGGCGAAGGCGTGCTGCTGCCCCGGCGGCACGATGACCACGTCACCGGCCTCTGCCTCGACCACCTTGTCGCCCGCCAGCAGCTGCGCCGTCCCGTCGATCACGTAGAACATCTCGGCGGACCGCCCGTGGTGGTGGGGGCGGGCGCCGTCGGAGCCGTCGCCCAGGCTCACGCGCATGGCGGACAGGAACCCCCCGGCGGAGGAGCTGTCGGCCATCAGCCGCAGGGCGGAGTCCGGCCCGAAACGGATCTCCTCGGCGTCGGCGGCGCGGACGACGACGGAGTCGTCGAAATCCGGGATGAAGAGTGACATGTCGACTCCAGGTGCTCGGGTGGGCGGACACCCCAGTCGACACCGTCCGGGGTGTGCCGCGCACCCCCCGGACGGTCGTCTGTCACCTCGCCCGGGGCTACCGCTTCCGCTCGTAGTTCGTCAGCACACAGCCGTCGACCTGCGCCTTCTCCAGGCGGTAGCCGGCCGGGGCGGTGAAGCCGGTCTCGCAGTTCAGGTACAGGAACCGGAGCTGGTACAGCCCCCTGCGGACGGCCTCGTTGTTCGTCTCCACGGCGATGTTCGTGCCCACCAGCAGCTTGCTCGCGGTGGCCCGCGTCCGCCCGTCGTCCTTCAGGTCGGCCAGCTGCGCCGCCTTCGCCTTGGCCTGGAGGGTCTTCATGTCGGAGACGGTGTCCAGCCAGTTCAGGTTGTGCGCGCGCCGCTCCCCGCCGAGCTCCCCGCAGACGGCCCGCTGCTTGACGCCCCAGGAGCTCGGGCTGCCGCCGCTGACGACCGGCTCGTAGTCGATCGACTGGATGTGCTCGTCGGTGACGGTCATCTTCGTGCAGTCGACGGTGTGCGGGCTGACCAGCTTCTTCAGCTCGTCGAGGCTGTTCGCGGCGGGCAGTCCCTGGCTCCCGGCACCCGGCCTGCCGGGCTGTGCGCCGCCCTCGGTGGAGGGGTCGCGGACGGCCCCGCGGTGGGGGCTGCCCTCGCCGTCGGGGCTGTTGACGTAGTCGGTGAGGAAGCACCCCTCGACCAGGGCCTTCTCCTTCTTGAACCCCTCCGGCACGTAGACGTCGGGGTTGCAGGTCAGGATGCGCAGGTCGGAGTCGGGCGGGTCGACCAGGGACACGGCGGTCGCGGTTTTGAGCGCGGTCAGCGCGAAGTTCTTGCCGACGACCGTGCGGCTGGCGAGGTCGGTGTCGACTCGGCCCTCGGCGATCAGTTTCGCGGCGTTGTCCCTGGCGGCCTGCTGGTGGGCCTTCATGTCCGGGGTCAGGAAGAGGACGATCTCGCCCCGCGCCTTCTTGTCCGTGCAGACGCCGCGCTCGGTGATGCCCCAGTCCCCGGGGCCGATGAACCCGCTCAGCGGCACCCGGGCGTCGTTCGGGTCGGTGCTCAGGTTCTCGCAGGACGTGTACTGCTTCACGTGCGCCTGTGCCCCGGCCAGCGTGGCGGGTGCGGGGGCGGCGGCCGTGGGGGAGGCCTGGGCGGAGGCCCCGGCGGACGCGGCGGGAGCTCCCGCGGGCGCCGGCTTGGGGGAGTCCTCGCAGGCGGTGGCGAGGGTGCTGAGCGCGGTCAGGGCTGCGGTGGCGGCGAGTATCCGCTGGAGGCGCATGGGTGTCTTCCGTCGGCTGGACACGGCACGGGGGATGGCGTGCACATGCTAGGCCGGGGGCATGGCCATGATCAAAGATGCCCCGCCGGGGCGGCCGGGGCCGGATTCCGCCGCGCGGGCGGGGGCGTGCCCGTCGTCCGGGGCGGGGAGGCGGCGCGCGGGTCCGGGGGGCCGGCGGGCGGCCCGGGTGCGCGCAGGGGCGGCGGGCGCGGGCCCGGCTCCGGGGTCAGTTCGCGGTGCCCGCCGGCTGGCAGCCGACCAGCTCGACCATCGTGGCGCGGCCCGTCGTCTTCAGGGTGACCATCTCGTCCACCCGCTTCTCGGCCTGCGCGAACGTGAAGTCCGCCCGGCCCACCTCGCCGTGCTGCTCGTCCTGCGAGCTGAGGGTGCAGACACCGGTGACCGAGGCCTCCTTGCGGACCTCCAGGTGCACCTTGACCTCGTTGTCGGAGACGATCTGGAACTTGATCACCTCGGCGCTGACGCTCTGCCCGCCGACGTAGTCCCAGCCGATCCAGCCGACCAGGGCCAGCAGTCCGACCCCCAGCACCGAACCGACGATCTTGAGCTTCCGGTCCGCGCGCTCGTCCGCCGACCGGCCGTACCGGCCCTCGGGGAGCCCTTCGCGCACCGCGCCCATGATCGATTCCTCTCGCCGGGAAGGGCAGACAAGCCCAGGAATTTTCCCACCCCCGATTCGGTCAATATAGAGGTTGACCGTCGCGCCGAATCACAGAGGATCCTGTCTTGACCGAGCAGCTTCGACTGATGGCCGTCCATGCCCACCCCGACGACGAGTCGAGCAAGGGCGCGGCCACGATGGCCAAGTACGTGTCCGAGGGGGTGCCGGTACTCGTGGTCACCTGCACCGGCGGCGAGCGCGGTTCCGTGCTGAACCCCAAGCTCCAGGGCGACAAGTACATCGAGGAGAACATCCACGAGGTGCGCGCCAAGGAGATGGACGAGGCGCGCGAGATCCTCGGCATCGACCAGGAATGGCTCGGCTACGTCGACTCCGGCCTTCCCGAGGGCGACCCGCTGCCCCCGCTGCCCGAGGGCTGCTTCGCCCTCGCCGACGTCGACGAGGCGGCCGGCGAGCTGGTGAAGAAGATCCGCGCCTTCAAGCCGCAGGTCATCACCACCTACGACGAGAACGGCGGCTACCCGCACCCCGACCACATCATGACCCACAAGATCACGATGGTGGCCTTCGACGGTGCGGCCGACACCGACAAGTTCCCCGAGGCCGAGTACGGCGCCCCGTACCAGCCGCAGAAGCTCTACTACAACCAGGGCTTCAACAAGCCGCGCACCGTCGCCCTCCACGAGGCCCTCCTCGCCCGCGGCCTGGAATCCCCCTACGGCGAGTGGCTGGAGCGCTGGAAGGAGTTCGAGCGCAAGGAGCGGACCCTGACCACGCACGTCCCCTGCTCCGACTTCTTCGAGATCCGCGACAAGGCCCTCATCGCGCACGCCACGCAGATCGACCCCGACGGCGGCTGGTTCCGCGTCCCGATGGAGATCCAGAAGGAGGTCTGGCCCACCGAGGAGTACGAGCTCGCCAAGTCGCTCGTCGACACCTCCCTCCCCGAGTCCGACCTCTTCGCGGGCATCCGGGAGAATGCGTAACCATGAGCGCTACCCAGGCAGCAATCACCCAGTTCCTTCCGCTGGCCGCCGACACCTTCGACAAGAACAAGGTGACGCCGGGCCTCCTCGGCTTCGTCGTGTTCGCCGCCCTCGCCCTCGGCGTGTGGGGCCTGATGAAGTCGATGAGCAAGCACATGGGCCGCGTGAACTTCCAGGAGACCCAGGAAGCCACCGCCGCGGCCCCCGCCGCCCCGGCCGCCGACGCCTCCAAGGCGTAGCATCCGCACGACGGCACGCGCGTTCCGTCCCGCCCCGCACGCCCGGGCGGGGCGGAACTCGCGCGCGCCCCGGCGGGGCGGAACCGGCGCGCGCCCCGCTACAGCCCCGGCACCGCCACCCCCATCACCTCCCGCGCCCGCAGGCCGGGAACCAGGCCCAGCCGCCACGCCTGCCAGCCCTCCGCGGGGTCCACCCCCCGCGCCAGCACCACCCCGTACGTCTCCAGGCAGTCCTCCAGCCGGCCGTCCCGCAGGGCGTGCGGAGCCGCCACCAGCCGCGCCAGCTCCGCCCGGGCCTCCTCCACCGCCGAACCGCCCGCATCCGCGTACGGCAGCATCGTGCAGCGCAGGAACCGCGCCCAGTCCTCCCCGCGCCGGTCCCCGTACGACACGAACAGCCGCACCGCGTCCTCGCACAGCCCCACCGCCTGGCCCACCCGCGCGTTCCCCGCGTCGATCACCGCCAGCTCCGCACACGTCCACCCCTCGCCGTGCGCCAGCCCGATCCGCCGGAAGTCCGCCCGCGCGTCCACCAGCAGCTGCCGCGCGAACCCGGAATTGCGCAGGTTCCCCGTCTGCGCCGCCCGCTGGTCCCGCGTCACCCGCCCCGAGTGGTAGCGGGCGTGCGCCAGCCCGTACACGTCCCGCATCCGCGAGAACATCGTCCGGGCCCGCTCCAGCTCCCGTACCGCCCGGTCCAGCTCACCGTCCTCCTCCAGGGCCTGCCCCAGGTAGTACAGAGTCCACGCCTCACCGCGCGCGTCCTCCGCCAGCCGGTGCCGGGCCAGCGCGTCCCGCAGCCGCTCCAGCGCCCCCTCCGGATCCCCGTCCACCACCCGGGCCCGCCCCAGCTGCGTCAGCGCCCACGCCTCACCCCGGTCGTCCCGCGTCCGCCCGTACAGCCCCAGCGCCAGGTGCAGCTCCTCCTCCGCGCGCGCCACGTCGCCCGTCCGCAGGAACACCTGCCCCAGCTGGAAGTGCGCCCACGCCTCCCCGTGCACGCTCTCGCTCTCCCGGTGCAGCTCCAGCGACCGTCCCAGCAGCGCCACCGCCTCCCCCAGCCGCCCCCGGTCCCGCTCCACCGCACCCAGCGCGTGCAACGCCCACGCCCGGTCACCCGCCAGCTCCTCCGGTTCCTGGAGCACCAGCGCCTCCCGGATCCGCGCGGCCGCCTCCGGCAGGTTCCCCTGGTGGTGCAGCGTGATCCCCAGCGACACCAGCGCCATCCCCGCACCCGCCTCCTGCCGGGCCGCCTTGTACTCGTCCACCAGTGAGGTCAGCGTCGTACGCGACTTGTCCAGCTCGCCCAGCTGCCGCGCCGCGATGCCCGTACGCCACTGCACCGAACGGTTCATCCGCCCCCGGTCCACCGCACGGGTCAGCTCGTTGATCTCGCCCAGCCGGTACAGGTCCCCGCGCAGCAGGCAGAAGTCGCACAGCGCCCCCAGCAGATCCAGCACCGCCTGCTGGTCCACCCCCTCCGAATGCCGCAGCGCCGCCGTGATGAAGCTCGACTCGTCGTCCAGCCAGCGCAGCGCCGCGTCCAGCGAGGCGAAACCGTGCCCGCCGAAGTGGTTGGCCCGCGTCGACATCTTCCCGTCGACCATCCGGATCACCGAGTCCGCCAGCTGCGCGTAGTCCCGGATCAGCCGTTCGTGCGCGGCCGCCGCCTGCGCCCGGTCCTCGTCCGCCGCCAGCCGCGCCGCCGCGTACGCGCGCACCGCGTCGTGCACCCGGTACCGCTCCCCGCGTACGAGGTCCAGCAGGCCCGCCCGCGCCAGCTCACCCAGCAGCCGCCCCGCCTCCACCCGCTCCGCACCCGCCAGCGCCGCCGCCGCGGCCGCCCCCAGCGAAGCCCGCCCCGCCAGGGTCAGCCGCCGCAGCAGCCGGCGGCGCTCCTCCGGCAGCCGCGCGTACGCCAGCTCCAGCGCGTGCTCCAGCCCTCCGCCCCCACCGCCGTCCGAGGCCCGCGCCGACCCCAGAGGCGCCAGCACCCGCAACGCCAGCGGCAGCCCGGCCCCCAGTTCCAGCAGCCCGTCCAGCGCCGCCCCCTCCGGCGCTGCCTCGCCCGCCGCCCGCGCCCCGGCCCGCAGCACCTCGGCCGCCTCCTCCCCGGACAGGCGCACCACCGGCAGCTGGTGCACCCACGCCCCCAGCCCCTCCGGCAGCTCCAGCGGCTCCCGGGCCGTGACCAGCACCAGGCTCTCCGAACGCTCCGGCACCAGCGCCCGCACCTGACGCGGATCCACCGCGTCGTCCAGCACCACGGTCACCGGGAACCCCTGGAGGTGCTGGTGGTACAGCTCCGTCAGCCGGCGCACCTGCGACTCCGCCGACGCGCCCTCCCGGAACAGCAGCTGCTCGCGCGGCGCCCCCAGCCGGTTCAGCAGGTGCAACAGCGCCTCCCGCGTGGACAGCGGGGCCTCACCCGCGCCCGTAGCCCCGCCCCGCAGGTCCACCGCGCACGCCCCGCGGAACTGGTCCCGCAGCGCGTGCGCCGCCCGCAGGGCGAGCGCCGTGCGCCCCACCCCCGGCTCCCCGTGCAGCACCACCACCACCGGCCGGGTCTCCGTACTCGCCCGCGCCGCCGCCACCCACTGCGCGATCCGGGTCAGCTCCGCACGCCGGCCCGTGAACAGCGCGTCCGCGTCCGGGAGCTGACCGAACGACTGCTCCAGCATGCTGCGCCGCCGGGCCTCCGCGCTGCGGTCACCCCCGCGCAGCACGCCCGCCGGACCGCCGCCGGCGCCGTTGCCGTTGACGTTGCCGTTGACCATGCCGTTGACCACCGCACCCGCCCCGGCCCGGCCCCGCGACGGGGCCGCCGCCGGCATCCGCGCGGCAGCCGCCGCCACCGCACGCTCCTGCTCCAGGAACGGCCGGATCCCGCGCACCTCCAGCGCCGTCAGCCACTGGAGCCGCAGCTGCTCCGGCCCGCCCGGGCGGCCCGCGGCCCCGGCCCGGCGGTTCGCCGCGGGCACGTGCAGGGCCGTCACCTTCGCCACCGTCGCCGCCGCCCCCGCGACGCCGACGACGAACCCCGCGCTCAACGCCGTCCCCGCGTCCACCCCGAAGGCCAGGTCCGCCCCGACCGCCGCGGCCGCGGCGACACCCGTCACCAGCAGCGCCGTCCCCGTGTTCCCCCGCCGGAAGGCCTCCCCGAGCGACTGCGCCCCGGCCGCCGCCTCGTCCAGGGCCGCGACGTACGCCGCGTACTCCTCCGCGGCGGCCGCCGCGAGCCCGTCCAGCGCGTCACGCCCGCGGGCGAGCAGCGCCTCCCGGTCCGCCGCCCCGGGCCCCGCCCGCCGGACCTCCTCCTCGACGGCCCGGGCCAGCACCCGTTCGGCCTCGACACGATGGCTGTCCCGCATCGGCATCCTCCTCGGAGAGCTCCGGAAACGTGCGCCAAGTGTCCTGCGGGACACCTCGGAGCGCGAGGAATCTGAGCTATTTCAGAGGCAGTTGACAACACGACGGTCATCCGCGCGCAGGTGTGGACGCGCCGCCGCCGCGCTCAGACCGCCCCCAGCACCCGGTCACGCCAGCGGACGAACAGCCCCTCCGGATCACCGCTGTACGCCCACGGCACCCGCGTCGCCCGGTTCTCCAGCAAGGCGAACACCGGCCCCGCCTCGGCCTCCATCCCCGCGTGCACCAGCCCGTGCGCCAGATGGTTCAGATCCGCCACGTCCTGCGCGTACCCGGCCGTCCGCCCCCCGATCCACTTGTCCAGCGCCTCCCGCAGGTCCCACCGGGCCCGCTCCCCGCTCCAGTGGGTGGCCAGCCCGATCGCCGAACGCCCCTGCTCCGCCTGCGCGTGCCGGTACTGCTCCGCCCGCGCCACCTGCGGCAACACCGCGAGCGGCGACCCCACGGGCGCGTAGACCGCCGTGTCCCACGCGAAGTTGTACGCCTCCCCGGCCGAACCGTGCCACCGCGCCGACAAGTAGCGCAGCGCCTGGTGGTGCCCCTCCCGGTGGAAGGCGTCCCGGGCCCGCAGTTCCCGCCACCAGTGGCCGAGGTTCGGGTCGCCCCCCTCGTACAGCCGCGCCAGCGCCACCAGCGAGACGTACGGGTGCGGATCGTCCGGGGCCAGCTCCGCCGCCCGCAGGCAGAACCGGGCCGCCTGCTCCAGCGCGTCCCGCGAGGGCGTCGAACCGCCCCGCGCCAGCGCGAACATCCGCATCACCTCGGTCTCCGCACGCAGCACCGCCGCGTCGGGATCCCAGGGGTCGGACGCGTGCCACACGTCCACCGTGTGCCGGTCCGCCGCCGCGTCCGCCAGCAGCCGGATCCGGTGCGCACGCCGGTCCCAGTCGTCGCGCGGATGCTGCGCGAGGAGGTCCCGGGCACCTTCCCAACGGCCCATCACCATGTCCTGGACGCCCTCTTCCAGGGCCCGGTCGCCGAACGCCGGATCGTAGTCCGGGGCTCCGGCACGCCGGCGGCGCAGCCACGCTGACATGCGTACTCCTCGATGGGGGAACGGGGGCGGTGCCTCAGAAGTCGGTCAGCACACCGTCCCGCCGGGTCCCCGCCCCGCCGCCGGCCCCGGCGTGCTCCCGCAGCCCGGCCGCGAAGGCCTCGTGGCCGGGATCCAGCGGCCGGGGACTGAAGTACGGCAGGTCCCGCAGCCACGCCGCGAACATCGGGACCAGCCCCAGCCCCAGCGCCCCCAGCCCGATGGCCAGCGCGCTGCCCGACAGTTCCGGCAGCGACACCACGAACACCCAGCCCATGAACACCGCCCCGGCCAGCGGCCACAGCCCGACGAAGACGAGGTTCCACACCGACCGGAACAGCACCCTGCGGTGGACGACCACCGCGGACAGGCCCGCCAGGGCGTAGTAGAAGGCGATGTGCAGCCCGATCCCGCTCACCGCGTCACGCACGAACCGCGTGCCGGACCCGGCCGTGGCGGCCACCGCCACCACCAGCAGCGCCACGCCGGCCATCACCCCGGTGGCCACGGCGGGCGTGCGCCACTCCCGGTGGATCCGCCCGAACACGGCCGGCACAGTGCCGTCGCGGCCCATGGCGAACAGCGTCCGCGTCGCCTGGAGCAGGGCGGTCTCCAGCGTGGCCACGGTCGACAGCACGACCGCCAGGACCAGCAGCCGTCCGCCCCAGCCGGGCCAGACGGCCTCACCCAGATCGGAGAGGAAACCGTCCGGGTTCTTCCGCACCGCGTCCACCCCCAGCAGCCGGACGGTGGCGACGGTGAACAGCGAGAACACCACGAACGACACCACCACCCCGATGATCCCGCCCAGCCCGAAGCCCCGACGGCTGCCGCGCGTCTCCTCGTTGAGGTTGCTCGCCACGTCCCAGCCCGCGTACATCACCCCGGCGACCAGCGCCCCGGCGACGAAACCGTGCGCGGTGTCGAAGTGCCCGAAACCGAACCACGACAGCGAGAAGCCGGTCGTGGGGCCGTCGGCGGTGAGCGCCGCGACCGAGAAGGCCAGGAGCAGCGCGAGCTGCGTGCCCGTGATGGCCCGGCGGGCGTACGGGCCGATCCGGGCCCCCAGCGCCACCACGCCCGCCATGAGGACGAACAGGCCCGCGCCCACCGCCGTCGCCAGGCCGGTGCGGCCGGCCAGTGCGGGATCGGCCAGGGCGAGCGCGGCACTGCCGGCGGGCAGGGTGGCGGAGACGAGGAACACGGTCGCCGAGACCACCAGGGCCCAGCCGCTCAGGAAGCCGAGGAAGGGGTGCAGGGCCCGCGCCACCCACGAGTAGCCGGCCCCCGCGTTGACGTCGAGGCGCCCGAGCTGACGGAAGGCCAGCGCGATCCCGACCGTCGGCAGCGCGCAGTACAGCAGCACGGCGGGACCGGCGATGCCGACGGTGGCGACGAGCACGGGAATCGTCGCGGCGACGGTGTAGGCGGGCCCGCACCCCCCGACGGCCATGACGACGGAGTCGAACGTCCCGTACGCCCCGGCCCGCAACTCCCCGCCGCCGCCGCTCCCGGCCCTCTTGCCCAACGCGCTGCCCCTTCCGGCCGTGTCACAGGGGCCCGATCTTGCCGACCGCGAGGCGGTGACACAACCCCTACTCTTCGGTTTCTTTTGTCGGATGGCGCGTCGAGTGCGGAAATCGGCGTCCGCATCATGGACTGCTTCGGATTTCGTTGTCTCATGGCGGGCTCTGACGTGAGGGCCCCGGGGGCTAGATTGGGCGTATGCCGAACCGCCTCGCGAACGAGACCTCGCCGTACCTGCTCCAGCACGCCGACAATCCGGTCGACTGGTGGCCCTGGTCGCCGGAGGCGTTCGCGGAGGCACGCGAGCGCGGTGTGCCGGTGCTGCTCAGCGTCGGCTATTCGAGTTGCCACTGGTGCCACGTCATGGCCGGCGAGTCCTTCGAGGACGAGCTGGCGGCCGCCTACATGAACGAGCACTTCGTCAACGTCAAGGTCGACCGCGAGGAACGCCCCGACATCGACGCCGTGTACATGGAGGCCGTGCAGGCGGCCACCGGGCAGGGCGGGTGGCCCATGACCGTGTTCCTCACGCCCGACGCCGAGCCCTTCTACTTCGGCACCTACTTCCCGCCCGAGCCCCGGCACGGGATGCCCTCCTTCATGCAGGTGCTCGAAGGCGTGCGGACCGCCTGGACCGGGCGGCGCGAGGAGGTCGACGAGGTCGCGCGGCGGATCGTGCGGGATCTCGCCGGACGGCAGCTGGACTACGGGAAGGCCGGGCTGCCCGGGCCCGAGGAGCTGGGGCGGGCGCTGCTCGGGCTGACGCGGGAGTACGACGCCGCGCGGGGCGGGTTCGGCGGGGCGCCGAAGTTCCCGCCGTCCATGGCGCTGGAGTTCCTGCTGCGCCACCACGCCCGGACCGGGTCCGAGGGGGCCCTGCAGATGGCCGCCGACACCTGTGAGGCGATGGCCCGGGGCGGGATCTACGACCAGCTCGGCGGCGGGTTCGCGCGGTACTCCGTGGACCGGGAGTGGGTCGTGCCGCACTTCGAGAAGATGCTCTACGACAACGCCCTGCTGTGCCGGGTGTACGCGCACCTGTGGCGGGCCACCGGCTCCGACCTGGCGCGGCGCGTGGCGCTGGAGACGGCCGACTTCATGGTGCGGGAACTGCGGACGGAGCAAGGCGGGTTCGCCTCCGCGCTCGACGCCGACAGCGCGGACCCGGTCAGCGGCCGGCACGTCGAGGGGGCGTACTACGCCTGGACGCCCGTGCAGTTGGCGGAGGTGCTGGGGGAGGCCGACGGGGAGCTGGCCGCCGCGTACTTCGGCGTCACCGAGGAGGGGACCTTCGAGCACGGGAAGTCGGTGCTGCAACTGCCGCCGGACGGGCCCGTGGTGGAGGCGGAGAGGATCGCCTCCGTCAGGGAGCGGCTGCTGGCGGCGCGCGGGCGGCGTCCCGCCCCGGGCCGGGACGACAAGGTGGTCGCCGCCTGGAACGGGCTGGCCGTGGCGGCGCTCGCCGAGTGCGGGGCCTTCTTCGAGCGGCCGGACCTGGTCGAGCGGGCGATCGAGGCCGCCGACCTGCTGGTGCGGGTCCACTTCGACGCCACGGCCGGGACGCCCCGGCTGGCGCGGACCAGCAAGGACGGCCGCGTCGGGGCCAACGCCGGGGTGCTGGAGGACTACGGGGACGTCGCCGAGGGGTTCCTGACCCTGGCCTCGGTCACGGGGGAGGGGGTGTGGCTGGAGTTCGCCGGTTTCCTCGTCGACCTGGTGATGGCGCGCTTCACCGCCGAGGACGGCTCGCTGTACGACACCGCGCACGACGCCGAGCAGCTGATCCGCCGGCCGCAGGACCCCACCGACACCGCCGCGCCCTCCGGCTGGACCGCCGCCGCCGGCGCGCTGCTGTCGTACGCGGCGCACACCGGCTCGCGGCCGCACCGGGAGGCGGCGGAGCGGGCGCTCGGGGTGGTGCACGCGCTCGGGCCGCGCGCCCCGCGCTTCATCGGGCACGGGCTGGCGGTCGCGGAGGCGCTGGTGGACGGGCCGCGCGAGGTGGCGGTGGTGGGCCATCCGGAGGATCCGGCGACGGCGGCGCTGCACCGGACGGCGTTGCTGGGGACGGCTCCGGGGGCGGTGGTGGCGGTCGGTCTCCCGCGCAAGGCGGACGGGAGCGGCGGGGAGTTCCCCCTTTTGGCCGAGCGCACACTCGTGCGCGACCTTCCGACGGCGTATGTGTGTCGACATTTCGTCTGCGCGCGGCCTACGACCGAACCGGTCGAGCTGGCCGAGCAGTTGGGGGCGGTTCGTCCCTGATTGTGGGGGAGTAGCGTCAATTCCGGTTGCTTGAGGCTCACTTGGAAACGCGGTTTTTATTCGAGTGGCGCCTGAGTTTCATTTTCGCTGTCTAGTCTCGTGTCTTCGGGAGTCAGCGAACAGCGCACTGGGGGGTGCGCGCGTGGGGGAAGCGGAGGCGGCAGGCCGGGGGGCCGGGCCGTCTCCGGGGGGTTTTCGATCGCCGCCTGGGGTTGCGGCTTGTCTGGGGGGACAGTTTGCTCACGTCTGTCTTTGTCGCCGCCATATCTCTGGCGCTCTTCTGGATGGCCGCCTTCACGCTGTGGTGGCAGATGCACGCGTGGCGTACGCCCGAGACGCTGGCCTCGACCCGCTTCGACAGCCCCGACGGCGAGGGCCGGCTGTCGTTCTCGCTGCTGCTGCCCGCCCGCCACGAGCAGGCGGTGCTGGAGCACACCATCGACCGGCTGCTGGAGTCCAGCCACACCGACTACGAGATCATCGTCATCGTCGGTCACGACGACCCGGAGACGACCGCCGTCGCCGAGCGCGCCGCCGCCCGCGCGCCCGAGCGGGTGCGCGTGATCGTCGACCACAACGAGACCAAGAACAAGCCGAAGGCCCTCAACACCGCCCTGCCGCACTGCCGGGGCGACATCGTCGGGGTCTTCGACGCCGAGGACCAGGTCCACCCGGAGCTGCTCACCCACGTCGACCACGCCTTCCGCGCGACCGGCGCGGACGTGGTGCAGGGCGGGGTCCAGCTGATCAACTTCCACTCCAGCTGGTACAGCCTGCGCAACTGCCTGGAGTACTTCTTCTGGTTCCGCTCCCGTCTGCACCTGCACGCCGAGAAGGGGTTCATCCCCCTGGGCGGCAACACCGTCTTCGTGCGCACGGACGTGCTGCGCGAGGCCGGCGGCTGGGACCAGAACTGCCTGGCCGAGGACTGCGACCTGGGCGTGCGGCTCTCGTCGGTGGGCAAGAAGGTGGTCGTCGCGTACGACTCCGACATGGTCACCCGCGAGGAGACGCCGGGCTCGCTGGTGAGCCTGCTCAAGCAGCGCACCCGCTGGAACCAGGGCTTCCTCCAGGTCTACCGGAAGAAGGACTGGCAGCAGCTCCCCGGCCGCGGCCAGCGCTGGCTGGCCCGCTACACGCTGATGACCCCCTTCATGCAGGCGGCCTCCGGGGTGATCATCCCGGTGAACTTCGCGGTCGCGGTCTTCCTCGACGTACCCGTCGGCATCGCGATCATCACCTTCCTCCCCATGATCACCGCGATGGTGACCTTCGTCTTCGAGATCGTCGGCCTGCACGACTTCGGCCGCCAGTACGGCCTGCGCGTGCGGTTCGTGCACTACCTGAAGCTCATCGTGGGCGGCCCCTTCTACCAGGTGATGCTGGCGGGCGCCGCCATCCGGGCGGTCTGGCGCGAGCAGCGCGGCCGCAACGAGTGGGAGCTGACCAGTCACACCGGTGCCCACCTGACCTCCGCCACCTCCGCCACGCCGATCCGAGAGGACAGCCACCAGTGACCGCCACCCTGCCCACGGCCACTGATCCCCAGCCGGCGGACGCCACCGGCACCGCCCAGCTGCTGCCCGTCCGCCGCCCGCCCGGCACCGGCACCGGTACGGGTTCCGCTTCCTCCGGTCCCGAGGTCCGCGGCGGCCTCGGGGTGCGCCCGGCGGCCGCGCGCCCGATGGTGCGCTTCCGCTCCTCCCGTCCGGACCTGCTGCTCTGCGGTGCGATCCTGCTGGCGATCGTCCTCGTACAGGGCTGGAACATCACCAACTTCCCCACCCTGAGCGACGACGAGGGCACCTACCTGGCCCAGGCGTGGGCCGTGCAGCAGGGCGAGGGGCTGGCGCACTACACGTACTGGTACGACCACCCGCCGCTGGGCTGGATCCAGATCGCGGGCCTGACGTACCTGCCCGCGCTGTTCGTGCCGGAGTGGATGACGGTCGCGCCGATGCGCTTCTCGATGCTGGCCGTCTCCGCCGCCAGCTCGGTGCTGATGTACGTGCTGGCGCGCCGGCTGTGGCTGCCGCGCTGGGCGGCGGGGCTGGCGATGGGGCTCTTCGGGCTGTCGCCGCTGTCGGTGGTCCTCCAGCGGGAGATCTTCCTCGACAACCTCGCCGTCATGTGGATCCTGCTGGCGTTCTGCCTGGCCGCGTCCCCCAGCCGCCACCTGTGGCACCACTTCGGTTCGGGACTGGCGGCCGCCACCGCCGTCCTGACCAAGGAGACGATGCTGGTGGTGCTCCCGGCGCTGCTGGTGACGATGTGGCGGCACAGCCACCGCGACACCCGCAAGTTCGCCGTGACCGGGGCGATCACCGCCTGTGCGCTGATAGGGCTCTCGTACCCGCTGTTCGCGCTGCTCAACAACGAGCTGCTGCCCGGCGCCGGACACGTCTCCCTGATCGACGGCATCACGTACCAGATGAGCCGTCCCGGCTCCGGCTTCATCCTCGACCCGGGCTCCGGTTCGAACGGGGTCTTCCGGTCGTGGCTGTACTACGACGCCGTGCTGCCGCTCGGCGGCCTGGCCGGGGCCGTACTGCTCCTGGTCACCCACCGGTGGTCCGTGACCGCCCGCGCGCTCGCCGGGCCGGCCCTGGCCGTCGTGATCCTGGCCGTGGTCGCGATGCGCCCCTCCGGCTACCTCCCCGCGATGTACGTGATCCAGGCGATGCCCTTCCTCGCCCTGGTCCTCGCCGGGGGCGCGGCCAGCGTCACGCACGCCGTGCTGCGCCGCCGCCGCAAGGCGGGCGAGGGCTGGGGCCTGGTGTACGCACGCCGGGCGCTGGTCGGCGTCCTGGCCGTGTCGGCGGCGGCGTACGTGCTGCCGCGCTGGTACGAGGGCAACCACACCGCCCTGACCGTCGACGCCAACGCCCCCTACCGGCAGGCCGCGGCCTGGCTGGGCCGGGAGGTGGCCGATCCGGCGAACACCCGCGTCCTCGTCGACGACGCGCTCTGGCTCGACGCTGTTCACCACGGCTTTGCACCCGGGGACGGCGCCATCTGGTTCTACAAGGCGGACCTCGACCCGGCCGTCACCAAGACCCTGCCGCGGGGATGGCGGGACATCGACTACGTGGTGTCCTCGCCCACCGTGCGTCGCGACGCCGCGGACCTGCCCAACGTGAAGGCTGCTCTGGAGCATTCGACCGCGGTCGCCGTCTTCGGTACGGGCGAGGACCGTATCGAGATCCGCCGCACCGACCGCGAGAGTGGGAGCTGAACCACGATGAGCGAGGACCTGTGGCCCCCGCATGCCCTGGATGATCCGGAAGTGGACGCTCCGGCGGTGGCCGCCGCCGGGAGCGTCACCCTGATCATCCCGACCTTCAACGAGTCCGCGAACGTGGGGGAGCTGCTCCACCGGCTCCGCTCCGCCGTCCCGCACGGGCCGCCCTACGAGGTCCTCTTCGTCGACGACTCCACCGACGACACCCCCGCCGTGATCGAGAAGGCGGCCGCGGACTGCCCCTTCCCCGTGTCTGTCCTGCACCGCGAGAGCCCCGAAGGGGGCCTCGGCGGGGCCGTCGTCGCCGGCATCGAACGGGCCGGCTCCGACTGGATCGTCGTCATGGACGCCGACCTCCAGCACCCGCCCCACCTGGTCCCCGAACTCGTCGGCGAGGGCGAACGCACCGGAGCCGACCTCGTCGTCGCCTCCCGCTACCTGCCCGGCGGCAGCCGGGCAGGACTCGCCGGCGGCTACCGCGTCGCCGTCTCGCGGGGGGCGACCTGGCTGGCCAAGGGACTCTTCCCGCGCGCCCTGCGCGGCATCAGCGACCCGATGAGCGGCTTCTTCGCGATGCGCCGCTCCGCCGTCACCGGCGCGGCCCTCCAGCCGCTCGGCTACAAGATCCTGCTGGAGCTCACCGTCCGCTGCCGCCCGGAGCGGCGCGCCGAGGTCCCCTTCGTCTTCCAGGACCGCTTCGCCGGGGAGTCGAAGTCCACCGCCCGCGAAGGGCTGCGCTTCCTGACCCACCTCGCCGCCCTGCGCACCGCGGGCTCCCTGGCCAGGATGATCGGCTTCGGGCTGGTCGGGCTCTCCGGCTTCGTCCCCAACCTGCTGGCCCTGTGGCTGCTCACCCACGCCGGGATGCAGTACCTGGCCGCCGAGGTCCTCGCCAACCAGGCCGGCGTCCTGTGGAACTTCCTGTTCATCGAGACGCTGCTCTTCCGCGACCGGCGCCGGCACCGCCACTGGGCGGACCGCCTCGGCCGCTTCGCCCTCCTCGCCAACGCCGACCTGCTGCTGCGGATCCCGCTGATCGCGCTGTTCGTGGGCCGCTTCGGCCTGGAGGTGCTGCCCGCGACCGCGCTCGCGCTGGTGACCACCTTCGTGCTCCGCTTCGCCGCCACCGAGGCACTCGTCTACCTGCCGCGCGGGCCACGCGCGGCGCGCCCCACCAGGAGTTGAGCCGCACCGAAAGGACCGAGTATGCGTAGGAAGATCCGACGGGGGGCGGGGCGCCGGGCCGCTCTGCTCGCCGTCGGCGCGATGACCGCCAGCCTCCTCCTGACCGCACCCCAGCAGGCCACGGCCGGACCGCCGAACCTGCTCAGCAACCCCGGCTTCGAGACCGCCGGAGCGGCCGGCTCCGACATGCCCGCCTGCTGGTCCAAATCGGGCTGGGGCGACAACGACTTCACCTTCGCCACCGTCGCCGACGCGCACAGCGGCACCAAGGCCATGAAGGTCTCGCTCACCCGCCGCGTCAGCGGCGACCGCAAGGCCCTGGTCACCGAGAACGCCGCCTGCGCCCCGACCGTCGTGCCCGGCAGGCAGTACGACCTGTCGGCCTGGTACAAGTCGGACACCCCGGACGTGTCGGTGACCGTGTTCCGCCACGACACCACCGCCGGCTGGCAGTACTGGACCGACCTGCAGAACCCGCCGGTCAGTGCCGCGTGGGCGCGCACGGAGGTCCGTACGCCCGCCGTCCCGCCCAACACCGACAAGATCGCGTGGGGGCTGTCCGTCTACGGCGTGGGCACCCTCACCAGTGACGACTACGCGCTGGAGGAGGTCGGCGCGGTCCCGCCGCAGCCCACCTGCACGGGCACCGCCGAGCAGTGCGCGAAGGGCAAGTGGGAGGTGATGGCGACCCAGAACCCGGTGCGGTCGATGCACGCCGTCGTCCTCAAGAACGGCAAGGTGCTGCTGATCGCCGGATCGGGCAACGACATCTCCCAGTTCAACGCGGGGACCTTCACCTCCGCCGTGTACGACCCGGTGGCGGGCACCGCCAAGACGATCCCGACGCCGGTGGACATGTTCTGCTCGGGGCACGTGCAGCTGGCCGACGGCCGGGTGCTGGTGATGAGCGGCAACAAGGGCTACCCGTCCGCCGACGGCAAGATCGGCTACCAGGGGCTGAAGGACTCGTACATCTTCGACCCGGTGACCGAGACGTACACGAAGACGAACGACATGAACGGCGGGCACTGGTACCCGTCCGCGACCATCCTCGGCAACGGTGACGTGATCTCCTTCGGCGGGCTGAAGGAGGACTCGACGGGCAACGTGACCGCGGAGAAGTTCTCGGCGGCGCAGAACAAGTGGCTGCCGATGAACGAGGTCAACCAGACCTGGTCGTACTGGGGCCTGTACCCGTCGATGATCCTCATGCAGGACGGCCGGCTCTTCTACTCCGGCAGCCACACCTTCGGCAACGGCACCCCGGGCACCGGCGCGTCCATCTACGACTACGACGCCAACACCATCACCGACGTGCCCGGCCTGCGCAACAAGGACGAGCGCGACGAGTCGGCGAGCGTGCTGCTGCCGCCCGCCCAGGACCAGCGGGTCCTGACCATCGGCGGCGGCAACAACGAGCGCAACCCGGCCGCGAACCGGCTCACCGACATCATCGACCTGAAGAAGCCGAGCCCCGCCTACACCGCGGGCCCCGACCTCCCGCAGGGCCTGGTCGACCAGGGCCAGGGCAAGCGTCCGCAGACCGGCGCCGAGGGCAAGATGTTCGTGTCCGCGGTGCTGCTGCCGGACGGCAAGGTGCTGGAGACCGGCGGCGGTCTGCACGACCGCGCCGACCCGGTCTTCGAGGCCTCGTTCTTCGACCCGGCGACCAACACCTACCAGGCGGGCCTGGCCACCGACCCGATCCCGCGCACCTACCACTCCGGCTCGTTCCTGCTGCCCGACGGGCGGGTCATGTCGGTCGGGGACAACCCGGGCAACGGAACCTACAACCACGCGGTGTCGGTCTACACGCCGCCCTACCTGTTCAAGGGGCCGCGCCCGAAGCTCACCTCGGTGATCGACACGGAGTGGGTGTACGGGGACACGCAGCGGATCACCGTGGACCGGCCGATCGCCAAGGCGGAACTGATCCGCCCGGCGGCGGTGACCCACTCCTCGGACCCCAACCAGCGGTTCGTGGACCTGCCGATGACGGTGGTCAACAACACCACCATCGACCTCAACGTCACCAGCAACCCCAACCTGGCGCCGCCCGGCTGGTACATGCTGTTCGGGGTCGACGCGAACGGCGTCCCGTCGGTCGCTACCTGGGTCCACCTGGGCGGGGCCCCCGCGCTGGCGGCGGCGAAGGCGGACGGGCAGCAGCTTCCCTCCCCGCACGAGCACTCCTTCGCCGACAAGCTCGCCGCGCCCAAGGCCAACCCGCAGAAGCGGGACTCGGCTCCGGTCGCGCCGACGGTGGCCGGCTGCGACCGGCACTACGGGACGGCGAGCGTGTGCGTACCGGCCGCCTTCCCGGCGGAGGTGAAGAAGACGACCAAGGCCCGCTGCGAGTGGCTGGCCGCCCACCAGTTCCCGAAGCGGATGAAGGTCAACGGCAGCGACCCGCTGCGGCTGGACGCGGACGGGGACGGATACACCTGCTGAGCATCTGAGGAAGTGCTCCAAGAGCACCCGTTTGACGGCCCGTCGTCCCGTGGGGGAGGCGGGCCGTCCTCCTACGCTGAGCGCTGGGTTCTTCCGGCCCGTCCCGTTCTGGTCGAAAGGTTCCGCGACCCATGCCCGAGACCGTGCAGCCCGCCCCGGTACCGTCCCGCGCGCACCGCCCCCGCCGCCGGACGGGGAGGGGGCGCCTGGCCGTACTGGCGGCCTGCGGTCTGCTCAGCCTGCCCGCCCTCTCCGGGCACGCGCAGGCCGCGGTGGGGGACATCAGGGAGTTCACGCCCCCCACGGCGGGCAGCGGTCCGGTCGGCATCACCGCGGGGCCCGACGGCAACGTGTGGTTCACGGAGAACGCTACCGACCGGATCGGACGGATCACCCCGCACGGGAAGATCGAGGAGTTCCGGCTGCGCACGGCCGGCGGCTTCCCCGACGACATCACCTCCGCCGCCGACGGCAACCTGTGGTTCACGGCGCCCTCCGGCAAGCGGATCGGGCGGATCACGACCTCCGGCCGGATCACCGAGTTCCCGCTGACGCAGGCCGACGCCTACCCGGTGGGCATCACCGGGGGGCCGGACGGCAACGTGTGGTTCGCCGACGCGGGGGCCGCCCGCGTCGGGCGGATCACCCCGGCCGGGAAGGTCACCGCGTTCCCGCTGCCCGCCACCGAGAGCGCCCCGTACCGGATCACGAACGGACCGGACGGGAACCTGTGGTTCACCGAGCCCGCCACCAACCGGATCGGGAAGATCACCCCGTCCGGCAAGGTCACCGGGTACCCGCTGCCGAACGCGGAGGGCGCCCCCTTCAACATCGCCGCCGGACCGGACGGGAACCTCTGGTTCACCGATCCGAACTCCAACGCCATCGGCCGGATCACCCGGCACGGCCAGGTCAGGATGTTCCCGCTGCGCACCGGCAACAGCGGTCCGGTCGGCATCGCGGCGGGCCCGGACGGGAACCTCTGGTTCGGCGAGTCCAACGTCAACCGGATCGGTCGGATCACCCCGGGCGGCCAGGTCACCGAGTTCCCGGTGCCCACCCCCGACGTGGACAACACGCCGTTCCACATCACCGCCGGCCCCGACGGGAACATGTGGTTCACGGAGCTGCTCGGCAACCGGATCGGGCGGGTGTCGGTCGGGGGCCGGGCCGCCGACGTGTCCGTCCGGCTGGCCGCGCCGGCCAAGGCCCGCGCGGGCGACGCGTACACCTACACCGTGACGGTGACCAACCACGGCCGCTCCGCCGCCGCCCGCACGGTCGTGCGGCTGGCCAAGCCGCGCGGCGCGTACACGGTGTCCGCCACTCCGCACGCCAAGCGCCCCAGTGCGAACGAGCTGACCTGGGACGTGGGGCAGCTCGGCGCCGGGCAGAAGAAGACCTTCCGCGTCACGGTGCGGCCGAAGGACAAGGGCGCGGTCGAGGCGGCGGCGAAGGTCTCCTCCGCCACCTTCGACCCGGCGACCGGGAACAACGCGGTGACCGTACGGACGGCCGTCGGCCGCCGCTGACGCGGGGCGCGCCGGGGGCGTACGGGCGGCGTACGGGCGGCGCGCGCGGGGCGGCGTACGGCTGCGCGTACGGCTACGCGTGCTGGTACGCCGCCAGTGAGATGCCGACGTAGTGGGCCACGAACGCCGCGAGCGTCAGGGAGTGGAAGACCTCGTGGAAGCCGAAGAACCGGGGGGAGGGGTTGGGACGCTTCATCCCGTAGATGACCCCGCCGACGCTGTAGAGCAGACCGCCGACGATCACCAGGACCAGGACGGCGATGCCGCCGGTCCGCAGGAAGTCGGGCAGGAAGAAGACCGCCGCCCAGCCCATCGCGATGTAGCAGGGGGTGTAGAGCCAGCGCGGGGCGCCGACCCAGAAGACCCGGAAGGCGATGCCGGCCGCGGCCGCGATCCACACGGCCCACAGCAGCGCCCGGCCGGTGGAGTCGGGCAGCAGCAGGACGGTCAGCGGGGTGTAGGTGCCCGCGATGATCAGGAAGATGTTGGCGTGGTCGAGCCGCCGCAGGACGGCCTCGCCGCGCGGCCCCCACGTGCCGCGGTGGTAGACGGCGCTGACGCCGAAGAGCAGGCACGCGGTGAGGACGTACACCCCGCAGGCGACGCGGGCCTTCGTCGAGTCGGTGAAGGCCATCAGCACCAGGCCGGCGACCACCACGGCGGGGAACATTCCGGTGTGCAGCCAGCCGCGCATCAGCGGCTTGGCCTCCGGACCTGCCGTGACGACCGGTGCGACCGGTACGGCGCTCGGCACGGCGGCGGCGTCTGAAGTCATGGTCCACATGCTACCTACGGGTCCGTAGGTTTCCGTTAGTGCTCTTTACGGAAGATTGACGGACGTGGCGATGCTCACGTGAGAGGCCCCCTGGACATATGCGCACATCCACCGGATGATCAGATGAGTGCGGTCGGCACCGGATGAGCGGAGCGCGAAGCGTCCGGGTCGCAGCCCCCACGGGGCATACACCAAACAAACCCCTCAACAAGGAGCAATCGTGGCGCGCGACAACGCGGCTCCCACTTCCGTCCCGACGACCCACCGGGAGCTCGTCTCCTGGGTGGAGGAGATCGCAGCCCTGACCCAGCCGGACCGCATCGTCTGGTGCGACGGCTCCGAGGCCGAGTACGAGCGCCTGTGCGAGGAGCTCGTCGCCAAGGGCACGTTCAAGAAGCTCGACGAGACCAAGCGCCCGAACTCCTACTACGCCGCCTCCGACCCCTCCGACGTCGCGCGCGTCGAGGACCGCACCTTCATCTGCTCCGAGAAGGAGGAGGACGCCGGCCCGACCAACCACTGGAAGGCCCCGGCGGAGATGAGGGAGATCTTCGCGGGCGAGCAGGGCGTCTTCCGCGGCTCCATGAAGGGCCGGACGATGTACGTCGTCCCCTTCTGCATGGGCCCCCTCGGCTCCGACCTCTCCGCGATCGGCGTCGAGATCACCGACTCCGCCTACGTCGCGGTCGCCATGCGCACCATGACCCGCATGGGCAAGGCCGTCCTCGACGAGCTCGGCAGCGACGGCTTCTTCGTCAAGGCCGTCCACACCCTCGGCGCTCCGCTCGCCGAGGGCCAGGACGACGTGCCGTGGCCCTGCAACACCACCAAGTACATCTCGCACTTCCCCGAGTCCCGCGAGATCTGGTCCTTCGGCTCCGGCTACGGCGGCAACGCCCTGCTCGGCAAGAAGTGCTACGCGCTGCGCATCGCCTCCGTCATGGCGCGTGACGAGGGCTGGCTCGCCGAGCACATGCTGATCCTCAAGCTCACCCCGCCGGCCGGCGAGGGCGAGGCCGAGGCCACCCCGAAGTACATTGCCGCCGCCTTCCCATCCGCCTGCGGCAAGACCAACCTCGCCATGCTGGAGCCGACCATCCCCGGCTGGACGGTCGAGACCATCGGCGACGACATCGCCTGGATGCGCTTCGGCGAGGACGGCCGCCTCTACGCGATCAACCCCGAGGCCGGCTTCTTCGGCGTCGCCCCCGGCACCGGCGAGCACACCAACGCCAACGCCATGAAGACCATGTACGCCAACACCGTCTTCACCAACGTCGCGCTCACCCCCGACGGCGGCGACGTCTGGTGGGAGGGCATGACCGAAGAGGCGCCCGCGCACCTCATCGACTGGAAGGGCAACGCCTGGACGCCGGAGTCCGAGACCCCGGCCGCCCACCCCAACGCCCGCTTCGCCGTCCCGGCCGCCCAGTGCCCGACGATCGCCCCCGAGTGGGAGGACCCCAAGGGCGTCCCGGTCTCCGCGATCCTCTTCGGCGGCCGACGCGCCTCCGCCGTGCCGCTGGTCACCGAGTCCTTCGACTGGAACCACGGCGTCTTCATCGGCTCGAACATCGCCTCCGAGAAGACCGCCGCCGCCGAGGGCAAGGTCGGCGAACTGCGCCGCGACCCCTTCGCGATGCTGCCCTTCTGCGGCTACAACATGGGCGACTACATGGCCCACTGGGTCAAGGTCGCAGCCGACAAGGACCAGACCAAGCTCCCGAAGATCTACTACGTGAACTGGTTCCGCAAGAACGACGCGGGCAAGTTCGTCTGGCCCGGCTTCGGCGAGAACAGCCGCGTCCTGAAGTGGATCGTCGGCCGCCTCGACGGCACCGCCGAGGGCGTCGAGACCCCCATCGGCATCCTGCCGACCAAGGCCGCGCTCGACCTCGACGGCCTCGACATCTCCGACGAGGACCTCGACTTCCTCCTCACCGTCGACAAGGAGGTCTGGCGCGAGGAGGCCGCCCTGGTCCCCGAGCACCTGAACACCTACGGCGACCACACCCCGAAGGAGCTGTGGGACCAGTACCACGAGCTGGTCAAGCGCCTCGGCTGATCACTCCGGCCGGCCGTTCTCCGGCCGGCCGCCCCGCCCTGACACGACAGGGCACACGAACGTGGGAGTCCCCGACCAAGGTGCTCCCACCGCTGTGGGAATCCCCGACCAAGGCTTTCCCATCGCAGCACACGCCTGACTGGCCGACGGGCCGGCGCCACTGTCCCGGTCGCCGCCCGCCTCAGGAGCGTCCGCGCTCCTCCAGATAGGCCGTGTGCGTCTGCTGACGGCGGGCCTCCCTGTCCTGGAGGTCCGCCGTCAGGCGTTCCGCCTCCTCCGACAGCACCGACAGCTGCCGCTCCAGGTGCCGCTCAGGGGACTCCCCGCCCGGCGTCAGCCGGGTCCACCAACGCGTCCGGTTGTACGTGTCCACGCACTCCGGCACGTCCAGCCGGACCGCCCGCGCCAGCGCGTGCACCGCCTCCGGCTCCGCCGCCAGCACCTGCGCCACCCAGCCCGGATCCAGCAGGGCCGCGTACAGGTCCAGCAGCTCGCTCAGCTTCCCCTCCGCCGCCGGCGGCAGCTCCACCTCCGCCACGTACTCGCGCAGCCGGCCCAGGTCCTCCCGTACGAGGTCCAGCTGCTCGGCCGGGCCCGGGAAGAGCGGCGGCGGCGTCCGGTCCGGCGGGGCGATCAGCGCGCCCGCCCCGTACAGCCCCGCGATCACCACCGGCCAGTACGTGCCCGCCACCCCGGCCAGGGTCAGGCCCAGCCCCAGGAGCCCGCAGGCACTGCCCGACAGGTTCTTCTTCGACTCCAGGTACGCGAGCGCTCTACTGGTAGCCACGGATCTCCTCGAAGGCCCCGTCCAGGGAGCCGTTCCCCTCGGTCGCGTCGAAGAGCCGGCCACCGGTCAGCTCCGTGATGTGCGTCAGCTCCTTGCGGTCCGAATCCCCGAACAGCACCGCGAAGACCGGCGTGCGCTTCTGCGCCTGCGGCAGCCCGGCGTAGAAGGAGTCGAAGTCCTTCACCTTGTCCCCGCTCTGCCCGTCCGTCATCAGCACGATCGAGGTGAACGCGTCGGCGTTGCCCTGCCCCAGGTGCTGGTACGCGGCCTTCAGGCTGGCGTAGACGGCCGTACCCCCCTGCGGGCGCAGCGACTTCACGTCACCGCGGATCGCGTCCAGGGCGGGCCCCGGATTGCCCGGCTCGACGACGTGCGTGAGCACCTCCTTCACCTTGTCGCCGAACGGCAGCAGCGTCACCTCCTCGCGGTCCCGGAACCGCTGCCCCGTACCCGAAGTGCCCGTGCCCGTCAGGTCGGTGAGCGCCGCACGCAGCCGGCCGATCCGGTCCCCCTCCTCCATCGAGCCCGAGGTGTCCAGCACGTACACCGTCCGCGAGGGCCGGCGCAGCTCGTTCTCGTACGAGGCCAGCAGCCCGTCCGCCACCGACCGGGCGCCCGGGAAGGGCAGTTCGCGCCGCACCGAGGTGTCCAGCCCGCCCGCCGGGGCCACCCCGGCCGCCACCGGCCGCCGGAACGTCTTCTCCGTGATCGCCTTCTGCGCGGCGTCGCCCCGCAGGTACTCCGTCAGCAGCCGGCCCGACTCCCGCGCCCCGGCCGGGGACGAGGTGAGCAGCGTCAGCGGGTAGTGCGCGGTGACCACCCCGTCCTTCGGGCGGATCACCTTCAGCGGGGATTTGGCCCGGTCGTTCATCGACAGCAGCACCGACTCGTAGTTGACGAGCGCGTCCACGTCGTCCCGCTTGGCGTACGCCGTCACCAGCCAGCCCGAGGAGCCGGAGGTCAGCTTCTGCCCCTTGAAGAACTCCTTCAGCCGGGGCCGGGCCTTCTGCACGTCCGCGTCGGTCAGCGCCGACTGCGCGCCGGAGAGGCCGGAGGCCACCGAGACGAGCGTGGAGAAGCCGGAGTTGGAGCGCACCGGGTCCGTCATCCCGTACGTCAGCTTCCCGGCCGCCACGGCCTCCTCGACCGCCGACCAGGTCACCTCCTCCGGCTTCCAGCCGAGGCGGGCCAGCGCCTCCGGCTTCACGCCGATGGCGACCGGTGAGGACATCACCGGGGTCTCGTTGGCCAGCTTGGCGGCGGCCTCGGGGCGCAGCCGCAGGTAGTCGTTGGAGGACAGCCAGATCGCGTCGTACGTGCCGTCCGCCTTGCCGGAGGCGACCTGTTCGGCCGCGTCCAGCGTCCCCGACCAGGTGAAGTCGACGGAGACCCCGGTGGCGGCCTTGGCGTCCTTGAGGATCTGCGCCATGTCGGTGAGCTCGCTGGAGGCCAGCACGCGGAGCCGGCCCTCCTTGTACTCCTGCGGCTTGCCGCCGTTGCCGCCGTTGCCGCCGGAAGCGGTGGTGGGGGCGGGGTCGTCCGAGGTGCAGGCCGTGGCGCCCAGCAGGGTCGCGGCCAGCACCACCGCCGCCGCGAGGCGCCTGTGTACGCGCGCCGTGTACGGCCCCGGCCTCGTGCTCGTCCTCGTCCTCGTCCTCGTGGTGCGCGCCTTCATCGGTCGCCGCCTTCCAGGGCGCTCGCGGTGCGGGTGCGGGCCAGGTGGGCCGAGGCCGCCTGGAGCTCGCCCGTCAGGGACTCCACCGTCGCCGCCATGTTCTCGGTGGCCTGGATCTTGAAGGTGTCGATCGCGTCGAGGGTCTTGTAGATCTGCGCGAAGGCCGTCCGGAGCGTCTCCGCCCCGACCGCCGGGTCCGCGGCGATCCGCTGGATGTCCCCGGTCTGCGTGGCGAGCATCTCCGCGTTGCCCCGGATCAGCTCCTCGGTGGTGCCCTTCAGGGCGTTGACCTGCTCGACGACCTTGCGCTGGCTGTCCAGGGCCGAGGCCAGCATCACCGCGATGCGCAGCGCCGAGACGGTGGTCGTCGCGGCCCGGTCGACGCCCTTGATGAGCTCCTCGTTGTTGCGCCGGACCACGTCCATCGCCAGGTAGCCCTGCGCGCACACGGCCAGCTGCGTGAGCAGGTCCTGGTGCTTCTGGCGTACGGGGAACAGCACGTCGGAGCGGAGGGCGTCCGCCTGGGCGGGGTCGGTGCGGTCGGCTTCGGCGATCCGCTGCCCGACGGCCGCGTCCAGGGCCTCGGTGAGCACCGCGTACTCCTGGAGCTTGCCCATCGTCTCCCAGAGCCGGGCCCGCTCGGTGTGCAGGGCCGCGTTGTCGCGGCGCAGCTCGTCCTGTCCGCCGCGCAGCGCGCCGACGATCCGGTTCAAGGTGGCCTGGGAGGAGGCGTACTTGGCGACGTGGTCGCGGAACCGGTTGCCGCCCGGGAGCTTCGCCAGCAGCTTGCGGGCCCCCTTGGCGGGGGCGTCCCGCGGGTCGAGGTCCTCGACGGTGCGGCGGAGCTCGACGAGCGAGCCCGCGACGCGGGCCTGGGCGTCGCCGCCGCCGTCCGTGCCGAGGGAGCGCACGGCGCGCTCCAGCATCCGGTTGGACTGGTGGGCGGCGGTGCGCATGTCGGCGGAGCCGAGCGCGGTGATGTCGCCCAGGCGGGTCGCGAACTCCGGGGAGCGGACGTCGATGCCGGCGAGCTGGCCGACGTACTCCCGGGCCCGGCGGGCCATCTCCTCCTGGACCCCGTCCTGGAGCGGTACGAGGCCGGAGGCCTGCTCGCGCTGCACGGCGGGTACGGGCTCGGGCGCGGTCAGCACGAGCGGGCCGTCCTCGGGCGGTGTCGGTGTCACGGCGTGCCCCCCTGTCCCTTGGCGCGGTTCGCCAGCGCCGCCAGGACCTTCACGGTCGGTGCGCTGACCTGGCGGATCCCGGTCAGCTCCGGGTTGAGGTACCCGGCGTACCGGGCGGTGGACGCCGAGAACTCGGCGGTGCCCTCCTGCGGGCGGAAGCCGTGCCGCAGGGCCAGCTCGCGCAGCTTCTTGTCGGTGGCGAGGAGCGTCCCGAGGTCGTTGGCCTTCTCGCCGAGCGGCACGAAGGTGTGCGGGGAGTTGACGGTGGTGTCCGGGTACAGCACGACCATGCTCGCGGCCTCTCCGGTGGCTTCCTTCTGCAGGAGCAGCGCGGCGACCTGGGCCTCGTAGGCCAGGACCAGCGGTTCGCCGCTGCCGCTGACGAAGGAGCGGAACGGGCCGTCGGTGCTCGGCTCCAGGGAGCCCTGGACGGAGATCAGCTTGCGGAGGAGGGGCGCGGTGCGTTCGACGCCGGCGTCGTCGGAGACGACCGTCTTGTTGTTGGCGACGTTGGAGGCGGCCCCGATGAAGAGGGCGCCGGAGTTGGAGGTGGTGGGGTCGGAGGTCTTGATGAAGACCGTCCCGGTCAGCTCGGTGTGCGAGGCCGAGCCGGGGAGCTGCTGCCAGGTGCGGTCCTCGGCGGACGCCTTGAGGAAGGGCTCCATCAGCAGGGTGCCGGTGTTCTTGCCGTTCATCTTGACGAGGCCGTTGTCGGCGAGGACCTTCGCCGCGTTGGCGCGGGCGATGACGACGAGGGGGGAGAAGAAGGGCTTCGCGCTCTGCGCGCCCTTCACCCCCGCCTTGGCGGCGATCTCGTCGGCGGGCTCGCTGCTGCTGGGGAAGGCGAAGTCGTACTCCTTGAGGGCCAGCTGGTCCATGGCCCAGGAGCCCGAGGTCTCCGTCTTCACGGTGTAGCCCTTGGCTGCAAGGGCCTTGACGACGTCGGGGTCGCGGAAGAACTCGGACTTCTCCGACCCGATGACGCCACGCACGGTCTTCGTTGCCGTGCCCTCCGGTGTTCCGGTCCCCCCGAGGACGATGACGGCGATCACGCCGCCTACCAGGAGGACCGCCAGAGCGATTCCAAGGATGCGTCTCACGGGTGCAGCCTGCTCACGGAAACCCACATTCCGCGCGGCGTTGGGTGAACGCCGGGTGTCCAGACGGTCCCGCTTCGAAATGCTGTCCGGGTCGGCCGGTGCTGGTGGGCGGGGACGGGCGGCGGGAGGATCGGGGAATGGGCGTGAGCGCGTTGAGGTGGCAGGGGTGGGTGGTGGGCATGGTCGGCCTGTCGGCCCTCCTGGTGTTCGCCCCGCTGGGGCTGTACGTGTGGGCCGGCGGCTCTCCGGCCCCGGCGGCGACACCGCCGGACGTACGGATCACCGAGTGCCGGATCGACCCGCCGAGCCGGCGCGCGGTGGCGGTGGTGGAGGCCCGCGGCGAGGGCTCGTACGTCGCCACGGTCGAGTTCCGCGACGGACCGCCCGCGCTGCCGGACGCCCGGGAGGCCCGCGCCCTGGTCCCCCTCCCGGCCCTGGCCGCCGACACCCCGCCGGCCCGCGCGGAGGCGGTCGGCCCGGTGTGGGCGGCGGGGGCCCGGGTGTGGTGCGGGGTGGCGGGGGTGGCGGCGGGGGTGGTCGCGGGGGCTACCGCCCCCGGCCACCCACCCGTGGGGGCAGAGAGGGCAGCCCGAGGCGCGCCGAAACGCGACGGCGCGGTGGGCCTGAGCCCGCCGCGCCGTCGTGAGCCGTGGCGCCCGGTCCGGAGCCTGCGCGGTCCCGGACCGGGGCCGTCAGTGGGCGCCGGCCCGGTCGGGGGCTTCGAGGGCGGCGGTGTGGGCGTCCATGCGCTGGGCGGCGAGGATCGCGGCGGCGGTGTCGGCGCGGGACGCGGCGACGAGCAGGGCGCGGGCCGCGAGGTCGCGGGCGCGGCGGTGCAGGGTGCGGGTGTCGGCGCCGTCGGCCAGGGCCGGGTAGGCGACGCGGACGGGGTGGGAGCCGCGCAGTCGGGTGACCTGGGCGGCGATGCGTACGGCGCCGTCGTCGTCGAGGCCGAGCTCGTCGGTGACGGCGAGCAGCGCGGCGAGGTGTCCGGCGAGCTGGATGTCGAGGGCTTCGCCCCGGCTGCTGTGCGGGTACGCGGTGGGGTCGGTCCGGTTGCCGTCCACTCGGTGGACGACCGACTTGGGACGGCTCGGTTCGTACATGAGGAGGCCTCCTGCGTGGTCAGGAGGCCATCCTACATTGGAACCGGTCTAAGGTTGAGTTGAATCTTGGCAGAGCCCGACTGGAGCACTGGAGTGCTTCCCGCTGGAGTCCTGGAGCGGCACCGGGCGTGCAGGGCGTGCAGGGCGTGCAGGGTGCGCAGGCACCGCGCAGGCCGTGCGCCCCCTACGGCTGCCCGTACCCGTCCAGGAAGCGCCCGATCCGGGTCACGGCGTCCGCGAGGTCCTTGGCGTTGGGCAGGGTCACGATGCGGAAGTGGTCGGGCTCGGGCCAGTTGAAGCCCGTACCGTGCACGACCATGATCTTCTCGGCCCGCAGCAGGTCGAGGACCATCTGCCGGTCGTCCTTGACCTTGTAGACCGCCGGGTCCAGCTTCGGGAACAGGTACAGCGCGCCCTTGGGCTTCACGCACGTGATGCCCGGGATCTGCGTCAGCAGGTCGTACGCCGTGTCGCGCTGCTCCAGCAGCCGCCCGCCCGGCAGCACCAGGTCCACGATCGACTGCCGCCCGCCCAGCGCGGTGGCCACCGCGTGCTGCGAGGGCATGTTCGCGCACAGGCGCATGTTGGCCAGGATCGTCAGGCCCTCGATGTACGAGGAGGCGTGCTTCTTCGGCCCGCAGACCGCCAGCCAGCCCGCCCGGTACCCGGCGACGCGGTAGTTCTTGGACAGGCCGTTGAACGTGAGCGTCAGCAGGTCCGGCGCGATCGCGGCGGTGTTCGTGTGCGTGGCGCCGTCGTAGAGGATCCGGTCGTAGATCTCGTCGGAGCAGACCACCAGGTTGTGCCGGCGGGCGATGTCCGTCAGCCCGCGCAGCATCTCGTCGTCGTAGACGGCGCCGGTCGGGTTGTTCGGGTTGATGATCACGATCGCGCGCGTGCGGTCGGTGACCTTGCGCTCGATGTCCGCGAGGTCGGGCATCCAGTCGGACTGCTCGTCGCAGCGGTAGTGCACGGCGGTGCCGCCGGCCAGCGAGACGGACGCGGTCCACAGCGGGTAGTCCGGGGCGGGGACCAGAACCTCGTCGCCGTCGTCCAGCAGCGCCTGCATCGACATCTGGATCAGCTCGGAGACGCCGTTGCCGAGGTAGATGTCCTCGACGTCCAGGTGGATGCCCTTGGTCTGGTAGTGCTGCATGACCGCGCGCCGCGCCGACAGCAGGCCCTTCGCGTCCCCGTAGCCGTGGGCGTTGCCCAGGTTGCGGAGCATGTCCTCGAGGATCTCCGGCGGGCACTCGAAGCCGAAGGCCGCGGGGTTGCCGGTGTTCAGCTTGAGGATGCGATGACCTGCCGCTTCGAGCCGCATCGCCTCTTCGAGGACGGGTCCGCGGATCTCGTAGCAGACATTGGCGAGTTTCGTTGACTGGATCACCTGCATGACGGGAGCTTACGGGCCCCGCCGCGCGCCCGCTCGGCCGTTCCGGTGGAATTCAGCCGAGCGATATGTCCCACTTCGCGCGATGAAAGGACTCCGGCCCTGTCCACCCTTTGAAACGGCGGCCCCGCCCCCTTCCGGCCTGCGGAATGGGTGAAGCCGCCCACCCCCCGCGGACCCGGGTGTTGCGCTCGTCACCCCGGGGGCGGGCCGTGCCCCTCGGCTCAGGCGCCTCGGCCCGTGCCCCTCGGCTCAGGCCGCTCGGCCCGTGCCCCTCGGCTCAGGCCCCCCGGCCCGTGCCCCTCGGCCCCCCTCCCCCCGGGGTGACGGGCGGGTCACCGTCCGACGGCCAGGAAGGCCCGGGCCAGTTCCACGCGGCTGTTCACCCCGTACTTCGCGAAGGCGTGCCGCAGGTGCGTGTCCACGGTGTGCGGGGACAGGAACAGCCGGTCGGCCACCGCCCGGTTCGTCAGCCCCTCCACCACCAGCCGTACGACCCTCAGCTCGGACGGCGTCAGCTCCACGCCCTGCTCCCCGCCCGCGCCGAAGGCCCCCGCAGCCCCCGCCGCACGCGCCGCCGCCGGAGCCGGTACCAGGCCCCCGAGCCGGTCGCGGACCCGGGCGATCTCCCGCCGGGCCCCCATCTCCGTGTACGCGGCCAGCGTCTCCTCCAGCAGAGGCACCCCCCGCGCCCCCGCCGCCACGGCGGCGTCCTCCAGCGCAGAGGCCGCGGACAGCCGCCGCGGGCTGTCGCGCATGGCGTCGGCGGCCTTCAGCAGCAGGTCGGCGTCCCCCTCCAGCAGTCCCGCGGCCTGGTCGGCGAAGGCCGCGAGGGAGCCGGTGCCCGGGTTGGCGGCGGCGAGCCGCCGGGCCGCGCGCACCGCCGTACGGGCGTCCTCGGGCGCTCCGGCGGCCAGTGCGATCCGTACCAGCTGCACCGCCGCGCAGGGCTCCTCCGACAGGAACAGGAGGGAGTCGTCGAGGGAGGACACCACCCCGGCGGCGGTCCGCAGGGCCTCCCGCGGACGGCCGTCGGCCTCCAGCTGGAGCGCGGAGATCCAGTCGACGAAGTGGGGGATCGCCCCGAGCGAGGCCATCGCCTGCCCGCGGGACTCGCGGATCAGCTCGGCCGCCTCCCGGCGCTCGTCCCGCAGCAGCGCGATCCGCGCGAGCATGGCCAGCAGGTGCGGGGCGACGGCCCGCGCGGACAGCTGGTCGGCCACCCGGGCGCCCGCCTCGGCCTCGGCCTGGGCGTCCTCCAGGAAGCCGCCCATGAGCTTGAGCGCGGCCCGGTTGAGCGACCACAGCGGGTGCGACCAGGCGCTGCCGATCCGCTCGGCCTCGCGCCGCCCCAGCTCGTTGACGGCGTCGGCCTCACCGAACCGGTCGGCCGACACCAGCGCCCGGGCCAGCCACAGGCGGGGGTGGCGCCGGCGGGCCTCGGCGCTGCCCGTCTCGGCGAGCTGTACGGCCTCGCCCGCCAGGGTCAGCGCATGGCTGATGTCCCCCCGGCCGCGCGCGGTCACGCTGCGCGCCACCGTCGCGAAGACCACCGCGGAGGCCGCGCCCGAAGCCCGTCCGGCCTGCTGCGCGGCGAGCGCGGACCGTTCGGCGGCCGCGATGCCGGGGAAGGACAGCAGGGCGTGGGCCTGTACGGCGTACAGCTCGGCCCGGACCGCCCCGAGCGCCGTCGGCGCGGCGAGGGCCCGGCCCACGTAGTCCAGTACGAGCCGGTCGTGCCCGGCGTGCTTGAGGGCCTCGGCGAGGGCCAGCAGCATCGCCGTCTCCTCCCCGGGGGCGAGCCCGCTCTCCAGCGCCCGCTCGCCCAGCTCCCGCGCCTGGTCGAGCCGTCCGGCGTTGGCCAGCAGCTGCACCGCCTCGGTGAGCAGTCCCGGCCGGTCGGGGGCGTCCTCCTCGACGAGGTCGAGGAGCTGGAGCATGAGGTCGGCGGCGATCCCGGAGGACTGCGCGGCGGCCTCGCGCACGGCGAGGTGCAGCGTGTCGATGGCCTCGCGGTTGCCGCGCTGCCCGCCGCGCGCCAGGTGCTGGGAGATCTCGGCGGCGGGCCGGCCGGTGGCGCGCAGCACCCCGGCGGCCTCCTGGTGCAGGGCGTGCCGGACGGGTCCGGGCAGCGTGCCGTAGACCGTCTCGCGGATCAGGTCGTGGCGGAAGCGCAGTTCGGAGCCGGTGCCGATGAGCATGCCCACGGCGACGGCCTCGCTGACGGCGCTGTTCAGCTCGGCGCCGGCCAGGTGCAGCAGCCCGCCGGCCTCGGCGACGCTGAAGGGGCGGGCCAGTACGGAGCCGACCTCCAGCACCCGCCGGGCCGGTTCGGAGAGCCCGGTGAGCCAGCCGCGCGGTACGGCGGCGCAGGGCTGTCCGGTGTCGGGCCGCGAGAGCAGGTCGACCAGCAGGAACGGGTTGCCGTCGCTGCGTTCGGCGTGCGCCAGCAGCTGTGCGGAGGGCGCGCTGCCCAGGGTGCGGGTGCACAGCTCGGCCACCTCGTCCCCGGACAGCGGTGCCAGGGTGAGGCGTTGGGCCCCGTCGGCGACGAGGCGTTCGGCGAGGTCGTGCACGGGGCTGGCGCCGCGCGCCGGGCGCAGGGCCAGCAGCCACAGGACCTCGTCGGCGTGCAGGGTCGGCAGCAGGATGCGCAGGGCCTGCGCGGTGAGTTCGTCGGCCCAGTGCATGTCGTCGAGGACGACGGCCAGGGGGCGGCGGCGGGCCGCCTCCTCGATGGCTTCGGCGATGCGGTGGACCAGCCAGAACCGCCCGGACTCGGTGAACCCGCCGCCCGCGAGGGAGCTGAGGGTCTCGCGGTCCAGGACCGGTTCGGGGCCGGCGCTGAGGGCGCCGAGCAGGCTGGCCATCGGCACGACGTGGTCGAGTTCGGTGGCCTGGCCGTGGGCGACCGCGATGCCGTGGCGGGCGGCCTGGCGCTCGCTCTCGGCGAGGAGCCGGCTCTTGCCGAGGCCGGCGTACCCCTCGATGACGACGCACCCGCCCGTGCCGTTCCGGACCTTGAGCAGGGCCCGGTGCAGCGTGCTGAGTTCGTTGCTCCGGCCTACGAGTGGACTCTCGTGCTCGGACACTGTGTGTTATTCCCTCCCCCGTCGGGCACGTGCCCGACTCAACGGCCCGTCGCGCTGTGGGCCTCCACAGATCTGGGCTGTCCCCGCGGCCGATGGACCGCGGGCAGCCAGACGCTAACCCGAACCGGCGAGTAGGTCCCGGTGCCCGGACGGAGACAAGACGGACACGGCGGCCCTGGTAAAGCCGGGCACCAGGTCTCCTTCAGGTCCCGCTCCAGAGGCCGTGACGGGGTGTGAGGAGGACGGGCTCCCGCAGGCTCGGAGCGTCCGCTTCCGTACGTGGGGGAACTGTGCTCCACCCGTGTGGAAGCCCCCTCCCGCACGTCCCGGAGGCGCCCGCGCACCGCCCCGAAGGGCACCTTCCCGCACGCCTCGGAGACGCCCTCGCGCCGCGCCCCCCGGAACTCGCCCTCCCGTACGCGGGCGTGTCCCCCTCCCGTACGCGGGAGGGGGCCTCACGTACGCCATCACGTTCCGGATCCCGTGTTCGCGTGATGAGCCGTCACCCCTTCCCTTGGCAAGGTGTGGATCAGCCGGCAGCCACGCAGCCGCCTAACGGGAGGAGTCACGATGACGCTGCACCACGCATACGGTCGAGAGGCCCGGCTCAACAGGCTCTATCACGAGGGCAGCCGCCGGCTGTTCGTCGTCCCGCTGGACCACTCGGTCAGCGACGGCCCGCTCCAGGTGCCCGGCGGTCTGAACCGGCTCGCCGGCCAGCTCTCCGGCTCCGGCGTGGACGCCATCGTCCTCCACAAGGGCAGTGTCCGCTCGGTGGACCCCCGCCACTTCGCCGGCACCTCGCTGATCGTCCACCTCAGCGCCAGCACCCGGCACGCTCCCGACCCGGACGCCAAGTACCTGGTGGCGAGCGTGGAGGAGGCCCTGCGGTTCGGGGCCGACGCGGTCAGCGTGCACGTCAACGTGGGCGCGGACGACGAGCGGGGACAGATCAAGGACCTGGCCACGGTGGCCGAGTCCTGCGACCGCTGGAACGTCCCGCTGATGGCGATGATGTATCCGCGCGGTCCGCGGGTCACCAACCCCTTCGACCCCGAGCTGGTGGCGCACGCCATCACCCTCGCCGCCGACCTGGGCGCGGACATCGTGAAGACCGTCTACGTCGGCAACCCGTCGGAGATGGCCGACGTGGTCAACGGCGCCCAGGTACCGGTGATCGTGGCGGGCGGACCCCGCCTCGACACCCCGGAACTGGTGGCCGGCTACGTCAACGAGGCGCTCAAGGGCGGCGCCGCCGGTGTGGCCATGGGCCGCAACGTCTTCCAGGCCGCCGACCCGGCCGCCCTCGCCCGCCGGCTCGCCGATCTCATCCACGCCGACGCCGGCCCCGAGGCCGCCCTGGGCCTGCCGGCGGCACCCCCGGTCGTCCGCAGGCCCGCCCGCGTCTGACCCCTGCCGGGCTTCGAGCGGTCTCCGAGGGGGGTCCGTCCGTCGCCCCGGCGGGTCCCGAGCGCGCGCCGAGCGCGCCCGCACCCGTCCGCGTACCACCCGCGCACCCGCTCACCCGCCTGCCCGCGCGGCACGTCGCGTACGCCGTCCCGTACTCATGCATGTCCCCATACACGTACATCCACGAGGAGTCACTGAATGAAGCTCAGCTGGGTTGACATCCGCACCGTCGGTTCCGCCAAGGACGCGGTGGTCCAGGAGGCCCTCCACGCCCGCGTCGACGGCATACTCTCCGACGACGCCGCCGACTTCGAAGGGCTGCCGCCGACCGTCAAGAAGGTCCTCTTCCCGCAGGGCAAGGCGCTGCCGGAGGGCTTCGGCTCCGCCGACGTCGTCATCGTGGACCCCGCCAAGCACGGCGAGCCGGCCGAGCTGGCGCTGCGCCACCCCGAGGTCGAGTTCGGCCGCTTCGTCGAGATCATCGACGCGGACACGCTGGAGGACGCCTGCCAGTCCGGCCGCACCGAGAAGTGGAGCCTGCTCCTCTTCCGCGACCCGACCAAGATCCCGCTGGAGATCGTGATCGCCGCGGCCGCGCGCGCCGAGGGCTCCCTGATCACCGTCGCCCAGGACGTCGAGGAAGCCGAGATCATCTTCGGTGTCCTGGAGCTCGGCTCCGACGGCGTGCTCATGGCCCCGGCCAAGGTCGGCGACGCCACCGCCCTGAAGGCCGCCGCCGAGGCCGGCGTGCCGAACCTGGAGCTCACCGAGCTGACCGTCACCGCCACCGCCCACGTGGGCATGGGCGAGCGCGCCTGCGTCGACACCGCCACCCACTTCGGCGAGGACGAGGGCCTGCTCATCGGCTCGCACTCCAAGGGCATGATCCTGTGCGTCAGCGAGACCCACCCGCTGCCGTACATGCCGACCCGCCCCTTCCGCGTCAACGCCGGCGGCATCCACTCGTACACCATCGGCAACAACGAGCGGACGAACTACCTCAGCGAGCTGAAGTCCGGCTCCCGGGTCACCGCCGTCGACATCCACGGCAACACCCGCCTGGTCACCGTCGGCCGCGTCAAGATCGAGACCCGCCCGCTGATCTCCATCGACGCGGTCGGCCCCGACGGACGCACCGCCAACCTGATCCTCCAGGACGACTGGCACGTGCGGGTCCTCGGCCCGGGCGGTGTCGTCCTCAACTCCACCGAGCTCAAGCCCGGCGACAAGGTGCTCGGCTACCTGCCGACCGAGGACCGCCACGTCGGCTACCCGATCAACGAGTTCTGCCTGGAGAAGTGATCCCCGTGACCCCCGCGGAAACCCTCCCGCCCGTCTTCGACTTCCACGCGCGCCTCACCCCGCAGGACGGCGCGGCCCGCCGGCTCCTCGACACGATGGACGCGCACGGAATCGCCCGGGCGGCCGTCTCCGCCGGGGGCACGATCCCCCTCGACCGGCTGTCCCGGCAGCTGGTCGAGGGGGGCCACATCGAGACCGACGCCGACAACGACGCGGTACTCGCCGGCTGCCGGGCCTCCGGCGGCCGGCTGGTCCCCTTCCACTTCGCCAACCCCCACCGGGGACCCTGCGCCTACGCCGCGCGGGCCGAGGAGTTCCGCGGAGTGGAGATCTCACCGGCGGTGCACGGGGTGCCCTTCGCGGACGAACGCACCCACGCCCTCGTCAGGATCGCCGAGGAGCACCGCCACCCCGTCTACACCGTGTGCCTGCACCGCCCCGGCGCCACCGTCGCCGACCTGGTCGCGCTCGCCGCCGCGTTCCCCCGGGTGACCTTCGTACTCGGCCACTCGGGCGTCGGCGAGATCGACCTCCACGGGATCGGGCTGATCAAGGACAGCCCCAACATCCTGCTGGAGACCTCCGGCGGCTACTCGATCGTCATCCGGCTCGCCATCGAGCGGCTCGGCGCCCGCCGGCTGCTCTTCGGATCCGAGTACCCGCTCCAACATCCCACCGTCGAGCTCGCCAAGTACGCGGCACTGGGCCTGGCGAACTGGCAGCTCCAGCAGATCCTCTGGCACAACGCGGCGGACCTGCTGGGGCTGAAGGACCCCTTGTGAGTTGACTATGGAACAGCCACGGATCGCGGTCGTGGGCGCCGGCATCGGAGGTCTCGCCCTGGCCGTCGGACTCGCCCAGGCGGGCCTGGCCTGCGATGTCTACGAACAGACCCGCCACCTCCGGGAGATCGGCGCCGGGCTCCAGGTGGCCCCCAACGCCGCCCGGCTCCTGCACCGCCTCGGCATCGAGCAGGCGCTGCGCGCGGTCGCGGTACGCCCCACCGCGATCGAGCTGCGCCGCTGGGACGACAACGGCCTCATCGCCCGGACCCCGCTCGGCGACGCCTGCGAGGAGATGTACGGGGCCCCGCACTACGCGGTCCACCGGGCGGACCTGCACCGGATCCTGCTCTCCAAACTCCCCGCCGGCACCCTGCGCCTCGGCCTGCGGTGCACGGGCGTCGAGCAGCGGGACGGCGAGGCGGTCCTGAGGTTCGACGACGGCTCCACCCAGCGCGCCGACCTGGTCGTCGGCGCCGACGGGATCCACTCGGTCACCCGCGACCTGCTGGTCGTGGACCGCCCCCGCTACTCCGGGCAGGTCATGTACCGGGGGCTGATCCCGGCGGACCGGCTGCCCGGCCACACCGCCCACCCCCGGGTGCGGCTGTGGCTCGGCCCCGGCCGGCACTTCGTCAGCTACCCGGTGGCCGGCGGGAGGAAGATCAGCTTCGCGGCCACCGCCCCCCGCGACGACGTGCCCGAGGAGTCCTGGAACACCCCGGGCCGCATCGAGGACCTGCGCCGCGCCTACTGCGACGGCTGGCACCGGGACGTCACCGAGATCATCTCGGCGGCCGAGGAGGTCGGCTGCTGGGCGCTGCACGACCGGGACCCCGTCGGCAGCTGGTCACGGGGCACGGTCACCCTCCTCGGGGACGCCGCCCACCCGATGCTCCCCTTCCGGGCGCAGGGCGCCAACCAGGCCGTGGAGGACGCCGCCGCGCTGGTGGTGTGCCTCACCGAGCACGGCGGCACGGACCTGGCGGGGCGGCTGCGCCGCTACGAACGGATCCGGATGACCCGTACCGGGCGGATCCAGCAGATCTCCCGCAACAACGCCAAGACCCTCCACCTGCCGGACGGGGCAGGCCAGCGGCACAGGGATGCCGCCCTCGCGGACAGCCACCAACTGGCCGCGCAGGACTGGCTGTTCGGATACGACGCGGCGCAGGCCGCCAGAGCGGAGCCCATTCGATGAACGCCTCCACGGTGACGGCGCCCCCGGCGGCGCCCGGCGCGGCCCACGCCCCGCGCCCCACCCGCGCAGAACTCGCCCGCGACACCACGCTCGGCGGCGGCAGCCTCCTGCGGCACGCGCTCGCCGTCAGCGCCGACCCCGACGCGCCCTTCCTGCACAGCGAGCAGGCCCTGCTCGGCCCGGACGGGGTGCGCCGCCACGACTTCACCCTGACCGGCCTGGACGACCTGGCCCAGGCCTGGTCCGCCTGGTACCTCGGCCTGGGCATCGGCCCCCACGACCGGGTCGCCGTCTACCTCCGCGACAGCTTCGAGGACGTCCTGCACTTCCTGGCCCTGAGCCAGATAGGCGCCATCCCGGTCCTCGTCAACGGCAGGCTCGCCGCCGAGATCGCCGCCGGACTGTACGAACGCACGGGCGCGTCGGGCCTGTTCACCGACTCCGCCCACCTGGAGGCACTGCGCGCCGCCGGGGTCCTGGACGGGCTCACCGTCCTCGGGGTGTCCGACGAGCTCACCTCCATCGGCGCCGGCCGCCTCGCCGCCGCAGACCGCTTCCGGCACGCCCCCGGGGACCCGGTGCTGATCAGCCACTCCTCCGGCACCACCGGCATCCCCAAGGCCGTCATCTGGACCCACGAGGGCAGCGTCGCCGCACTGCGCGAACTCCTGCCGCTGCCCCAGCCCGCCGAACGGGAGGTGATGCTCTCGGCGGTGCCCCAGTCGCACCAGGCCGGAGCCAGCTTCGCCGCCGGGGCCCTGCTCTTCGGCGCCCGCCTGATCGCCCTCTCCGACCGCTCCGGCGCGCACGTCGCCGCCGCGATCACCGAGCACCGGCCGCACACGGTCGTCGCCTTCGCCCAGACCTATGCCGAACTCGCCGCCCTGGAACCCGACGACGACGTACTCGCCTCCGTGGAACGCTGGTTCAACACCGGGGACTCCGCCCACGGCCGGCACATCGCCCCGCTGGTCCGGGCCGGCGCCGTCTTCATCGACGGCCTCGGCTCCTCCGAGCTGGGCTTCGCCCAGTTCGGCCAGGTCACCACCGCCGACACCGTCCGCCACGACCGCTGCATCGGCCGCCCCCACCCCTGGGCGCGGGTGGCGGTGCTCCACGAGGACGGCACCCCGGTGGCACGCGGCGAAGCGGGCCTGCTGGGCGTCAAGAGCCCCACGCTGACCCCCGGCTACTGGAACGACCAGGACCGCTACTACCGCTCCCGGCTCGCGGGCTGGTTCGTCTCCGGGGACGTCGTGCGCGAGGGCGAGGACGGCACGTTCTTCCACCTGGACCGCGCCGTCGACGTCATCCACACCGCGCACGGGCCCGCGTACTCCCTCCTCATGGAGGAGGCCCTGCTCGGCGCCCTCCCCGGACTCGACGACTGCGCCGTGGTCGGCGTGCCCGACGGCTCCGGCGCCGAACGGCCCGTCGCCGTCCTGCGCCCCCGCGACCCGGACGCCGGCGCCGACGCGCTCCGCGCCGCCGCCGACCGGGCCCTGGCCGCCGCCGGACTGCCCGCCCTCGGCACGGCCGTCGTCGCCCGCAGCGGCGACGAGGTGCCGCTCGGGCCCTCCGGCAAGGTCCTCAAGCGCCACCTGCGCCTCCAGCTCGCCGACGCCCTGACCGCCCCCACCCCCCGGGAAACCTCATGAACATGCGCAGGATCGCGCCGCTGGCGATCGGTACCTTCGCCATCGGCACCGACAACTTCATCGTCGCCGGGATCCTCGGCGCGATGGCCGACGACCTCGGCGTCTCCCTCGCCGCGGCCGGCCTCCAGGTGACCGTCTTCTCCCTCGTGTACGCGCTGGGCTCGCCCCTGCTGTCCGCGCTGACCCAGCAGGCCGAACGGCGCGCCGTACTCGTCGGCAGCATGGCCCTCTTCGCGGTGGCCAACGTCCTGACCGCCGTGGCGCCCTCCTTCGGGATCCTGCTCGCCACCCGCATCGTCGCCGCCATCGCCGCCGGGGTGTTCGGACCGGTCGCCACGGCCGCCGCGGCCGAGCAGTCGGCGCCCGAGTTCCGCGGCCGGGCCATCTCCATCGTCACCGGCGGCCTCACCGTCTCCATCGTCCTCGGCGTCCCGATCGGCGTGCTCATCTCCGCCCTGTCCGACTGGCGCGGCGCCTTCTGGTTCGTCGCCGCCCTCGCCCTGATCGCCGCCGTGTCCACCGCGGCCTCCCTGCCCAGGCTTCCCGGCACCCCGGGACCGGGCATCGCCGAACGGTTCCGGCCGATGCTGCGCCCGGCGGTGGGCCTGACCCTGCTCCAGTCCGTCACCGTCATCGGCTCGACGTTCATCGTCTTCACCTACCTGGCGACCCTGGTCCACGGCACCGGCGTCGGCGGCGACGGGGAGTTCGCCACCACCCTGATCATGCTGGTCTTCGGCGTCGCCGCGGTCCTCGGCAACATCCTCGGCGGCCGCAGCGCGGACCGGGTCGGCGGCACCACCACCATCCGCCGCACCATCGCCGTACTCGCCGTCGCCCTCGCCGCCGTCTCCCTCGTCGCGCAGACCCTCGACGGGATGACCGCCTACGTGGCCCTGGCCGTGGTGGTCGCCCTCTGGGGCGTCAGCGGCTGGGCCTTCACCCCCGCCCAGTTCTCCCGGCTCGCGCAGATCGACCCCGCGAACATGCACCTGACCTTCGCCCTCAACAACTCCGCGATCTACATCGGCTCCGCGCTCGGCGCCACCGTCGGCGGCGGCATCGTCTCCTGGGCCTCCCCGGGCGGCCTCGGCTGGGTCGCCGCCGTCGGCGAGGTCCTGGGCCTCCTCCTGGTCCTGCTGGCCGTCGCCCGCCCCTCCCTCGGCGTCCCCGCCGCCCGCCCCGCCGGCACCGACAAGGCCGGCCTCCAGCCGGCGGGCGACCGGTGAGCGCCGCGGCGGCCCCGGCGGGCGGCGGCGCCTGGCCCCGCCCCGGAGACTGGTCCACCTTCTCCGAACTGCGCCGGCTCCAGCTCTCCGCCCTCCCGGCCACCCTCTCCCGCGCCCAGCGCAGCCCCTTCTACGCCACCCGCACAGGGATCGGCCGCACCACCCTCGACGGGCTCCGCCCCACCCTGAAGTCCGACCTGCGGGACGCCTACCCCTTCGGGATGCTCGCCGTCCCCGGCCGCGACGTCGCCAGCTACCACGAGTCCAGCGGCACCACCGGGGAGCCCACCGCCTCCTACCTCACCGAGAACGACTGGGCGGAGACCGCCGACCGCTTCAACCGCTCCGCGGTGGCCCTCACCGCCGAGGACCGGGTCCTCGTCAAGACCCCGTACTCCATGGCCACCACCGCCCACCAGATGCACCACGCGGCCCGTGCCGCGGGAGCCATGGTCGTCCCGGCCGACAACCGGACGTCGATGATGCCCTACCGGCGGCTGCTGCGGCTGATCCGCGACGTCCGCCCCACCGTCACCTGGTCCCTGCCCAGCGAACCCCTGCTGTGGGCCGCCGCCGACGACGCCCTCGCCGCCGGCACCCGCGCCGCGGCGGCCGCCGGACACGGCCCGCGCGCCCTGGTCGTCGCGGGCGAACCGCTCAGCGCCGCCAAGCGGCAGCGGATCGGCGAACTGTGGGGCGGCGCCCGCGTCATCGAGGACTACGGCTCCACCGAGACCACCTCCCTGGCCGGCGAATGCGCCCACGGGCAGCTCCACGCCTGGGCCGACCGCTTCCTCTTCGAGGTACAGGACCCGGCCACCGGCGCCATCGCCCCCACCGGACGCGGCCGCCTCCTCGTCACCACCCTCTACCGCGAGGCCATGCCCCTGCTCCGCTACGACACCGGCGACCTCGTCGAACTCACCGAACGCGACTGCCCCTGCGGCTGGACCCTGCCCGTCATCCAGGTGCGCGGCCGCGACGGCTCCGGCATCACCGTCGCCGGACGCCCCCTGCGCCAGCACGACATCGACGAGATCGTCTACCGGCTGCCCGTCGAGTACGGCGCCCACATGTGGCGCGGCGTCGCCGAACCCGACCGGCTGCGGCTGGTCGTCGAGGCCCGCGAGGGCCACGAGGAGATCGCGGAAAAGCTGCGCGCCGGCTGCGCCGAAACCCTCGGCCTGCCCGTCGGGATATCCGTCGGCGGCCCCGGAACCCTGATCTCGCCCGGCGCCCTGCTGCGCGAGGACCAGTTCGTCAAGCCCCGCTTCCTGTACGAGGCGGCCGATGCGAGGGAGGACGGATGGACGTATCTCGACTGAGCCCCGCGGCCGGGCCGCGCGCCACGGCGGTCGTCGGCGTCGGGCCCCGCGGCCTGAGCCTGCTGGAACGGCTGTGCGCCAACGCCCGGCTGCTGCCGCAGGACGCCCGGGTCACCGTCCACCTCGTCGACCCGGCCGAGCACGGCCCCGGCCGGGTCTGGGCCACCGGACAGGACCGCAGACTGCTCATGAACACCGTCGCCTCCCAGGTCACGGTCTTCTCCGACGCCAGCGTCACCATGGCCGGACCCGTCGAGCCGGGACCCAGCCTGTACGCCTGGGCACGCGACCTCGCCTCCGGCGCCGAGCCCGCCCCCGGGCCCGAAGTCCTCGCCGAGGCCCGGGCCCTGACCCCCGACTCCTACCCCAGCCGCGCCTTCTACGGCGCCTACCTGGGCTGGGCGGCCGCCCGGATCCGGGCCGGCGCCCCCCACCAGATCGAGCTGGTCACCCACCGCTCGGCGGCCGTCGCCTGCGGCACCGACACCGACAGCGGCCGGCCCTGGGCCCGCCTCGCCGACGGCACCCGGCTGCCCGGCCTGGACGGCCTGGTCCTCGCCCAGGGCCACGTCGACACCCGGCCCGACGACGCCGGGCAGCGGCTCGCCGACCACGCGGCCGCCCGCGGACTGCTGTACTTCCCGCCCGCCAACCCCGCCGAACTCGACCTCGGCGCGGTGGCCCCCGGAGAGCCCGTGCTGCTGCGCGGCCTCGGCCTGAACTTCTTCGACCACATGACCCTCCTCACCCAGGGCCGCGGCGGCACCTTCGAGGAGCGGTCCGGCCGGCTGGTGTACCGGGCGTCCGGCCGCGAGCCGCAGCTGTACGCGGGCTCCCGGCGCGGGATCCCGTACCAGGCCCGCGGCGAGAACCAGAAGGGGCCGCACGGCCGGCACACCCCCCGGGTGCTGCGGCCCGAGGTCGTGGAGGAGCTCGTCAAGCGGTCGGCGGCGGAGGGCGGGCTGGACTTCCGCCAGGACCTGTGGCCGCTCATAGCCAAGGAGACCGAAACCGTCTACTACACCGGGCTGGTCACCGCCCGCGAGGGCCGCGAGGCCGGCGAGGCCTTCCGGCGCGGCTGGCTCGAACTGCCCTGGCACGGCCCGGAGGAGGACGAGGCCCTCGACGCGTACGCCATCCCCGCCGAAGCCCGCTGGGACTGGGAGCGGCTCGCCGCCACCGGCCCCGCCGAGGGCTTCACCGGCACCGCCCAGCACCGCGCCTGGCTGCTCGCCCGGCTGCGCCGCGACCTCGCGCAGGCCCGCGAGGGCAACGTCGACGGGCCGTTCAAGGCGGCCCTCGACGTCCTGCGGGACCTGCGCAACGAGGTCCGCCTCGTCGTCGACCACGGCGGGCTCACCGCCCGCTCGCACCGAGACGACCTGGAGCGCTGGTACACCCCGCTCAACGCGTTCCTGTCCATCGGCCCGCCCGCGCGGCGGATCGCGGAGATGATCGCGCTCATCGAGGCGGGCGTACTGACCGTGCTCGGCCCCGGCACGCGCATCGAGACGGACCCGGTGACGGGCGCCTTCGCGGCCCGCTCCTCGGTACCCGGCTCCCGGGTCCTCGCCCGGGTGCTGATCGAGGCCCGGCTGCCCGACGGCGACGTACGGCGCACCGCCGACCCGCTGCTGCGGCAGCTGCTCGACAGCGGCCAGGCCCGCCCGTTCCGCGTCGGGGGCGGTACGGACGGCATGGAGTACGAGACGGGCGGCCTCGCGGTCACCCCGCGCCCGTACCGGGTCGTCGACGCCGCCGGCCGCCCGCACCCCCACCTGTACGCCTTCGGCGTCCCGACGGAGGGCGCGCACTGGGTGACCGCCGCCGGCGTCCGGCCGGGCGTGGACTCCGTCACCGTCGGCGACGCGGACGCACTGGCCCGCCAGCTGCTCGGGCTGGGCGAGCCGGCCGAGCCGGCCAAGGCCCCGCGCCCCGCCGCCGGGGCCGTACGCACCACCGCCGGGGACACCGGCCTGCTCGGCCAGGTCCGCGCCGGCACCCCCGCCGAAGCCCTCACCGACGACGAGGCCTGGCTGCGCGCGCTCCTCGACGCCGAGGCGGCGCTGGTCCGGGCCCAGGCCCGGCTGGGCGTCGTCCCGGACGGAGCCGCCGCCACCATCACCCGGGTGGCCCGCACCGCGCCGCTGCCGGCCGCCGAACTCGCCGTCCGTTCACGGGAGTCCGCCAACCCGGTGGTCGCCCTGGTGGAAGCCCTGACGGAGGCCGTCGCCGCCGTGGATCCGGCCGCCGCCGACTACGTGCACCGGGGGTCCACCAGCCAGGACATCATGGACACCGCCGCCGCTCTGGTAGCCGCCCGCGCCCTGGACGCCGTCCTCGCCGACCTGGACCGGTGCCGCACCGCGCTCGCCCGGCTCGCCGCCGAGCACCGCGACACCCCGATGCCCGGCCGTACCCTCGCCCTGCACGCCGTGCCCGTCACCTTCGGGCTCAAGGCGGCGGGCTGGCTGGAGGCCGTCGCCGTCGCCGCCGCCCGGCTGCGCCGCGTACGGACGGACCTGCCCGTCCAGCTCGGCGGAGCCGCCGGGACCCTGGCCGGGTACCTGGAGTACGCCCGGATCGACGCCCCGCACGCCGTCGGCCCGGACTACGCCGTACGCCTGACCGAGGCCTTCGCCGCCGAGACGGGACTGCGCGCACCGGTGCTGCCCTGGCACACCGTCCGCACCCCCGTCGCGGAACTCGGCGCGGAACTCGCCCTGGCCTGCGGGGCGCTCGGGAAGATCGCCGTCGACGTGCTGTCGCTGGCCCGCACCGAGGTCGCCGAACTCGCCGAACCCGGACCCGCAGGACGCGGCGCCTCCTCGGCGATGCCGCACAAGCGCAACCCCGTCCTCGCCACGATGATCCGCTCGGCCGCCCTCCAGGTGCCCGCGCAGGCCTCCGTACTGGCCCACTGCATGCTCGCCGAGGACGAGCGGCCGGCCGGTGCCTGGCACGCCGAATGGCAGCCCCTGCGCGAGTGCCTGCGGCTGACCGGCGGCGCCGCCGCCACCGCCGCCGAACTCCTCGAAGGCCTCGGCGTCCACCCGCGGCGCATGCGGGAGAACCTCGCGCTCACCGGCGCCCTCACCGCCTCCGAGCGCATCGCCGCGGCCCTGGCACCGGCCCTCGGCAAGGCCGAGGCCCGCCGCCTCGTCACCGCCTGCTCCCGCCGCGCCGCCACCGAGGGCGAGGACCTCGCCGACCTGCTGGCCGGCACCGAACAGGTCACCGCCGTACTCGACGCCGACGGCATCGGCGAACTCCTCGACCCGGCCGGCTACACCGGCGCGGCCGGCGCCCTCGTCGACCGGGCCCTGGCCCACTACCGCTGAACCGCGCCACCGGGCCACCACGAGAACCGTCACACCGTCAGTCCGCCACCGCACACCGCACACCGCACACCGCCCGCCACACGGCCACCGCCAGGCCGCCACCGCCACACCCAGGGGGACCCCCATGCTCACCAGAAGACGCCTGCTCGGTGCCGCCCTCGCCACGGGCGGCACCGCCCTCACGGGCACCGCGCTCACCCCGCTGCTCACGGCCACCTCCGCCAGCGCCGCCCCGGTGCCGCAGGCCTTCCAGGCCGCCATGCCCATCCCGCCGACCCTGACGCCGGTGTCCACGTACAACGGCGTCGACACCTACGAGATGTACGTCGGCCGCGCCAACGCGCAGATCCTCCCCGGGACCGCCACCGAGGTCATCACCTTCAACGGCTCCTTCCCCGGCCCCACCATCCGCGCCCGCCGCGGCCGCCCCGTCGTCATCCGGCAGAAGAACCGCCTCGACATGCCGGTCGCCATCCACCTCCACGGCGGGCACGTCACGCCCGAGAACGACGGCGACCCGATGGACACCATCGCCCCCGGCTCGGCGCGCTTCTACCGCTACGAGAACGACCAGCCGCACGCCCCCCTGTGGTTCCACGACCACGCCCACCACATGGAGTCCGAGCACGTCTACCGGGGCCTGTCCGCCTTCTACCTGCTCAGCGACGACGAGGAACGCGCCCTCCCGCTGCCCTCCGGCCAGTACGACGTGCCGATCGCGCTGCGCGACGCCCGCTTCGACGACGCGGGCCGGCTCCACTACGTCATGGACGACTTCCTGAACCGCAACACGATCCTCGCGAACGGAAAGCCCTGGCCCTATTTCCAGGTCGCCGCCCGCAAATACCGTTTCCGCATACTCAATTCCACGAACATACGCTTCTTCACGCTGCGGCTCTCCGACGGCGGGGAGATCATCCAGATCGGCTCCGACGGCGGACTCCTGGAAACCCCGCACCGCACCGGCACGCTCAGCCTCTCCCCGGGCGAGCGCGTCGACGTCGTCATCGACTTCTCCCGCTACCCGCTCGGCACGCAGCTGGTACTGGAGAACACCGAGGGCCCCGGCCCGGCCGAGCAGGTCGGCAAGGTACTGCGCTTCGACGTCACGCGCACCGCCGCCGACAGCAGCTCCGTACCGGACCGGCTGCGCACCCTCCCCCCGCTCCCGCCGGCCACCGTCCAGCGCCAGATCAGCATGCGGATGGACGAGGACGGACGGGCCAACCCCGGCGCGTACATGAACGAGCAGCTGTACGACGCCGCGCGCATCGACCAGACGATCGCCTGGGGCAGCACCGAGATCTGGACCGTCACGAACGTCAACCGGTTCGTCCCGCACAACTTCCACATGCACCTGGTGCAGTTCCGGGTGCTGGAGCGCAACGGCGGACCGGTCGGCCCCGCGGAGGCCGGCCTGAAGGACACCGTCCGGGTCATGCCCGGAGAGACCGTCAAGGTCCAGGCGACCTTCGATTCGCACCGCGGCAAATACCTCTACCACTGCCATCTCTTCGACCACGCCGCCATGGGAATGATGGCGCAAATGGAGATCAAATGACCTGGTGGCGCCGTAAGAACAGCCCTGTCCACGAATCCGCGTTCACCGATGACACAAGGAGCAACGCCATGACCAACGTCGCCGTCGTCTACTACTCCTCCACCGGCAACGTCCACAAGCTCGCCACCACCGCCGCCGCGGCCGCCGAGAAGGCGGGCGCCGAGGTCCGCCTGCGCCGCGTCGCCGAGACCGCCCCGGCCGAGGCCATCGCCTACAACCCGGCCTGGGGCGAGCACCTGGACGCCACCGCCGACGTCGTCACCGCGAGCCTGGACGACCTGGAGTGGGCCGACGTCATCATCTTCGGCACGCCCGTCCGCTTCGGCCTGCCGGCCGCGCAGCTGAAGGGATTCCTCGACACCGCCGGAGGCCTCTGGTACCAGGGCAAGCTCGTCAACAAGGTCGTCACCTCCTTCACCTCCTCCAACACCACGCACGGCGGCCAGGAGTCGACCCTGCTCTCCCTCAACAACGTGTTCACCCACTGGGGTTCGATCATCGTCCCGCCCGGTTACGCCGACCCCATCCAGTTCGCCGAGTCCAACGGCAACCCGTACGGCACCAGCAGCGTCTCGGGCGGCACCGGCACGACCCCGCCCACGGAGGACAACCTCGCCGCGATCGAGTTCCAGACCCGCCGGGCCCACGAGATCGCGACCGCACTGAAGAAGGGCCTGGCCGCGGCCTGATCCGCCGCACCGACCGCCGTCCCGTGAGAACCAGCCGTCCCGTGAGAACCAGAAGGAGCAGCACCATGTCCCGGATCGTCATCGCGGGCGGCGGCTTCGCCGGAGTGTGGGCCGCCAAGGCGGCGGCCCGCATCCGGCGCCAGGCCGGCCCGGCGGGCGAGGACGTCGAGATCACCCTGATCGCCCCCGGCGACGACCTCGTCCTCCGGCCACGCCTGTACGAGCCGAGCCCCGAGCGGATGCGGGTCGCCCTGGACGTGGTACTCGCCCCGCTCGGCGTACGCCGGCTGCGCGCGGAGGTCGCCGACATCGACACCGGGGCGCGGCGGGTGACCCTGGCGGGCCCCGGCGGGTCCCTCCCGTACGACCGGCTCGTCCTCGCCACCGGCAGCCGGGTGCGCAAGCCCGCCCTGCCGGGGGGAGGCGCGCTGCACTACATCGACACCCTCGCCGAGGCGCAGGCCCTGGACCTGCGGCTGCGTTCGCTGTCCGGGCTCCCCGAGGGCCCCGGGCGGTTCACGGTGGCCGTCGTCGGCTCGGGCCTGGCGGGCATCGAGCTCGCCGGGACCCTGCCGGAGCGGCTCTCCGCGTACCCGGGGGCCCGCGTGGTGGTGGTCGAGCGGGAGGAACTGCCCGCGCCGGGGCTCGGCGAGCAGGCCCGGCCGCTGATCGTCGACGCGCTGGAGCGGGCCGGCGTCGAGCACCGCACGGGCTGTTCCGTGGACGCCTACGACGGCACCACGCTGAGCCTGAGCGACGGAACCTCCCTGGAGGCCGCCACCGTGGTGTGGACCGGTGGTCTGGTGGCGAGCCCGCTCACCGGCCGGCTCCCCGGCGCCCGTGACGGCCTGGGCCGGCTGGTGGTGGACGAGCAGTTGCGCGTGCCGGGCGTGGAGGGCGTCTTCGCGGCGGGCGACACGGCGGCGGCCGCCGTCGAGGACGGCCGTACGGCCACGCAGAGCTGCCAGTACGCGATCCCGTCGGGCGCCACCGCCGGCCACAACGCGGTCGCCGACCTCACCGGTGAGCCCTTCGCCCTGTTCCGCCCCGACCCGTACGTCACCTGCGTCGACCTGGGTCCGGCGGAGGCCGTCCTGACCACGGGCTGGAACCGCGAGGTGGCCCGTACGGGGGAGGACGCGAAGCAGCTGAAGCGGCACATCAACACGCGTCTGATCCATCCCTGAGCGGCGCTCGCCGGGCGGACCGGCGTCAAGGGGTTCCGGACGCGGGGGAGCCGAGGCACACGTACCAGTGGCTGATCCGGCAGGTGTCCGTCGGTGAGGCCGCCCCCAGGTTGACGGCCGTGCCGTCCGGGGCGATCCGCCAGCGCTGCCCCGCCGGGACCACGTGCGTGGGGAAGGCCCCCGGCTCGATCAGGATCCACTTCCCGCGCACCGTCTGGTGCCAGTACGCCGCTTCGCCGCACCGCCGGCAGGCGGCCGCCGGCCGGGTCTCCGGGGCGGGCTCGGGTTCCGGCGGCCGGGGCCGGGCGATCGTGGTGACCAGGGTGTCCGCCAGGACCTTGGCGAGGAGGAAGGGGCCGCCGTCGCGGCCGCCGCCCTGCTCCTGCGTGTTTGTACTCAACTGTCCCCCCTCATGGCCCCGTTGGTAGCCGATGGGGAGGCGGAGGGTCCACGGTTACGCCGGGTACCCACCCGAAGGAGTGAAGGCGTGGCGGGGCGCCGCCCCGGCGCACCGGCGGCGGATCGATTCGCCTCGCAGGGGGCCCCGGGGCCGCCCGTCACCCCTCGACGATCACCAGCGGCAGTTCCCGGGGCCACGCGGCGGCCTGCTGGTCCTCGTAGGGCGGCCACAGCGCCGTCAGCGCCTCCCAGTACGTCTCCCGCTCCGCCGCGTCCGCCGTACGGGCCCAGGCCGCGAAGGTCCGGGTGCCCACCTGGAGGCGGACCTCCGGGCGCGCGGTGAGGTTCCCGTACCAGGCGGGGTGGCGGGGCCCGCCCGCGTCCGCGGCCACGAGCAGGTAGCGGCCCGCGTCCTCGGCGTAGATCAGCGGCGTGCGCACCGGCCGGCCCGTGGCGCGGTCGAGGGTGGTCAGGAGCAGGGTCGGGACGCCGTGCCACAGGTGTCCGTCGGTGCCCCCGCTCTCCACGTAGGTGCGGACGTGATCGAGCCGCGGTCCCGGGTGCGGGTCCGTCGGGTGGTCCCAGTCGACCGGGAGGACCGGGGTGACCGGGAAGGCAACGCTGTTCATCTGACCTCCGTAGGGCGTCCCCCGGAGCGCTAACGAGCCTTTACCGATTCTGGATGCGCCGGACCCGTAGCGCACGCCCGCAGGTCTGGACCAAGCTCGGAGCATGGATCTGGAGCTGAGGCACCTCAAGATCGTCAGGGCCGTCGCCGACGCCGGCAGCCTGACCCGCGCCGCCACCGCCCTCGGGCTCGCCCAACCCGCCCTGAGCGGCCAGCTCAAACGGATCGAGCGGGCCCTGGGCGGCGAACTCTTCGAGCGGGGGCGGGACGGCGTACGGACCACCGCGCTCGGCGAGCTGGTACTGGAGCGGGCCCGCGTGCTGCTGCCCGCGGTGTCCGAGCTCCAGGAGGAAGCGGTCCGCTTCGCCCGGCAGGGTGCCGCCGGCTACCGGCTCGGCGGCACCCACGGCCCGCTCCTCGGCGGGCTGGTCGACCGGATCGCCCGGCAGGAGCCCGGGGTGCCCGTGACCACGTCCACGTCCTGGTCGGAACGGGAGATCGCCCAGGGCGTGGCCGCCGGACGCCTCGACTTCGCGCTGGTCGGGGCCTGCGGCGAGAGCGCCCCGCCCGAGCCGGGGCGGCTCGCCTGGATGGAGGTGGCCAGGGACCCGGTGCACGTGATGCTGGCCGAGGACCACCCCCTGGTCCACCGGGCGGAGATCGAACTGGCGGAGCTGGCCGCCGAGGCCTGGACCGACGTACCCGGCGACGGCTGCTTCGGCGACTGCTTCGCGGCGGCCTGCGTCCGCGCCGGGTTCGCACCCGCCTGCGTCTACGAGACCGACACCGCCTCCTGCGTGCACCTGGTCCAGGTGGGCCGGGCCGTCGGGCTGTGCCGGGCCACGTTCCCCGTCACCCCCGGCGTGGTGGCCCGGCCCCTCGCCGGGAGCCCGCTCGTCTGGCGGCACCTGCTGGGCTGGCACCCGGCGGCGCCCGCCGCGACCCGGGCGCCGGGCGTGCTGGAGCACGCCCGGTCCGCGCACGCCGAGGCGCTGGCGCGCTCGTCCGGTGCCGCCGCGGGTGCCGTGGCCGGGCGGGGTAACGGGAACGGTCAGGCTCCGGCGGAGGCCTTCTCGATCACCACGGGCACCAGCGGGACGTCGCCGTGCCCGCCCGCGCGGCCGGTGCGGACGGCGGCGATCGAGTCCACCACGTCCCGGCCCCCGCTGACCGTGCCGAACACCGCGTAGCCCCAGCCGCCCGGGGTCGGGGCGGTGTGGTCCAGGGCCGGGTTGTCGGCGGTGTTGATGAAGAACTGGGAGGTCGCCGAGTGCGGGACGCTCGTACGGGCCATCGCCACCGCGTACCGGACGTTCCTCAGCCCGTTGTCCGCCTCGTTGCGGACCGGCTCCCGCACCGGCTTCTGCCGCATGTCGGCGGTGAAGCCGCCGCCCTGGCTCATGAAGCCGGGGATCACCCGGTGGAAGACCGTGCCCTCGTAATGGCCGCTCTCCACGTAGGCGAGGAAGTTGGCGACCGTGGCCGGGGCCGCCTCCTCGTGGAGGTCGATGACGATGGTGCCGAGGCTGGTGGTCAGCTTCACCTGAGGCATGAGGGGGTCCGGTCCCTTCGGGGGCTGAATCGTGCGTCTCAGCTTCGCAGAGGGTCACCGGGGGGACACGGGGCGGGGCCCGTGCGGGGCCCGTGCGGGGCGGGTGGGGGGCGGGTGGGGGCGTGGGGGGCGGCGTGGCCGGGTGCGGTGCCGTGCCGGGTGCCGGGTGCCGGGTGCCGCTGGTTGGGCCGCTGCGCGGGCTGCTCCCCGCCCCGCCCTTCGCCCGTTCCCCGGGGCGGTGCCCCGGCCCCCTCCTGGGGGCTCCGCCCCCAGACCCCAGCGCCTCACACGCCGGCGGGGCTGGAGGAGGGGCGGCGGGGCCGGGCGCGGCCGAGTGCGCCGGCATCAGGGAGTGCCGCGGCCGGGTGTGCGCCACGGCCCGGGCGGGGGCCCGGGCCGTGGGCGGCAGCCTCGGTCGGACGGGCGTTACGGGAGGTAGCGCTCGATGACCTGCGGGCCCTCCTTCTCGATCAGCTTCCGGGCCTTCTCGACCCGCTCCGGAGTCGGGTCGTGGCCGGTCGCCATCACCAGGTCCTCGGGGTCGTACGCGCGCTCCCCACCGGTGAAGAGCCGGTCCGACCGGGTGGGCTGCTCGTTGGTTTCACTGTCCATCGGATACCTCCTACGGTGCCCCCCAGGCCCCCATCCTCCGGCCCCCGCCCCAAGAACGCACGTCGGGCCGCCGGGGCACCCGGCCATAACACCGGGGAAGGGGCCAACCGGCAGCTCCCGTACGCCGGTTCGGATTCCTACGGTTTCGGTGACCCCCACTGAACCGAGGAGATCCACCATGCTCAAGCGACACGCCCGCGCGGCGTGTACCGCCCTGGCCGCCGCCGGGCTGCTGCTGGCCGGCACCGCCGGCACCGCCGCCGGAGCCGCCACCCCCGCCCCGGACCCGGCCGCCCCGCAGAAGTCGGCCACCGCCACCCTGCGGCCCGGCGACGCCCCGGCCGGACTGCTCACCGCCCTCCAGCGCGACCTCGGCCTGACCCCCACGCAGGCCAAGGACCGCCTCGCCCACGAGGCCGAGGCCGGAGCCACCGCCGCCCGGCTGCGCGACCGGCTCGGCGCCGCCTTCGCCGGGGCCTGGGTCGACGGGAAGGACGCCGCCACCCTGACCGTGGCCACCACCCGCGCCGCCGACACCGCCGCGATACGCGCCGCCGGGGCGCGGGCCAGGCTCGTCACCCGTTCCCTGGCCGACCTGGACGCCGTCAAGGCCGGCCTGGACCGGGCCGCCACCGCCGAGACGCCCGTCCGGTACGTCGACCCGCGCACCAACACCCTCGTCGTCGAGGAGACCCGGCCCGGCGCGGCCGCCGCGCTGCTCGCCGCCACCGGCACCGATCCCGCCCTCGCCGCGGTCGTCCGTACCGCCGCCGACCAGGCGCCGCGCCCGCTGTACGACCTGCGCGGCGGGGACGCGTACTACATGAACGGCCAGGGCCGCTGCTCCGTCGGCTTCCCGATCACCAAGGGCACCACGCAGGGCTTCGCCACCGCCGGCCACTGCGGCCGCGCCGGGACCGCCACCAGCGGCTTCAACCAGGTCGCCCAGGGCTCGTTCCAGGCGTCGGTCTTCCCCGGCAGCGACATGGCCTGGGTCGCCGCCAACACCAACTGGACCGCCACCCCCTACGTCAAGGGCAGCGGGGGCGCGAACGTCCAGGTCACCGGCTCCGTCCTGCAGCCGGTCGGCTCCTCCGTCTGCCGTTCCGGATCGACCACCGGCTGGCACTGCGGAACCGTCCAGCAGCACAACACGAGCGTCACCTACCCCGAGGGCACCATCTCCGGCGTCACCCGGACCACGGTCTGCGCCGAGCCCGGCGACTCGGGCGGCTCCTACATCTCCGGCAGCCAGGCCCAGGGCGTGACCTCGGGCGGCTCCGGCAACTGCTCCAGCGGCGGCACCACCTTCTTCCAGCCGCTGAACCCGATCCTGTCCGCGTACGGACTGACCCTCAAGGTGACCGGCTCCGACCCGGGCCCCGGCCCGGACCCCGAGGAGCCGCAGCCCGGCGGCACCTGGAAGGCCGGCACCGTCTACGCCGCCGGCGACACCGTCACCCACGGCGGCGTGCGCTACCGCTGCCTCCAGGGCCACCAGGCCCAGACGGGCTGGGAGCCGCCGGTGGTCCCGGCGCTCTGGCAGAAGCTGTAACCGGCGACGACCGGCGAGCAGGGGGTGCCGTGACGGCCAAGGGGGGCGTCACGGCACCCCCGTACGGCGTCCGTCAGACGGCGTCCGTCAGACGGCGGCCGCCAGGGTCGCGGCCGCTCCCAGCGCGACCAGCACCCCGCAGATCCACAGGTTGACCACCCGGTGCTCCCAGAACACCGCGACGAACTCGCGCAGCGTGGCGCTCGGCAGGAAGTAGCGGGCCGTCGGCGAGCCGACCACCTGGCCGTTGACCCCCGTCTTGCGGGCCAGCATCGCGGCCCGGAAGGCGTGGAAGTTGTTGGTGACGACCACGCACCGGTAGTCCGGCTTCTCCGCCAGCATGATCTCCTTCGAGAAGAGCATGTTCTCCTCGGTCGTGGCGGAGTTCTCCTCCAGCTTCACGTGCTCCGCCGGGACGCCCTCCGCGATCAGCCAGTCGGCCATCGCCCGCGCCTCCGACACCCGCTCGTCGGATCCCTTGCCGCCCGAGGTCAGGAGCACCGGCGGGCGCGAGCCGCGGGCCAGCTGGGCCTCGTGGATCTGCTGCCCCTTGCGGAGCCGGGAGGCCAGCAGCGGCGGCACCCGGTCCCCGCCGATCAGGCCGGAGCCCAGCATGACCACGTGGTCGACGTCCCCGCGCACCTTGATCCGGCCGTAGAGGAAGGCGTACGCGAGGAAGCACAGGAAGATGAAGGCGACGTAGGCGACGACCAGGGTCAGGGTCACGGCCAGGCCGGTCAGGACCCTGGAGTGGAACATCGGGACGGCGATCAGCAGCGCGATCATCCCGAAGATGCCGAGCCCCGCGAGCATCGACAGCAGGTTGGCCGGACGGCGGCCCTCCTTGCGGATCATCGTGACGCCGTTGGCGATCAGGAAGCCGCCGATGGCCATCGTGCCGAGCACGGGCCCGGTGAAGGCCACCGCGATGATCGTCAGGGCCGCCCACGAGGGCAGGGCCGCCACCTTGAACAGCAGCGCCGCCAGCGTCGTGACGCAGGTCAGGCCGAGCAGTACCGCGTTGCTGAAGCGGCGGCGGTCCTTGAACACGCTCGCGCAGAAGGCGAGGAAGAGCAGGGCGGGGAGCAGGAAGACGGCCATGCAGTTCATCGTATGTGCAGGCCGTGAACGCCCGGGGGGACCAAAGTCCTATCCGGCGGCCGGGGTTCTGCGGACCGCGCGCCCCGCCAGGACGTCCGTCCGCCGTCCGTCCCGGATGACGAACCGGCCGTCGACGAGGACGTACGGGATCCCCGTGGGCAGCGCGCGCGGCCGCTCGTACGTGGACCCGGCCGCGACCGTGTCCGGGTCGAACAGGACCAGGTCGGCGCGGAAGCCCTCGCGGACCAGCCCCCTGTCGGGGAGCCGCAGCCGCGCCGCCGGACGGCCGGAGAGGTGGGCCACGCACTCCTCCAGCGAGAGCACGCCGAGCTCGCGCACGTAGTGCCCGAGGTAGTGCGGGAAGGTGCCGTACGCCCTGGGGTGCGGCTTCGCGCCGTGCAGGATGCCGTCCGAGCCGCCCGTGTGGACGGGGTGGCGCATGATCGCCCGGACGTTCTCCTCGTGGCCGACGTGCTGGAGGACGGTCGGCCCGAGCCGGTCCCCGAGCAGCAGCCGCCGCGCGGTCGCCCAGCCGTCGAGCCGGGTCCCGACGTGGCCCCCGAACGCGGGGTCGTTCGTGCCGGACACCTCCACGCTCGACCAGTCCACCGGCACCCCGTGACAGCCGTCGGAGCCCTCCGCCTCCAGCGCGTACCGGATCCGCTCGGCGGTGTCCTCGTCGCGCAGCCGGGCCAGCAGGGCCTCCGGGCCGCCCTCGTGCGCCCAGCCGGGGAGCAGGGCGGCGAGGGTGGTGCAGCCGGGGGTGTACGGGTAGCTGTCGAGGGTGACGTCGGCGCCGTCGGCGAGGGCCGAGTCCAGCAGGGCCAGCAGCTCGGGGGCCCGGCCCTCGTTCTCCGCGAAGTTCATGGTGGCGTGCGCCAGGTGCAGGGCGCAGCCGGCCTCGCGGGTCAGGGCGAGCATCTCGGCGTAGGCGGCGAGCGCGCCGCGCCCGTACGAGCGGTGGTGCGGGCAGTAGTAGCCGCCGTACCGGGCCACCACCGCGCACAGTTCGGTGAGTTCGGATCCGGAGGCGTACATGCCGGGGGTGTAGGTGAGCCCGGAGGACAGGCCGACGGCGCCCTGTTCCAGTCCCTCGGCGACGAGCCGGCGCATCCGGTCGAGCTCGGCCGCGGTGGCGGGGCGGTCGTCCCAGCCGAGGGCGTACGCGCGGACCGTGCCCTGGGGCACGAGGTAGGCGGCGTTGACGGCGATGCCGTGCCCGCCGTGGGCGCCGTCCAGCCGGTCGAGGTACTCCCCGACGGTCCGCCAGTCGAAGTCCACGTCGTCGCCGGGGCCGTTCCAGCCGGCGATGGCGGTCCGCACGCCGGCCAGCGTCCGCTCGTCGGCGGGCGCGTACGACAGGCCGTCCTGGCCGAGGACTTCGAGGGTGACGCCCTGGGCCGCCTTGGCGGAGTGGTCCGGGTCGCGCAGCAGCGCGAGGTCGCTGTGCGCGTGCATGTCGGTGAACCCGGGCGCCAGGACCAGTCCGTGCGCGTCGAGGGTGTGCCGTCCACCGCCCGGGATCCGGCCGATGGCGGCGACGCGGCCCTCGTGCACGGCGACGTCCGCGGTGTACGAGGGCCCGCCCGTGCCGTCGGCGACGCGGGCGCCCCGGATGACGAGGTCCACGGTTAGAAGAAGGTCCGGACGTAGTCGGTGACCGTTCCGTCGGTCCGGACGACCGGGATCAGCGGCCACTTCTCGAAGATGGTGCAGGGGTGCGACATGCCGAGCGCCACCCAGTCGCCGACCTGCACGTCCTCGGCGGAGTCCGTCTCCAGCCAGGCGTGCTGGTCGGAGAGCTTGACCACGCGGATGCCGGTGGCGGGACGCTCGGTGCCGTCCAGGGCGTCGCGGACCAGCTCGGCCTCGGGCAGGCCGAGGTCGTAGGCGATGTCGCGCTTGCCGGCGTTGACGAAGGCCTGCGTGGGGGAGGGGCGGGAGACGACCTGCGTCCAGAGCCGGAAGGCGGGGCGCAGTCCGCCCTCCTCCGGCACCCGGTTGAAGGGGGTCAGGCGGGTGTACCAGCCGTGGTCGTGGGAGACGTACGCCCCGGAGCGGAGCAGCTTCAGCACGGGCCGGGACAGCTCGGGCAGCTCCGCGAACACGTCGGCGACGGCGTCGAACCAGGCGGAGCCGCCGGCGCTGACGACGATCTCCTCGACGTCGGGGCCGAACCGCCCGGCCTTGTCGAACTCGGCGGCGAGCCCGGTGAGCCGGCGCAGCCAGGCGTGCACCTTCTCCGGGTCGGCGTCGGGCACCTCGGCCTCGTAGCCGGCGATGCCGACGAGGCGCAGGGTGCCGGTGGCGGCGACGGCGTCGGCGACGGCCCGGCAGTCCTCGTCGGTACGGGCCCCCGTGCGCGCGCCCTCGCCGGCGCCGAGCTCGACGACGACGTCGAGCCGTACGGGCCGGCCCTGGAGGGCGCGGTCCATGAGCCGGACCCCGCGCACGGAGTCGACGTAGCAGACGAACCGGAAGCCGGGGTCGGCGGCGAGCTCGTCGGCGACCCAGTGCAGGGCGGCGGGGTCGACGAGCTCGTTGGCGAGGAAGATCCGCGGGATCCCGAAGGCGCGGTAGACGCGGGCCTGGTGGGGGACGGCGGCGGTGATGCCCCAGGCGCCGTGTTCGAGCTGGCGCTCGAAGAGCTGGGGGGCCATGCAGGTCTTGCCGTGGGGCGCGAAGGCGAGGCCGTGGCGGGCGGCGTACTCGCCGAGGGCGGTGAGGTTGTGTTCGAGCGCGTCGGCGTCGAGGGTGAGGACGGGGGTGGTGAACCCGCCGGTGTGGAGGTCCCGTTGCTGCGCGGCGAGCTCCCCGACGGTGAGGCCCGCCGCGTGGGCGTCCGGCGGGAGGCCCTTGAACCGGTGGTCGACCGGTTCGTTGGCGAGCCGGCGGACTGCGTCGCTGCCCATGGGGGTCCTCCTGGGGTGGTGCGGATGCGCTGTGCGGTGTTCCTGTGGTCTAACACCCGCGGGGACGGGGGTCAACGTCCCCCCGGTTCCGCGGTTCCGTCCGGGGGCGGGGTCGGCCGCTGCGCGCGCTGTCAGCTCCGCCCCCGGCGTTTGAGGCGCCGGGGGCGGAGCCCCCGGGGAGCGGGGTCCGGGGCAGGGCCCCGGGGAACGGGCGAAGGGCGGGGAGGGGCGAGCCCCGCGCGGCGGGAGCGACGGGCGGCGGGAGCGACGGCGGGCGGCGGGAGCAACGGCGGCGGTAGCCCGTCCTCGCGAACCGGTCGAACACGGGCCACGGGGCCCGCCCCCCGCTGACACCATCAGCGGGGGGAAACAACCCCCGCACCGACACGAACGCAGAGGACCCCTCCGTGAGCGAGAAGACCGCCGTCACCCCCGCCTCCCACCCCGCCCCGCCCGCGAAGTTCTCGCACGGCGTCCGCAAGGGCAACATCCTCCAGGTCGCCGGTCAGGTCGGCTACCTCCCGCACGTCGAGGGGCAGGCGCCCACCACCGCCGGGCCGACGCTGCGCGAGCAGACCCTCCAGACGCTGGAGAACGTCCGCTCCGTGCTGGACGCCGGCGGTGCGAACTGGGACGACGTGATGATGATCCGCGTCTACCTGACCGACACCGGCCACTTCGCCGAGATGAACGAGATCTACAACGCCTACTTCGAGGAGCAGGGCCTCAAGGAGGCCCCCGCCGCCCGCACCACGGTGTACGTGGGCCTGCCGGCCGGGCTGCTGGTCGAGATCGACGCCCTCGCCGTCCTGGGCTGACGCGGAGCCGCGGAAGGGGCGCCCCCCTGGCGGTGGGGCGCCCCGGTTCACCCGGCCGCTATGAGCAGTACTGGGCTTCCTTGCCGATGGAGCGGTACATGCAGTCCGCGTTCTCCAGCAGCTGGAGCACGGCCTCCTTGTTGCGTGCCGTCTCGCGGTCGATCACCTCGTCGGGCGGGTAGAAGCCGCCGCCGCCGCTCGCCGGGTACATCTCGAAGGTGTAGCCGAAGATCTTCTGGTCGCCCCACAGCCAGTCGTCGATCGTGCCGTCGGTGATGTAGAGGTCGCTCGACTGCTCGGGTGTGTAGCCGTTGCTGGCCGCCATGCCCGTGCCGACCTTCTTGAACGCGGCGAGGTCGTCGGCGGTGAGGCCCGGTGCGGTGTCGTTGTAGGTGTAGCCGAAGGGCCACAGCACCAGTTCGCTGTACGTGTGGAAGTCGATCGCGGCCTTGATCTGCTGCTTGCCGCCGACCACGCGGCTGCGGACGAAGTCGGAGACCGCCTTGACCTCGGGCGCGGACTCGGCGGCCGGCCCCCGGTAGGTCTCGGAGCTCTTGCTGCCGCTGGAGCCGCCGCAGCAGCCCCACTTGTAGTTCCAGTTGCGGTTCTCGTCCGTGCCGACGTACGAGGATCCGCTGTTGGGCTGGCGGTTCTTGCGCCAGGAGCGGTAGGAGCCGGTGGCGATGTCGTACTCGCCGCCGTCCGGGTTGAGGTCCGGGATGATCCAGATCTCGCGCTGGTTGACCATGTTCGTGAGCCGGCTCTCGCTGCCGTACTTGGAGCCGAACTCCTTCAGCAGGTACAGGGCCATTTCCACGGTCAGGTGCTCACGGGCGTGCTGATGGGCCGTGAAGAGCACCTCGGGCTCGGCCTCGTCCGTGCCGACGTTGTCGCTGATCTTGATGGCGACGAGGTCGCGGCCCTGGTACGACTTCCCGATGACCCGCTTGCTCATGATCCCGGGGTACTGGGCGATCCGCTGGTCGATCTCCGCGGCCGCCTCGGCGTAGTTGTGGTACCGGGAGTCGGCCGGGGGGAAGTCCATCGGGGACGCGGCGACGCCCCGCTCGCTGCGGTCCGGGGGCCCGGGCAGCGGGCTCAGCTCGTAGCCCAGCGCGCGCAGGCTCTTGGCCTGCATGGGGTCGGCGCTGACCACGACCGAGTGGGCGTCCACCTCGTCGATGGAGACCCCGGTGCGGAGCAGGGCCGTGCGTTCGGCGGCCGTGGCGGGGCCGTGGATCTCGTACTGGGCGATCGCCTCGTCCTGGGTGGCGGTGGACGGGGTGGGCGGGGGCGCTGCCGTCGCGCTCATGCCGTAGGCGGGTGCGCCGAGCGCGAGTGCCAGCAGGGCCGCCGTGACGGCGGCCCTCCGGCGGGTGTGGAGCCGCATGCGTTCTCCTGGGTGGGAGTGTGGGGGTAGCCGTGCGGACGCGCACAGCGTGCTCTCATGGCATGTTCCGGTCAAGAACCCCAAGGTGCCCAGCGGACCGAATCAGCCACCCCCACACCTCTACCGCCTACGGCAGGCCGTGGACCTTGGGACCCACCGCGTTGGACCAGGTGCTACCCGCCTTGGCGTCCCAGTTGGTCGACCAGGTCATCGCCCCGCGCAGCGAGGGGTAGGTCTTCGACGGCTTGAAGGAACCGCAGCTCGTGCCCCTGGCGAGGCAGTCCAGGGCGTTGTTCACGATCGTCGGGGAGACGTAGCCGCTGCCCGCGCCGCTCGGCGAGGCCGGGACGCCGATGCCCACCTGCGAGGGGTCGAGGCCGCCCTCCAGCTGGATGCAGGCCAGCGCCGTCAGGAAGTCCACCGAGCCCTGGGAGTAGACCTTGCCGTCGCAGCCGTTCATGGCGCCGCTGTTGTAGTACTGCATGTTCACGACCGTCAGGATGTCCTTCACGGCCAGCGCGGTCTTGAAGTAGCCGCCCTGCGTGGACTGCATGTCGATGGTCTGCGGGGCCATGGTCAGGACCATCGAGGGGCCCGCCTTCGCCGACAGGGCGCGCAGGGCCTGCGTCATGTACGTCGGGTTGATGCCGTTCTCCAGGTCGATGTCGATCCCGTTGAACCCGTACTCCTGCATCAGCGCCCAGGCGGAGTTCGCCAGGTTGGCGGCCGAGGCGGAGTCATTGACCGAGATCGTGCCCTTCTCGCCGCCGATGGAGAGGATGACCGACTTGCCGGCCGCCTTCTTCGCGGCGACGTCCGCCTTGAACTGCGCCACGGTGTAGCCGCCGAGGCCCGCCGAGTCGAGGTTGAAGGCGATGGCGCCGGGCGTGGCCGTGGCGTCGGCGAAGGAGACGGCGATGATGTCGTACTGCGCGGAGACGTCGGAGAGCTTCTGGACGGTCGCCCCGTTGTTGAAGTTCTGCCAGTAGCCGGTCAGCGCGTGCCGGGGCACCGACGGGTTCGGGTTCGGGCCGCCGCCCCCGGTGGTGGTGCCGGTGACCGGCGCCGACTTCGGGCCCTCGCCGGCCGCGTTGTACGCGCTGACCTGGAAGGAGTACGAGGTGCCCGGCGCGAGCCCCGTGAGGGGGGCGGAGGTGTTCGCCGTCGTCTGGACGCGGGCGCCGTCCTGGTACACGTGGTAGCCGCTCGCTCCGCTGACCGCGTTCCACGAAAGGGTGAGGCCGTTCTGGCTCTGGCCGGAAACGGCGGCCCCCGCCGGCGCCCCCGGCAGGCCGGGCCCGGGGTCGGTGGGGCCGCCGCCGTCGGGGCCGAACACGCTGAACTCGTCGACGGTGTAGGCCGGCTGGCCGTACCACCCGTGGGTGTGGACGGTGACCTGGGTGGTGTTGGGGCCGGTGGTGAAGGTGGTCGACAGCTTCTGCCAGCCGCCGCCCGAGCCGGGGGTCCAGGTGGAGACGTCCTGGGTGCCGGTGCCGGTCGCGCCGAGGTAGACGTACGAGCCCTGGACCTGGGCGGCGAGCGTGTACGTGGAATTCGGCTTGACCGTGACGGTCTGGCTGCAGCGGGCGTTGTCCGAGCCCGCCGGAGTGGCCTTCAGGGCACCCGCCCCGGAGAAGACGGGGGAAGAGACGGAGGCGCCGCTGCCGTTCGAGCACGACCAGTTGGCGAGGCCCGACTCGAAGCCGCCGTTGCGGACGACGTTGACGTCGGCGGCCTGTGCGGGGCCCGCCGCGAGGGCGGAGAGCCCGCCGGCGGCGAGGGTGGCGGCGAGGGGCAGGGCGAGGGAGCGTATGCGGTTCACGTGGGCTCCGTGGGGGGAGGAAGGGGAGAAGCGGAAGGGGGGAGCGGTGAGGGGGGAGTGGGGTCCCCCGCGAGGGGAACTGGCGCCAGCCAAGTTGGTCCAGACCAATCCCCGTGTCAAGGGTGTTTGCAATGTGGCTTGAAATGCTCGGAGCCGTGATCCCTGTTGTCCGGGTTTCCCGCCTCCTGTGACATGTGCTTCCGGCACGGGAATCCTCAAGCCCCTGCCCTGCCAGGGGCGTCGCGGATATGGTGCTGGGGCAAGGGGGAAGAGCGTCGATCGTTTGCGGTCGCGCAGCATGCGCGCGCACCCAGGGCCGGCCGAAGACCGGGCGAACGGGCGCTGCGCAGAGGGTGAACGGGGGGATCCGCGTGCCGACCGCCATCGCTGTCACCAGTGCCGATCTGGTGCTGCCGGCCCCCGACCGGCACACCCCGGGCGCCGCCGTGATGCGCCCGCCCGCCGAGGCCGGCCTGGAGGCCTCGCTCACCGAGACCACCGCCCTGCTGGAGCGCCACGGGCACCTCGTAGCCGTCGTGCCGCCCTGGCTGCCGGCCGCCACCGTCCGCCGGCTGCGCACCGTACGGGCCATCCTGGAGACCGACCGGATCGCGCTCCTCGACGTCGATCTCCCGCCGCTGGGCACCGCCGTGCTGGTGCGTCAGCTCCGCCAGCTCACCGTCTGCGACTTCAGCCCGGGCGTCATCGCCTCCGCCGCCCGGCTGCTGTCCCACTACATCCACGCGGGCGCCCTGCTGGGCTCCGTCGCCAAGCTCGACCGCATCCCCGTCGGCCTCAAGGCACACGCCCGCTCCTGGTCGCCGAGCGCCCAGTTCGCCGTACTCGCCCACCCGTCGCCGCACCTGGCCCGGCTCGGCACCGCCGCCACCGGGGTGATCCCGCCCGGACCGGCCTTCGCCACCCACCTCACCTTCGCGCGCGGCCAGCTGTCCTCCGACTGGGTGACGGCCGAACTCGCCCCCGCCTGGCAGGTGCAGGGCGTCATGGAGAACCCGCTGCCCGCCGACTCCGCACGCTGGTGGGCCACCCCGAAGCTCGTCGAGTTCGCCGCCGCCATCCCCGACGTCTCCGTCCTCTACCAGCTGGTCTCCTCGGTCCGGCGCGAGGAGTGCGGCTGGTGCGGCTTCGAGCTCATCGGCGACCGCTGCGGCTTCTGCGCCGCCCCCCTGGCCGCACCCCCGCCCGAGGTGCCCGCCGCACGCTCCGGATCCGGATCCTGACCGCCCGAACGAACGAAGAACGGCGAGGTAGTACGGCTCATGAACTCACGCCAGCGCCGCGGCGTCATCCTGCTCCTGCTGTCGGTCCTGTGCGCCCTCGCCGCCTTCGCCGGGGTCCTCGTCGTGATCGGCGACGTCAACTCCAAGGTCGGGGCCGAGGTCACCGCGTACCGCGTCAAGGGCGACATCGCACCGTACAGCGCCCTCACGGCCGGCCAGTTCGAAGAGGTGAAGGTCCCCAAGCGGTGGCTGTCCGACACCGCCGTCGACGACCTCGGCGCGCTCCAGGGCAAGATCGCGCTCACCACCCTGAAGAAGGGCTCCCTGCTCCAGAGCGACATGTTCGTCGACAAGCCGCAGCTCCAGCCCGGGGAGCAGGAGATCGCCATCATGATCGACGCGGCCACCGGCGTGGCCGGCAAGATCACCTCCGGGGCGAAGGTCAACATCATCGCCACCTTCAAGGGCGCCAAGGAGACCGACCCCTCCCGCTCGGTGATCATCGTCGCCAACGCCCGCGTCCTGGGCGTCGGCAAGCTCACCGCCCTCGACAAGGACAGCGACCGCAAGGGCCCCGCCGAGGCGGTCCCGATCACCTTCGCCCTGAACACGAAGGACACCCAGCGCGTCGCCTACGCCGAGTCCTTCGCGGAGCACGTCCGGCTGGCCCTGGTGGCCCCCGGTACCGACTCGGCCCCCAGCCCGGCCGACCGCACGTACACCCTCGACGGGGACAAGTGAGGCGCGGATGACCACTCGAATCCTCCCCGCGGCCGGCGACCCCGACGCCGCCCGCTCCATCACCGCCCTGCTCAGCCAGCTGCCGGACGCCGAGCCCGCCCCTCCCGTCCCCGACTCCACCACCCTTCTCGACACCCTGGGCCGGCTGGCCGCCGACTCCGTCGACGAACTCCCCGAGGTCGTCCTCGTCCACGAGCGGATCGGCCCCGTCCCCGCCCTGGAACTCATCCGCGAAGTCGCCCTGCGCTTCCCGGCGGTCGGCGTGGTCCTGCTCTCCTCCGACGCCGGGCCCGGGGTCTTCTCCGCCGCCATGGACTCCGGCGCGCGGGGCCTGATCGCCCTGCCCCTGTCATACGAGGAACTGAGCGCCCGCGTCCAGGCCGCCGCCCTGTGGGCCGTCGGCGTGCGCCGCCACCTGGGCGGGGGCGCCGAGGCGTTCACGGGCCCGGGCGGCCGGGTCGTCACCGTCACCGGCGCCAAGGGCGGCGTCGGCACCACCTTCGCCGCCGTCCAGTTCGCGCTCGCGGCCGCCGCCTCCGGGCGGCGTACCGCCCTCGTGGACCTCGACCTCCAGGCCGGGGACGTCGGCTCCTACCTCGACGTGCAGTTCCGCCGCTCCATCGCCGACCTCGCGGGCATCCAGGACATCTCGCCCCGGGTCCTCCAGGACGCCGTGTACGAGGACCGCACCGGCCTCGCGCTGCTGCTTGCCCCGGCCGAGGGCGAGCGGGGCGAGGAGCTCGACGAACGCGCCACCCGCCAGGTCATCGGCGCCCTGCGCGCCCGCTACGAACTGGTCGTCGTCGACTGCGGCACCCAGGTCACCGGCGCCAACGCCGCCGCCGTGGAACAGGCCGACGTGGCCGTGCTGGTCACCACCCCGGACGTGGTCTCCGTACGGGCGGCCAAGCGGATGGTCCGGATGTGGGAGCGGCTCCAGGTGCGCAAGGCCGAGGACACCGCGATGGTGGTCAACCGCTGGAGCAAGCACACCGAGATCCAGCCCTCCCTGATCGAGAAGATCACCAAGACCCGGCCCGTGCGCACCACCGTCCCCGCCGCCTTCAAGGAACTCCAGGCCGTCGTCGACGCGGGCCGCGTCCAGGACCTCGACAACCGCTCCACGGTCAAGCAGGCCCTGTGGGCGGTGGCCGGCGAGCTCGGTCTCCTCGCCGCCCCGGACAAGGCACCGGTCCCGGCGCAGTCGCGCACGGGTTCGGCCCTCGCCGTCCGGGCGGCCGGCCCGGTGGCCCGGCTGCGGCGCGGCCGGGAGGGCTGACGCGTGCGCCGGGGGCGGGTGCGGGGGCGGGTGCGGGGGCGGGGCGGGGACCGGGGGCAGGTGGCCCTGGAGTTCGTGGGCATGGTGCCGCTGATCCTGCTGCTCGTGGCGGCGGTGTGGGAGTGCGTACTGATCGGCTACGCGTTCTCCCTGGCCGGCAACGCCGCCGACGAGGCGGCCCGCGCGGGGGCGGTCAAGGGCGACGCGGAGTGCGAGGCGGCCGGCCTGGAGCACATCGGCGGCGTGTGGGAGCCGGAGGTCGAGTGCGTGCGGGCCGGGGACGTCTACCAGGCCCGGGTGAAGCTCGGCATCCCGGTGCTCTTCCCCGGACTCGACTTCGGCGAGATCGACGGCAAGGGCGGCGCGGCGATGGAGCGGGAGGAGTGAACGTGAGACGAGGCGGCATCCGCTCCGACCGGGGGCAGGTGGCCCTGGAGTACATCGGCTTCGTGCCGATCCTGCTGTTCGTCGCCCTGTGCGGGATCCAGCTGGGCTGGATCGCGTACGTCCACGAACAGGCCGACACCGCCGCCCGTACGGCGGCCCGCGTGGAGGCCCAGCACCGGGGCCGGGGCGAGGCCGCCGGGCGCGCCGCCGTCCGGGAAGGGCTCCCGGCGAAGGTGACGGTGGACGCGGGCGACGACGCCGTCACCGCCAACGTGACGATCAAGATCAACAGCATCGTGCCCGGTCTCGACGTACCGGACGCCACCGCAACGGCCGTCATGCCCAACGACGACCCGAAGGGACCGTGACCATGAGCCTGCGTTCCCGGGTCAACACCCCCGACGACCGCCACAGCCCCCGCGAGGACGGCCGGCTCGTCTCCTCCTACCGCGCCAAGCTGCTGGAGGAGATCGACCTCGCCGAGATGTCCGCGCTCGCGCCCGCCGAGCGCCGGGCGCGCCTGGAACGCGTACTCGGGCACATCATCAGCCGCGAGGGCCCCGTCCTCTCCACCGCCGAGCGCGCCCAGCTGATCCGCCGCGTCGTCGACGAGGCCCTCGGCCTCGGCGTGCTCGAACCGCTCCTCGAAGACGCCTCCATCTCCGAGATCATGGTCAACGGCCCCGACCAGATCTTCGTCGAGCGCTCCGGCCGGGTCGAGCAGCTCCCCCTCCGCTTCGCCTCGCACGAACAGCTGATGCAGACCATCGAACGCATCGTCTCCACCGTCAACCGGCGCGTGGACGAGGCCAACCCGATGGTCGACGCGCGCCTGCCCAGCGGGGAGCGCGTCAACGTCATCATCCCGCCGCTCTCCCTCACCGGCGCGACCCTCACCATCCGCCGCTTCCCGCGCGCCTTCACCCTGCACGAGATGATCGCCCTCGGCTCCCTCGACGAGCAGATGCTGATCCTGCTCTCCGGGCTCGTCCAGGCGAAGATGAACCTGATCGTCTCCGGCGCCACCGGCACCGGGAAGACCACCCTCCTCAACGCCCTCTCCGGACTGATCCCGGAGGGCGAACGCGTCATCACCATCGAGGACTCCGCCGAACTCCAGCTCCAGCAGGCCCACGTCATCCGCCTCGAATCCCGCCCGGCGAACGTCGAGGGCAAGGGGCAGATCACCATCCGCGACCTCGTGCGCAACTCCCTGCGCATGCGCCCCGACCGCATCATCGTCGGCGAGGTCCGCGGCGGCGAGACCCTCGACATGCTCCAGGCGATGTCCACCGGCCACGACGGCTCCCTGGCCACCGTCCACGCCAACAGCTCGCAGGACGCCCTGATGCGGCTCCAGACCCTCGCCTCCATGTCGGAGGTCGAGATCCCCTTCGAGGCGCTCCAGGACCAGATCAACAGCGCCGTCAACGTCATCGTCCAGCTCACCCGCTTCGGCGACGGCTCGCGCCGCATCACGGAGATCTCCATCCTCGACTCCCACGGCCGCGAGCCGTTCCGGATCACCACCGTGTGCCGCTACATCGCCCAGCCCATGGGGGCCGACGGACGCGTCCACGGCTACTTCGCCTACGCCCCGCTGCCCCGCCGGATCGCGGAGCGCCTCTACATGAGCAACCAGCCCATCCCCCAGGCCTTCGGGGTCGCCCCGCCGGAGGACTACCTCGACCCGCTGACCTCCCGGACCGTCCTGTGACCAACCTCGTCCTCCTCACCCTAGGCGCCACGCTGCTGGCGGGCCTGTTCGTGTCCCTCGGGGTACACGCGTACTCGGCCGGGCTCGCCCAGCGCGCCGCCCTCATCGACCGGCTCTCCGCGGAGGCCGCGCCCGAGACGGCCGGCCGCAGACGCCGCTTCCAGGGCGTCGACCGGCGCCTGCGCGGGACGAAGCCGGGCCGCCGCATCGAGCTGAAGCTGGCGACCACCGGCCTGGACCTCACCCCGGGCGAGTTCTTCGTCTACATGCTGATGGCCGTCGCCGGGATCTGGCTGCTCTCCGCCTCCCTGCTGGCGCCCTTCTTCGGCCCGGTGGCCGGCCTGATCGGCCTCTGGGCGGGCAACGCCTTCCTCAACTGGCAGCGCGCCCGGCGTACGGAGCGGTTCATCAACCAGCTGCCCGAACTGGCCCGGATCCTCGCCAACGCCACCCAGGCCGGACTCGCCCTGCGCACCGCCATCGGGATCGCGGCGGAGGAACTGGAGGCCCCGGCGGGCGAGGAGCTGTCCCGGGTCGCGGACCGGCTCGCGGTCGGCCACTCCATCGAGGAGGCGCTCGGGGAGATCGTGGAACGGCTCCCGTCCCGCGAGCTGGTCGTCCTCGTCTCCACCCTGGTCCTGTCGGCGCGGGCGGGCGGCGCCATCGTCGGCAGCCTGCGGAACCTGACCGTGACCCTGGAGCAGCGCAAGGAGACGCGCCGGGAGATCCGTACGCAGCTCTCGCAGGTCACGGTGACCGCGTACCTGGTCCCGGCGATCGGGCTGGGCTCGCTGCTGCTGGTCGACCTGATGATGCCGGGCGCGCTGGACCGGATGACCGGGGCCCTGATCGGCCAGACGGCGGTGCTCGTGGCGCTCGGCCTCTTCACGCTCGGCTTCGTCCTCATCCGCCGCCTGTCGAAGATCGACGTCTGAGGGGCGGGCCGCCGACATGAACAGCCACCTTCCCGTCCTCCTCGCCCTCGCCGTGGGCCTGTCCGTCTTCGGGATCCTCTACGGCGTCCGGCTCTACCGCGCCGACGTCAAACTCCCGACCGACCTCGCCCTCGCCCTGGAGGTCGGCGCGACCCGCACGACCGCCGTCGGCTCCCTCGTCGACCGCCTCGGCATCCGCTGGGCGCCGCTGGTGCTGCGCCTGATGGGGCCCAAGCAGGTCGCCCGCAAGCGCCGCCAGATCGACATGGCGGGCAACCCGGCCGGTCTCACCATCGACCGGTACGCCGCCCGGCGCGCGGTGTACGGCTTCCTGGGCGGCCTCGGCGCGCTCGCGATGCTGATGAACGGCAAACTCGTCCCCGCCCTGCTGATGGTGGCCTTCGGGCTGTTCTGGATCGAGGCCGGCCTGTGGTCGGCGATCCGGATACGCCGCGACAACATCGAGCGCACCCTGCCGGACTTCCTGGACGTCCTCGCCGTCGTCGTCAGCGCCGGGCTCGGCTTCCGCCAGGCCCTCGAACGCGTCGCGGGCAAGTACGAGGGCCCCTGGGCGGACGAGGTCCGCATCACGCTCCAGCAGATGGACATGGGCGTCAGCCGCCGCCAGGCCTTCGACGAGCTGCGCCGCCGCAACGACTCCGAGCAGGTCGCCCAGTTCGTCACCGCCCTCCAGCAGGGCGAGGAACTGGGCTCTCCGATCGTCGACACCCTGATCGCGATCGCCGAGGACATGCGCCGCACGGACGCCCAGAACGCCCGCCGGCGCGCCGCGCGGGCCGTCCCGAAGGCCACCTTCGCGGTGACCATGTTCATGCTGCCGGGCACGCTGATCCTGCTGGTCTGCGGCTTCGTCTACGGCGCGAACGTGGACTTCGGCGCGCTGCTGGGAGGCGGCTGAGCCATGACCCCGTCCGTGCGCCTGGAAGCCAACGCCCTCCAGTCCCTGTGCCGCCAGGTCTTCGCGGTACGGCTGGTCATGATCCCGCTCGGCGCCCCCCTGGCCCTGGGGGGCACGGCGTCCGGGGTCCCGACGTACCTGGTGGCGGGCGCGGTGGTGGGGACCTTCACCCTCTCCTACGCCCTCTTCCGCGACTGGGAGCGCTTCGGACCGCTGCTGCTGCGCCACCGGTGGCTGCTGGCGGTGGACATGGCCGTCGGCGCGCTGCTGCTGGTCACCGCCACCCCCTCGTCCCCGCTGGGCCTGGTGGCCCTCGGCACCCCGCTCCTCGCCGGCCTGGTCTACGGCTGGCGGGGCTCGGCGGTGTTCGCGGCGGCGCAGACCGTGGTGGTGGCGGCCCTGGGCGGCGGCCTCGTCCTCTCCCTCCTCTGCGTCCTGGCCGGCGCGGCGGGCTCCTCGGTCCGCGACTTCCTCTTCCGCCTGTCCGAGACCCGGGCACGGCTGGCGGCCGCCGAGGCGGTCCGGGAGGAGCGGGAGCGGCTGGCGCGGGAGATGCACGACTCGGTGTCCAAGACCCTGCACGGCCTCGCGCTGACGGCCGACGCCCTGTCCCGCGCGACGGACCCGGAGCTCGTCCGCGCCCAGGCCGACCTGGTGGCCTCGGCGGCCCGCCGCGCGGTGACGGAGTCCCGGGCGCTGCTCACCGACCTGCGGGGCGAACCGGTCCCCCTCCTGCCGGCGCTGCGCGCGCTGGACGCGCGGGTGCGGGTGTCGGGCACGGCCCCGATCCCGGTCCTGCCGCAGCCGGTGGCCCGGCACGTCCTGTGCATCGCCTCGGAGGCCGTGGAGAACGCACGCCGCCACGCGGAGGCGAGCGAGACCCTGCTCACCGTCTCGGTGACCGGCACGCACCTCACCGTCTCGGTGGAGGACGACGGCCGGGGCCTGCCCCCGCAGCCCCCGTCGGGCGGCCACTTCGGCGTCCTCGGCATGCGGGAACGCGCGGCGGCGATCGGAGCCGCCCTGTCCCTGGGCCCCCGCCCGGCCGGCCACCCGGGCACCCGTGTCCGTCTCTCGCTCCCGCTGGAGGGGATCCGATGACCCCGACCCCGACCCCGACCCCGACCCCCAACCCGAACCCGATCGACATCCTGATCGCCGACGACAACCCGGTCGTGCGGGCGGGCCTGAGCGCGCTGCTGGCCACGGCCGGGGACCTCCGGGTGGTGGCCCAGGCCCGCGACGGCCGCGAGGCCCTGCACCTGACCCGGCTGCACGCCCCGGACGTGATCCTGCTGGACGTCCGGATGCCGGGCGTGGACGGCATCTCGGCGCTGCCGCACCTGGTGTGCCTGGCCCCGGTCCTGATGCTGACGTACAGCCAGGAGACGGAGGTCGTCCGCGAGGCCCTCCTGCTGGGCGCGGGCGGCTACCTGATCCACGGCGAGTTCACGGCGGACGAACTCTTCCGCGCGGTCCGAGACGTCCGAAACGGCCGAGCCCACTTCACCCCGACGGCGGCCACCGCCGTCCTCGCGGAACTCCGGTCCTCTTCGCAAACGCAACCTTCTGTGGCACAGTCGACGGAGCGCATCCACAACTCCGTTGTGTTCGGCCTGAGTTCGCGGGAGGTGGAGATCATGGACCTGATCGCGTCCGGCATGAACAACCAGCAGATCGCCGGCGCCTGCTTCATCAGCGAGAAGACGGTCAAGAACCACATCAACCGCATCTTCGCGAAGCTCCAGAGCACGAGCCGAAGCGAAGCGATAGCCCGCTGGCTGGGAACCGCCCGCCCGGGGGTGGCCGGTCATGGGTAGACGCCGTGCGCAATGGGACCGTATTTGGGCCCCGGGGCCCTTGGTTATCCCTCGTCACTCCCCGTACCGTCCGCGAATCGACAGCGGAACCGGACCGGGAGGGACCCCCTATGTCGAACAACGTGCTGGCGAGGATGCGGAAGCGGTACGCGGGCAAGGGTGCGAGGGATCGAGGACAGACGGCGTTCGAGTACCTGGGGATCATCCTGGTGGTCGTGGTGATCATCGGGGCGATCATCGGTACGGGTATCGGGCAGGCCATCACCACCAAGATCACGGGAGCGGTTGCGAGTATCACCGCTGGCAAGTGATTCAGAGGGGGCTACGAGGAGATCGCGGACAGGCGTTCCCCATCTACATCGTTGTGGTGGCCGGTCTGCTCTTTGCGGCATTGGCATTCTTCGTCATCGGTCAGGCAAGCGTTACACGCAGCAACGCACAGGGCGCCGCTGATGCGGCTGCCCTTGCGGCTGCCGGTGAAGTCAGGGACAACGCCTTCTTGGGGCTCGACCTGCTCGCTCTCCGGCCTGCCGACTGGGAAAAGCTCGCTGCCGGCGATCTCCTGACCGGCCGAGGAGCGTGTGCAAAGGCTGACGAGTTTGCCGCATTGAACGGGTCGACTGCGGAATGCCAAGCAGCCATTCCCACAGTCACGGTCAGCGTGACAACGCAGCGGACGGTCGGTGAATCCGTTCTCCCTGGAACCGAGGGGATGCACGGCCAGGCCACCGCCAAAGCCCGTATCAAGGCCCGGTGCTCTCTCCAGTCGGCCCCAACGCCCAGCCCGCCCAGCCCGGCTCCCAGTGCCTCTCCGAGTCCTAGCCCGAGTTCGTCGTCTGGAACCGGAGACGTCGCCTTCGTCTGCGACGGGAAGTCACTCACCTTGGATCTGCGGAATCCAGGCCCACTGACCAAGCTGGCGAGGGCTCTCTTCACGGTACGACTGGTCGACTGACAAGAACACGAGAAAAGGAAGCTGCATAGATGAGCACTCGGCGCTCGGCGAAGATTCGCGGGGGAGCGGCTGCTGCGACTGCCGTCGTTCTGGCGCTCACGCTGGCGGGCTGTGGCGAGGGAGGCGATGACAAGCCCAAGTCTGCCGAGAGTCCTTCGTCGGCGGCGAACCAGGGTGATGTCCCGAAATCGCAGGCTCCGAGCAGCGGCTCCAAGCCCACGCCAACGGTGGTGCTCGCCACTGTTGACGGTGAGGCCGGTATGACACTGATCATCAGCAGAGCAGCTCGCGACGCTGGTGGATTCCTCACGATTGAAGGTCAGCTGAAGAACACGGGCACCGCTCCCTACGTCAACACGGCACCGTGGCGCGGTAACGAACTCAACTCCAGCGGTGTCTCCGTAGCTGGCGTGACCTTGGTCGACAAGGTCGGGAAGAAGCGTTACTACGTACTCCGTGACACCGACGGCAGGTGCCTGTGCACCACAGGGCTCGCCATCATTGAGCCAGGGCAGTCGGTTCCGTTCTTCGCCCAGTTCCCGGCGCCTCCCGCTGCCACCACCGAGGTGGAGATGAGCCTCCCCACCTTCGCCACGGCCACCGTCAAACTCTCCGGGTGACCCCATGACCAAACGCCACCGCGTAGCCGCAGCCACCGCCGTGTCCGGCCTCGTCATTGCCGGCACCCACCTCATCGGCGCGACAAGCGCCCACGCAGACGACGTCAAGCCCTCCGTCCCCCCCGGCACGGAGCCATCGGCGGCGGCCCCCGTGCAGGTCGACCCCAACGCCCCCGGTCTCAAGATCCCCCAGGGCGGCACCCTCGCACCCATCAAGGTGCTCGACATCGCCGAGGTCGTCGAAGACCTCGGTGGTGAGCAGCGGCGTCAGGAGACCAACCAGAACGTCATGATGGCCCTGCAGTCCGAGGTCCTCTTCCCGGAGAACAGCGCCGTCTTCAACGCCCAGGCCGCCTCCCGCATCCAGGCCATCGCGCAGGAGATCAACACCCAGAAGGCCACCCGCATCCGCGTCTTCGGCTTCACCGACGACCAGGGCAGCTACGAGCACGGCAAGGAGCTCTCCAAGCAACGCGCCGACGCCGTCCAGGCCGAGCTGGCCAAGACCGTCACCAGCCCCGGCGTCACCTACGACGTCCGCGGCTACAGCGAGGACTACCCGATCGCCGACAACAGCACCGAAGAGGGCCGCAAGAAGAACCGCCGCGTCGAGATCACCTTCCCCCGCGGCGCCGCCGGCTAGCCGACCGGTCGACCAGCAGTCCGGCCGGCCGGCCCACGGCGACGGCGTCGGCCGGCGTCGACGGTCACCAGTACATGACCGACGCGTCCCCGGCACCCCACGTGGAGTACATCCGGACGCGCAGGACGTACCGGCGGCCCGCGAAGAGCTTGACCTCGAAGCGGCCGTTGCGGTCCTCGCCGCTGTCGTCCTCTCCGGTGACGAAGCGGAGGTCGTCCCCGCCGGACGCCTCGAAGAGGACCATCTTCACGTCGGCGTTGCCGAAGACCCCGAACCGGTAGTTCTGACTGGCGTCCGGGACGACCTCGTAATCGGCCTGTTCTCCCGATCCGAGTCCGAGGACCGCCGACTGGAAGGGCCTCAGGACGTCCATGTGGCGCGACAGTGGCGGATACCACGAGCGCACGTACTCCTTGTCCTGGTCGGACAGCTTGAGCGGGGACGGGATCCCGTTCCGGTATGCCTCCGGCTGCTTGATCAGCCCGGGTGCGAAGCCGTACTCCATGATCGACTCCACGTCCCACTTCGAGCCGCTCACCTGGTGCGTGGAGAGTTTGCGGATGATGTTGTGGAAGGTCGTCTCCGGCGGCCAGAAGTTCGGTGAACCCGCCATGTGGCGATAGACCTCGTCCTCGTTCCATTGGATGCCGGCGAACGGGTTCTGGTGTTCGTGGCAGAAGCCGAGCGCGTGCCCGATCTCGTGCCGGACCGTGGCCTTGCCGTAGGGCGTGGTCGGGTCCCATCCGAAGTTCATCGTGGCTTCTCCGGACCCGATGCCGAGACAGTCCGTGCCGACGTACGACCACGACCCGTCATCGGCGAAGGTGATCCGGATCTCCGATTCCGGAGGGTTGTCCTCGGGGCGGAACCGCAGCCCGATCCCAAGCCCCTCCCACTCCTCGAAACCGTCGTGGACCTCGGTCAGCCATGCCTTCGGCACACCGTCGTTGGCGCCGTCGAGGAAGCTGTACCGCACGTGCGTGCCGTTGACCCACTTCGCGCGGTTGGCGAGTATCGCCCTGGTCCGCGGAAGGCTGAGGTCCGGGGGCAGTGCGGGGATTCTCTGCGGAGGCTGGGCACAGTACCGCCGGTCAGCCTCCTCCTGCTGAGTGGCCATGGTGGTGCTCCTGACTGCGTGATCGTGGCGTGCTGCTCACGTGTCCACGTTCACGCCACCGGGGAAGGCGAACTGATCGTGCTGGCGCATCGTCACCGTCTTCCACGCCGCGGTCGAGCCGATGCCCAGACACGAGTCGAACGGGTAGAGGTACGTGTACACGGGCCCGTAGCGGCCCTCCCACTTGTATCCGTCATCGGATTCGGCGTACCAGTAGAAGAACTGGTAGTTGTTGGGCGCCACGAGGACGCGCTCGTACGGCTTGATGCGCCACCAGCCCATGGTCCGGTAGTTCCCGTACCGCCCGCACATCTGCGGGTCCCAGTACATTCCGACCACCTGGATCGTCGAGGAGTGACTGTTGCGGACGTAAGGCATGATCAGCCTCCTCGCTGCCTGGACGCGTCCACGTGTTCGCGCCACCGTTCCGCGAGAGTGTTCTGCGGCACTTCTTCCGCCGGTACGACGGGAGGCGGCTGCGGAGCCGAGTGATCCGTGTCTCCGGCCGCCGCCCCGTCCGCGCGTTCGTGGACCGTCGAGTCGAGCCCGCTCCTGGCGTCCTCCTCCGGTGCGTCCTGGAGCAGTTCGACGGCCGGCTCGAAACTCTGGAGCGGTGCCGGGAAACCCGTCGGTTGATTGTTGGACATGACGAAACATCCCATCGCCTGTGCTGGTTCCGGCATTCCCGGGTTGCGCCCGGGCCGTGTGTGATTGACCGTTGAAGGGTCAACACTTACCTGGCGTATGAGTTGGTGGAACGTTCGACGAGTGATTACCGTTGAGTTGGCGGATCAGGGTCGAACCGATTCCCCTGGAATTCATGCTGCTCCAGATGCCTTCGTCATGCATCCCCGGGGAACGGCGATTACCGCGCGCCTCCGTCAGCCGTCCAGCAGGTGGTCCGCCTTGCCGGCCTTGATGTCGCGGATCAGCGCGGACAGGGCCTCGCGGCTGTCCGTCAGGGGGCGGTCCTCCTGTCCCGCGACGGCGATGTAGCTGTTGCCGGCCCTGTCCACGCCGATGCGGTAGCAGTTGTTCCCCGTGCCGCAGTACGGCTCTTCCCAGCTGATGTCGGCCATGGCTCTCACAGTTCCTTGTGGACGTGGTGGATGAAGTCCCGGGATGCGGAATCGTCCAATGCGTGGGCGTCCATCCACTCCAGGTGGCTGCGGTACTGGGACAGTTGGTCCTCGGCGTGCATGAAGTCGGGCCCGTGCGCGGAGTCGAGTTGGGCGGTGTCGAGCTGCGGGACCACGCCTTCGGCGTACAGCAGGGCGTGTCCGGCGCCGGGGAAGACGCCCTGGGAGATGGGCAGTACCCGGATGGTGATGCGGTCGGCCGTGCTCCGTTCGGCGAGGTACTCCAGTTGCGCGCGGGCCGCCCGCCGCCCGCCGAACTGCATGCGCAGGGCGGTCTCGTGTACGAAGCCGGTGTAGTGCACCGGTTCGGGGCGGTCGAGTACGCACCGCCGCTCCTGGCGGTGGGCGACCCGGAGTTCGACGTCCAGGCGCGGCAGTGCCGGAAGGACCGCGCCGAAGACGGCGCGGGCGTAGTCCTCGGTCTGGAGGAGTCCCGGGACGTGCACGGTCTGGACCGTGTGCAACCGCGTGGCGTGCCATTCGAGTTCGGCGATGTCGAGCATGCCGGCCGACAGCCTGCCCCGGTACTGGGCCCACCAGCCGCGCGTCCTCGTCTGCGCCATCGCGGCCAGGCCGTCGAGGTAGGCCGTGTCCGTACAGCCGTAGTGGGTGGCGAGGGTGCGCAGGCGTTCGATGCTCACGGCCCGGACGCCCGACTCGAAGTTCGGGATCTTGCCCCGGTCGACGCCGATCAGCCCGGCCGCGAACTCGGCGCTGGCGCCCGCGCGCAGGCGCATCTTGCGCAGCTCGGCTCCGAGCCTTGCTTGTCGGTACGTCGGCGACGTCCTGGGTGGCATGACCGCAGTCTGCATGGAAGCGCCCGCCCGGTCCACTGGGGGTGCAGGCATCACCAGGCGTGTGGCGCAGGCATCACCGACTGCCCTACAGTGAGTAGCGCACCGCTCACACAGGGGAGTTGAAGTGCATCGCCGCAGCATGCCTCGGCCTCGGCGACGAGCCACCCTCCCCGCCCCGAGAGCCCACCGTGCGCGTCGAGCTTCCGATGCCAATCCGCCGTCACCGCAGACGACTTGGGAGCCGAAGATGCTCAGCCCGTTCACCGAGAACCTCTACACCGCCCCCACTTCCTGCCCGATCGCCCCCGAGGGCGACCCCGTGAGACCGCCCGGGCTGTCGTGCAGCATGACCCTGCCCGCCTCCGCGCGGTCCGCCGGGATCGCCCGGCAGGTCGTGCGGGCCGCGCTGCACGCCTACGCGCTCGACCCCCTCGAACCCACCGCCGTCCAAGCGGCCTCCGAACTCATCGGCTCGGCCTGGCGGATGGACCCGTACGGGGAGCTGTACCTCTCCCTCCGCCACCGCGACGACGCCCTCCGGCTCATCGTCTACGACGGCCACTCCGCGCACGCCCACCCCCGCCTGGCCGCCCTCTGCGAGGCCCGCCGCCGGGCCACCCTGCGGGTCTTCGCCGCGCTGGTGCGCGACCAGGGCGGGGACTGGGGCGTCGGGCCCTCCCGCGAGCCCGGCGGCGGGACCCGGACCTGGGCCACCCTCCCCTGGTTGGTCTCCTAGGCGGCGCCTCCAATGCCGAGCGGGAGTGGTGAGCTTCGGCAACGGCGGTCCGTCCGGATCGGGACGGAACTCCACCGCGCCCTGTCCGCTCGGGTAGAGCTGGATGGCGCCGACCATGCCGAGGCCATGGTCTTCGACCGACAGATAGACGAAGTCGCTGCCCGCTTGGTCGCCGAAGAACTCCCGGCTGCCGTGGCAGTCGGCGGGATCGGAGGCCCTGTCCCGGGCCGTGCTCACCGCCGCGGACCCGGACGCCGTCGCCCGGGCGGACGTACACGTCCAGTGGGACCCCGAGCGTTCGCCGCGCGGGGCGGCGCTGAACCACTACAGCATCCAGGTCGGCATCGGGCGGGGCCTGATCCGCACGTTCGCGGACGAGTGGATCACCGGCATCACCGATCTCACCCCGCAGGTCCGCAAGGCGGCCGGCCTGGTCCGGGCCGGGCGCGACGCGCAGGCCCGGCGGCTCCTGCCGCCGGAGCGGCCCTACCCGTTGCCCCCGGTGCTGGAGGCGCGGCTCGGCCGACCCTGATGCCGAGCGCGCAGTCCGTCGGCGTGGCGGGGCCGGCGCCGCGCGCGGGCGGCGGAATTCCGGGCCGGTCCCGCGGACCCGCCGCCCGCGCCGTGAAGCCCTGACGGTGCCGGGCGCCGCCCTCCGCGAGGCGCGCGTCCGGAAGGGCCGGGAGGCCGCCTGCGTCTCCCGGGCACGCGGGTCAGTCCTCCACGCGCACCGGCATCAGCAGCGAGCAGGTCTCCTCGTCGTCGATCCGGCGGACGGTCAGCGGCGTGGCCGGGGTGCCGGCCTCCAGGACCAGGCGGTCGCGGGCCCCGGCGGCCAGGGCGTCCAGCAGGAAGGCGCGGTTGACCGCGATCCGGCCCCCGGCCGCGTCCCCGTCCCCCGGTGTGCCGGGCTCGCAGACCCGCGCCGCGCCCCCGTCCGTCACTTCCAGCGCGACGACCTCGTACTCCGCGCCGTCCTGCTCCCGCACCTGCCGCCGGACCGGCCCGCCGCGCAGCGCCTCGCGGAACGCGGCCACCTCCACCACGGCCCGGCGCCCCGCCAGCAGCCGTACGAGCCGGCGGTAGTCGGGGAAGCCGGTCCCGGCGCACCGCCCGCCCGCCTGCCGGTCCCCGGCCTCCAGGACCACCCTGTCCCCCTCGACCGCCAGCTCCGCGGGCCCGCCGTCACCGAGCAGCGCCCGCATCGCGTCGACCAGCGGCGACGGGACGACGGCCTGCACCCGGGAACCGTCGTACTCCGCCGAACCGGCGAGGGCGGTCCCGGAGACGGCCAGCCGGTACCGGTCGGTGGCCACCACGCGCAGCACCCCGCCCTCGATGTCGAAGAGGACGCCGCCGAGCATCGGCAGCTCCGGATCGGTGCTCGCGGCGAACCGGACCGCGTCCAGCGCGGCGGCCAGCCCGGGCCCGGACACGGTCAGCCGGACGGCGGCGGTGTGGGTGTGGGCGAAGGTCGGACTCATCGGGGTCTCCCTGGAATCGAGAAGGGCACGGACCATGGAGAACTCGCGGCGCGCACCGGACAGCCCCCGCTCCAGCCGGAGCAGGTGCTCGTCGAGCAGCTTCAGCACCAGCGCGGTGTCCGCGCCGGCCCAGCCGGCGGTCAGCAGCCGGATGTCCGCCAGCGGCATGCCGGCCCGGCGCAGGTGCGCGAGCAGGCGGGCCTCGTCCAACTGCCCGGGGCCGTACCAGCGGTAGGCGCTCACCGGATCCACCCAGTCGGGGACCAGCACCCCGGCCCCGTCGTAGAACCGCAGCGCGCTCACGCTCAGCCCGCTGTCCCGGGCCATCTCGCCGATACTGCGCATCTCGTCCTCCACACCCGGGACTCTGGGCCCTCCACCAGGTCGAGGGTCAACCCTCACGGTATTCCGCTGACTTTTGTCACTTTCCTCCGCCACGAACCAGCCCGAATGTGGAGGGAGTCGATCCAACGGGTGGAACACCGAACGAGGGGGAGCCGCGTGACGGGGACGGGCCGGATGACGGGGACCGTGACCGCCAGACCGACCAAGGCGGGGATCGTACGCGTGTGGGCGAGGTCGCTCCTGGCCGTGGCGCTGTGCCGGCCGAAGGTGCCGGGGGTGCGGCACTCGGCGGGGCTGCGGCAGCTGGTGCTGCCCCTGGTCGCCACCGAGGTCGTGACGGGGTCCCTGCTGTCCTCGATGGTGCCGCCCCCGTTCCGGCCGCTGCACGCGGCGGTGGAGGTGCTGCTGATCCTGACCGGGCTCTCCCTGGTGGCCACCGTGCTGCGGCATCCGCACGAGGTGGACGCGGAACGGCTGGTCCTGCGCACCGGGTTCCTCGGGGACGTGACGCTGCCGCGCCCGGCGGTCCGCTCCGTCGCGCCGGTGGTCCGTACCGTCGACGGGAAGGGGCCGCGGCCCGTGCCCGGCGAGCCGGACGCGGTGGCCCTTTCGGTGAGCGACGAGGTGAACGTTGCCGTGCGCCTGGACCCGCCCGTACGCCTCGACCTGGGCGCGGCCGGGGTGGTGGAGGCGACGACGGTGTACGCCTCGGCGGACTCCGTGCCCGCCCTCTCGGCGGCCCTCCGGGCCTCCTGACCGGCCCTCCGGGCCGTCCGGGCGCGGCCGCCTGACCGGCCGTCCGGACCGGCCCGTAGGCTGGCCGGATGGACACGGGCAGAGAGCAGCGGCAACCGACGGCGGACTGGCCGTTCTTCCTCGCCGTGCTCTGCGCGCTGCTGGCCGCCGTCGTGAGCTGGACCGACGTGATCCTCTTCGTGCCCGGGTGGGTGGTGCCGAACTGGCTGGTCGGCGGGATCGTGCTGCTGGCCGCCGTGACGCTGCGGATCCTGCGGCGGGCCCGGCTCTCCGCTCTGCGGTGGTCGGCGTTCGCCCTGCCCACCGGGGTCGCCGTGGTCGGCGTCGGGCTCGGGGCGCTCGGCGACCTCGGCGCCGAGTACCGGGTGCTGGAACCGGCGGGGCCGGGCGGCTGCCGGGCCGTGGTGCGCGAGAACTCGTTCCTGATGATCGGCGACGGGACGGTGTACGGGGTCCAGGGCGCTGGCTTCACCGCCCCCAGCGGCACCTGGATCACCGACGACGGCGTCCGGCCCGTCGCCGCCGGGTCGTACGAGCTGGACTGGGGCGCCCGCGACGGGGCGCTGACCCTGCACAGCCGCGAGGGCGACCCGGTGATGCCGACCATCCACGGCGTCGACTGCCACTGACGCCGCCCCGGCCGCCGGGCCGCTCAGCCGTTCGGGCGGGCGGGGGGTTCCAGCAGGCGCAGGGCCGCCTCGCGGGCGCGGAGCGCCGGTTCGGGGCCCGGGGTCAGGGCGGCCACCACGGTGGCGCCCTCGGCCAGGATCAGGAGCTGGTCCGCGAGGGCGGGGGAGTCGGTCAGGGTGCCCAGCAGGGCGCGGAGCTCCGCCTTGTGGCGGCGTACGACGTCCAGCACCGCGGCGGGGCCGGTGCCCAGCTCCCCGTAGGCGTTGAGGAAGGCGCAGCCGCGGAAGTCCGGCTCCGAGAACCACCGCGCCAGCCAGTCGAAGACGGCCGGGACCGGTTCCGGGGCCGCCGCCACGGCCTCCCGCAGGCCGCCGATCCAGCGGGCGTCGCGCCGCTCCAGGTAGGCGGCGACCAGGGCCTCCTTCGCCGGGAAGACCCGGTAGAGCCGCTTCAGCGGTACGCCCGACTCGGTGCGGATGCGGTCCATGCCGACGGCCTGGACGCCCTCGGCGTAGAACAGCTTCTCCGCCGCGTCGAGCAGCCGGGTGCGGGCCTCTTCGTCGTCCATGGGGTGAAGGGTAGTGCAGAACCGCTTGCGGCGAGAACGTTCGTTCTCTACTTTGAGAACGAACGTTCTCCGATCCGTGATCCGAGAGGAACCCGCCGTGCTCAAGCCCCCGTTCACCGAAGAGACCGCCCGCGCCAAGGTCCAGGCCGCCGAGGACGCCTGGAACACCCGCGACCCCGCCCGGGTCGCCCTCGCCTACTCCGAGGACTCCGTCTGGCGCAACCGCGACCGCTTCCTGACCGGCCGCGCCGAGATCCGCGCCTTCCTCGCCGAGAAGTGGGAGCGCGAGCTCGACTACCGCCTGCGCAAGGAACTCTGGGCGTACACCGGCAACCGCATCTCCGTCCGCTTCGAGTACGAGTGGCACGACGTGGACGGCCGGTGGTGGCGCAGCCACGGCAACGAGCAGTGGGAGTTCGACGACGACGGCCTGATGCGCCGCCGCGAGGCCAGCATCAACGACGTGCCCATCGGCGAGTCCGAACGGCGGCTCCACCCCTGACCGGCCGTGTCCGTCCCGTCCCCTCCTGTCCTGTTTCGGTAGCGTGGCGTGGCGTACGCGCCGGGCGGCGCGCGCGGGCAGGAGGTGCGGGCCGGTGCCGGAGTCCAAGCGCAGGGCACGGGTGGTGCGGCGGGCCGGAGCCCTCGACGAACGGCTGCCGCTGGCGGAACTCGTCCGCGGGACGCTGCGCAAGGTGTTCCCCGACCACTGGTCCTTCCTGCTCGGCGAACTGGCCCTCTACAGCTTCGTCGTCCTGCTCCTCACCGGCGTGTACCTGACCTTCTTCTTCGACCCGTCCATGCGGGAAACCCCCTACCGGGGCTCCTACGAGCCGCTGCAGGGCGTCCTCATGTCCCAGGCCTACCAGTCCACCCTGCGCATCAGCTTCGACGTGCGCGGCGGCCTGCTGATCCGGCAGCTCCACCACTGGGCGGCGATCGTCTTCCTCGCCGCCATCGGCGCGCACATGCTGCGCGTCTTCTTCACCGGCGCCTTCCGCCGCCCGCGCGAGGTGAACTGGGTGATCGGCGTGACCCTGTTCATGCTGGCCACGCTGGAGGGCTTCGCCGGCTACTCGCTCCCCGACGACCTGCTCTCCGGCACCGGACTGCGCATCGCGCAGGGCGTCATGCTGTCCGTCCCCGTCGTCGGCACCTACCTGAGCTTCTTCGCCTTCGGCGGCGAGTTCCCCGGCCACGACATCGTCCCCCGCCTCTACCCCGTGCACGTCCTGCTGGTCCCCGGCCTCCTCCTGGGCCTGGTCACCGTCCACCTGCTGCTCGTCTTCCACCTCAAGCACACCCACTGGGCGGGCCCCGGCCGCACCGCCCGCAACGCCGTCGGCCTGCCCTTCTTCCCCCAGTACCTGGCCAAGTCCGGCGGTCTCTTCCTCGCCGTGTCCGGCGTGCTGACCGCCCTCGCCGCCGTCGCACAGGTCAACCCCGTCTGGGTGTACGGCCCCTACCGCACCGACCTGGTCTCCGACGGCTCCCAGCCCGACTGGTACATCGGCTTCCTGGAAGGCGCCCTGCGCCTGATGCCCGGCACCGAGACCCGGCTGTGGGGGCACACCATCGCCTGGAACGCCCTGGTGACGGCCGTCCTCATGCCCGGCCTGCTCTTCACCGTGCTCTACGCCTACCCCTTCTTCGAACGCTGGATCACCGGCGACCACGGCGAGCGCCACCTCTGCGACCGCCCCCGAGACCGGCCCGTCCGCACGGCCTTCGGCGCGGCCGCCCTGTCCTGGTACGCGGTCCTGCTCCTCGCCGGGGCCCAGGACATCCTCGCCTTCGTCTTCGCCCTGCCCCTGCCCCAGCTGACCTGGACGTTCCGCGCCGCCTTCTTCGTGGTGCCGGCCGCGGTCTTCTGGCTCACCAGGCGGCTCTGCCTGGCCCTCCAGTCGCACGAGCGCGAACTCCTGACGGACGGCAAGGAGACCGGCCTGACCGTCCAGGACGCCGAGGGCGCCTTCCACCCGGACAACCGGGCGCTCCCGGCCGCCGAGCGCTACACCCTGCTCGCCCGCGACCTGCCCCGGCCGCTGGAGTACGACGGCGACCCCACCCGCTCCCTCCCGCGCCGGGCCCTCGCCCGCACCCGGGCGGCGATCAGCGCCTGGTACTACCGCGACGGCGTCCCCCACCCGGTCACCCCGGAGCAGCGCCGGAAGATCGCCGCGACCCTCGCCGGCCCGGACCGCCCGGAGCCCCCCGAGGACCGGGCCTGAACTACTCGGGGCGGTCCAGGTCCCGGAAGGCGAACCCGAGCACCCCCGGCAGCAGCACCCCGAACCCGATCAGGCACAGCCACAGCCCCTGCACCACCCCCAGCCCGATCAGCGCGCTCCCGGCCGCCGCCAGCACCGGGTGGAAGCCGGGACCGGGGAAGAAGACCCGCCGCCCGCCGGCCTCCCGCACCTCGGCGTCCGTACGGTCCTCCGGGCGCTCCCCGCCCCGCCGGTACTGCCGCCACAGGAACGCGGCGACCAGGGAGGACATCAGGAAGGACACGCACAGCGCGGCACTGCCCGCCGGCTCCTCGGACAGCCACAGGTAGACGACGGTGGTGACCCCGAAGAACAGGGCCGTACCGGTGAAGAGCCAGGCCTCACCCTTCAACGGGCACCTCCGGGTGGTGAAGGTCGAAGGCCGGGGACTCCGAACGGATCCTCGGCAGGGCGTGGAAGTTGTGCCGGGGCGGCGGGCAGCCCGTAGCCCACTCCAGCGAGCGGCCCCAGCCCCACGGGTCGTCGACGGTGACCCGCTCGCCGTACCGGTGGGTGCGCCACACGTTGTAGAGGAACGGCAGCGTGGACAGCCCCAGCAGGAAGGCGCCCACCGTGGAGACGGTGTTGAGGAGGGTGAACCCGTCGGCCGCGAGGTAGTCGGCGTACCGGCGCGGCATTCCCGCCTCGCCCAGCCAGTGCTGCACCAGGAAGGTGATCTGGAACCCGGCGAACAGGGTCCAGAAGTGGATCCGGCCGAGCCGCTCGTCCAGCATCCGCCCGGTCAGCTTGGGCCACCAGAAGTAGAGCCCGCCGAAGGTGGCGAAGACGATCGTGCCGAAGAGGACGTAGTGCAGGTGGGCGACGACGAAGTAGCTGTCGGTCAGGTGGAAGTCCAGCGGCGGCGAGGCGACCATCACCCCGGTCAGGCCGCCCAGCAGGAAGGTGACGAGGAACCCGATGGACCACAGCATCGGCGTCTCGAAGGAGAGCGATCCCTTCCACATCGTGCCGATCCAGTTGAAGAACTTCACGCCCGTCGGCACGGCGATCAGGAACGACAGGAGGGAGAAGAACGGCAGCAGCACCGCCCCCGTCGCGAACATGTGGTGCGCCCACACCGTCGCGGACAGGCCGGTGATGGCGATCGTGGCGCCGATCAGCGACACGTACCCGAACATCGGCTTGCGACTGAAGACCGGCAGGATCTCGCTGACCACACCGAAGAACGGCAGCGCCACGATGTAGACCTCCGGATGCCCGAAGAACCAGAACAGGTGCTGCCACAGCAGCGCGCCGCCGTTCGCCGGGTCGAAGACGTGCGCGCCGAACTTCCGGTCCGCCTCCAGGGCCAGCAGGGCCGCGGTGAACACGGGGAAGGCCAGGAGCGCCAGGATCGAGGTGAACAGCACGTTCCAGGTGAAGACCGGCATCCGGAAGAGCGTCATCCCCGGGGCGCGCAGGCAGATGATCGTGGTGATGAAGTTGACCGCGCCCAGGATGGTGCTGAGCCCCGCCACGGCCAGGCCCATGATCCACAGATCGGGTCCGGTGCCCGGGGAGAACAGCGCCCCGTTCAGCGGGGCGTACGCGAACCACCCGAAGGCGGCCGCCCCGTCGGCGGTCAGGAACCCGGAGACCACCATGAGCCCGCCGAACAGGTAGACCCAGTAGGTGAAGGCGTTCAGCCGGGGGAAGGCCACGTCGGGAGCGCCGATCTGCAGCGGCATCACGGCATTGGCGAAACCGGTGAAGGTCGGCGTCGCGAAGAGCAGCATCATGATCGTGGCGTGGATGGTGAACGCCTCGTTGTACTGCTGGTTCGACAGGATCTGGAGCCCCGGGCGGGCGAGCTCGGCACGCATGACGAGGGCGAGCAGGCCGGCGAAGAGGAAGAAGCCGAAGGCCGTCACCAGGTAGAGGTTGCCGATGACCTTGTGGTCGGTGGTCGACAGCCAGCGCAGTACCGCGGAACCCTGCCGCACCCGCCGTTCGGTTTGGGCCGCGTGGTCCACCGCTGTCATCGGGCCTCCAGGGAGCCTCGCCGCAGAGCGTGCACCCCATGCCCTACCGCCTCCCCGCCCCGTCGCCGGTACGCCGCGCCGCGGGCCTTCCCCCGCACGGGGGAGCCCGTCCCGCCGAGCGGACGACAGGGGCGTTCCGGCCTAACCTGGTGGAGGGGCCCGACTCCCGAGGTGGTGCGCGATGTCCGAGACGACGAGCAGGTACTGGGCCTCCGGCAACTGGCAGGTGCGCACGGGCGAGGAGGACGAGTTCATCCTGCGCTGGACCGAGTTCCTGACCTGGACCAAGGGCTCCGTCGACGGCTTCCTGCACGCCCGGCTGATCCGCGACCTCAACGAACCGGGCCACTTCGTCTCCGTGTCCCGCTGGACCGGCACCGAGGCGATGAGGGCCTGGCAGGCGATGCCCGAATTCACCGAACTCCTCAGCGCCTGCCGCGCCCTGTGCGAGGACATGAACAGCGGGGTGTTCGAGCTGGCCATGGCCGTGGACAAGTGAGCGCCTGACACAATGCGTGCATGGCGCATGAAGAAGACAAGACCGCTGCGAACGAAGCCGCTTACGGCAGGGACACCGCCATCGGCCTGTCGGCCGGCATGTCGGTCGGCATCCTGCTCGGGCTCCTCGTGTTCGACAACATAGGCCTCGGCCTGGCCATCGGCAGCTCCCTCGGCATCGCCGTCCCCGTACTGCGCCGCTCCCTCGCCGCGAAGAACTCCGCGACGCCGCCGGGCGGCGACAGCGGCGCCTGACTTCCCGCGCCCGGCCCGCCGCCGTCGGCGGTCGGGCGGTCCGGTCTGGTCCGGTCCGGAGGGCGGGGCCTACGCGTCTCCGTGGTGGGCCCGGGTGATCAGGTCCGTCGCGACGTCCAGGGCCGCCAGCCGGGTCTCCTCCGGATCCCCCTCCACGTGCTGGAGGAACATCATCCCCGCGTGCAGCGTGAACAGGGCGCTCACGCAGCGCACCTGGTCCGTGAGCGGGCCCTCCTCGTTGCGCAGCAGCTCCACCAGGGTGAACAGCCTCCGCTTGACCGTCTCCCCGATGCTCAGCTCCCGCATCGTGGCCTGGTTCTCCTGCATGAAGCGGTACAGCGGCGCGCCCGCCGCCATCGCCTCGCTGTAGCGGCGCAGGACCTCCCGCTTGGTCTCCAGCGTCCTCGGCTGCTCCTGCGCCCACTCGATCAGCTCGTCGATGGGGCGGGTCAGGTCCTCGAAGACGCTGATGATGATGTCTTCCTTGGTCTTGAAGTGGTAGTACAGCGCCGCCTTCGTGACCTCCAGACGTTCCGCGATCTCCCGCAGGGAGGTCTTCTCGTACCCCTGCTCGGCGAAGAGCTCCAGTGCGACGTCCTGGATGCGCTGACGCGTGTTCCCCCGCCGCGGCTGCTGCGGACCGGTGCTGGACATGGCTCTCCCAGGTACTTACTTGACGCCCGGCAAGTGACGGGTCTACCGTCCCCAGTGTAGTGAACTAGCCGGGCGGCAAGTAAGTGCCCGGGGCGGTTGCGCATCAACGGGGAGTGGACATGGCGAAGAACACCACGGCGACCGAGAGCTCCGAGGAGGTGGAGCCCCGCAGTCTCCGTGTCGTTCTCATGGCCCTCATGATCGCAATGTTGCTGGCCATGCTCGACAACATGATCATCGGCACCGCCATGCCGACCATCGTCGGCGAGCTCGGCGGCCTCGAACACCTCTCCTGGGTGGTCACCGCCTACACCCTCGCCACCGCCGCCTCCACGCCGATCTGGGGCAAGATCGGCGACATGTACGGGCGGAAGGGCTCCTTCCTCACCTCGATCGTCATCTTCCTCATCGGTTCCGCGCTCAGCGGCATGGCCCAGGACATGGGACAGCTCATCGGCTTCCGCGCCGTCCAGGGCCTGGGCGCCGGCGGTCTGATGGTCGGCGTCATGGCGATCATCGGCGACCTGATCCCGCCCCGCGAGCGCGGCAAGTACCAGGGCATGATGGCCGGCGTGATGGCCCTGGCCATGATCGGCGGCCCGCTGGTCGGCGGCACCATCACCGACCACATGGGCTGGCGCTGGTCCTTCTACATCAACCTCCCGCTCGGCGCCGTCGCCCTGGCGATGGTGACGGCGGTGCTGCACCTCCCCAAGAAGAAGACGCAAGGAAAGATCGACTACATCGGCGCCGCCCTGCTGACCGTCGCCATCACCTCGACCGTCCTCGTCACCACCTGGGGCGGCACCGAGTACGCCTGGGGCTCCGCCGAGATCATCGGCCTCGTCGCCGTCGGAGTCCTGTCCACCGCCGCGTTCCTCTACGCCGAGACCAAGGCCGCCGAGCCGGTCATCCCGCTGCACATCTTCCGCAGCCGCAACTTCACCCTCATGTCGGTGATCGGCTTCCTCGTCGGCTTCGCCATGTTCGGCGGCGTGCTCTACCTCCCGCTCTTCCAGCAGTCGGTCCAGGGCGCCTCCGCCACCAACTCCGGCCTGCTGCTCCTGCCGATGCTGCTGTCGATGATGGCCGTCTCGCTCGTCGCGGGCCGGATCACCACCAGCAGCGGCAAGTACAAGGTCTTCCCGATCGTCGGCGGCGCGCTCATGGTCGTCGGCCTGTTCCTGCTCGCCACCATGGACACCGGCACCACCCGCCTGGTCTCCGGCCTCTACATGGCCGTCCTCGGCGCCGGTCTCGGCTTCCTGATGCAGATCACCATGCTGGTCGCGCAGAACAGCGTGGACATGAAGGACATGGGCGTCGCCTCCTCCTCCGCCACGCTCTTCCGCACCCTCGGCGGCTCCTTCGGCGTGGCCCTGATGGGCTCCCTGTTCACCTCGCGGGTCACGGACACCATGTCCGAGCGGCTCGGCCCCGATGCCGCCCGGGCCGCCGGCTCCGCCCAGCTCGACGCGGCGAGCCTCGCGAAGCTGCCGGAGGCCGTGCGGGACGCCTACCAGCACGCGGTCGCCTCCGGTACGCACGCGGCGTTCCTGCTCGGCGCGGCGATCGCCGTACTGGGCTTCGTGCTCGCCTGGTTCGTCAAGGAGGTCCCGCTGCGGGGCGCGGGTCCCGCCCCGGCCGGCGCTGAGCCGGCCAAGGCGGCGCAGGCCCCGCAGGACTCCCTCGCACACTGAGGCCCCACGCCCCGAGAGGCGGGTGCGGCCCGGGTTCCCCCCGGACCGCACCCGCCTTTCGCATGCCCTCCCCAAACCCGGCAACAGGGGTGACAACTGAGGTTATTGAGGACCAAAGTCCTTATTACCTGGAATTTATTGGGCAATTGGGTGGAACCCTGCCAGGATCCCAGGCGTCATGACCCACAGGACCCTTGCACGGCGGGATGGGGAGTGGACACATGACGAGCACGCAGAAGCACAGCCTCCGCAACCGGCTGGCCGTCGGCGCCTCGGCCGCCGCCGTCGCCGCCACCATCTGGGGCGTGACGGCCCTCGTTGCCCCCGACGACGGCCCCGACCGCCCCGGGAACGCCGCCCGCCCGGCCGGCACGGACGACCCCAAGGGCGGGACCGACCCGGGCGCCGCACCGGGCGCGAAGCCGGCGGGGACGCCCGACAGCATCGCCCACGCCTCCGAGGCCGGCGGCAACGCCGTCAACATCACCATCGACGACGGCCCCGACCCCCGCTGGACCCCGCAGGTGCTCGACGTCCTGGCCACGTACGACGTCAAGGCCGTCTTCTGCATGATCGGCCCGCAGGCCAGGGCCCACCCCGACCTGGTCAGGAAGGTCGTCGCGGCCGGCCACCGGCTCTGCGACCACTCCATGGACCACGACACCTCCATGGACAAGAAGCCCGTCGCCTACCAGCAGGCCCAGATCCTCGACGCGAAGAAGCTGATCGAGGAAGCCGCGGGCGGCGGCGCCAAGGTCGAGTACTACCGCGCCCCCGGCGGCGCCTTCACCCCCGACAGCCGCAGGATCGCCGCGGCCGCCGGCATGCGCCCCCTCGGCTGGAACGTCGACACCAAGGACTTCGGCAAGCCCGGGACCGCCGCCATCGTCGACGCCGTCAAGCGCGAGATCGGCAACGGCCCCACGATCCTCTTCCACGACGGCGGCGGCGACCGCAAGCAGACCGTCGCCGCCCTCGACCAGGTCCTGGCCTGGCTGAAGGAACAGGGCCGCCCCACCGGCTTCCCGGTCCGCACCGCCCCCGACGCGTCCTGACACGCCGCCGGGCGGCGAACGGGTGAGGGTCGGCCCGCCGGCCCCGCCGGGGGTGTTCCCTGGTCGCGCGCAGCGCCGTACACAGGACCACGACACGACCGGGAGACCCCATGATCAAGCCGGACCAGCTCACCGATCCCGCCGTCCGCGCCTTCGTCACCGCCGTCAACGCGGGTGACCGGGCCGCCTTCGAAACCGTGCTGACCCCGGGCGCGACCATGTCCGACGACGGCTCCGACCGCGACCTGGCCGACTGGGCGGACCGCGAGATCTTCTCGTCCCGGGGCCACATGTCGGTCGAGAAGCAGACCGACGGCGGCCGCTCCCTCCTCGTCACCTACCGCAACGACACCTGGGGCGAGATGCGGACCGCCTGGCGGTTCACCGTCTCCGACGGCCACATCAGCCGCTTCGAGACCGGCCAGGCCTGAGAACACACCCCCTAGGCCGGAGCCCCCGGGCTCCAGGCCTGAGGCGGCTCCTCAGAGCCCCCGGGCCACCTTCAGCACCGCCGCCGTCAGGCGCCCGTTCTCCGGGGCCAGCCCGCCCGGGAAGCCGAAGCGGCGGCGCGTGTACCCGTACGCGACCCCCGTGACCGGGTCGGCGAAGCCCTGCCCGCCCGCCGCGCCGCAGTGCCCGAAGGCCTCCGGGCCCACCGCGGCCTGGGTCTCGAAGCCCAGGCAGAAGTGGTCCGCCTCCGAGGTGACCCGGTCCTCGCCCGGCGTGTGAAGCCGCGCGACGCCGGCCAGCGTCGCCGGCTCCAGCAGCGCGCCCCGGCCGTCCAGCCCGCTGATCGCCGCCGCGTACAGGGCGGCCACGCCACGCGCCGTGCCGATGCCGCCGGCCGAGGCCGGGCCGAGGGCCTTCACCTTCGGGTGGTTGGCGTACGCGACCACGTCCATCGGCGGCTCGTGGTGCTGGTTGAAGGCCGTCCGCAGCATCTCCGGCAGCGGCCCGCCCGCCGCGAGCAGCTCCCGCTGGGCGGGCGTCGGCAGCATCTCCAGGACCGGCTTCCAGCGGCCCTCCAGTTCCGCCGGCAGCCCCATGTACAGGTCCAGCCCGTACGGCGCCCGCAGCCGCTCCTCGTAGACCTCCTGGAGGGAGCGGCCCGTGGCCCGCCGCACCACCTCGCCCGTCAGCGCCCCGATCACGAAGGCGTGGTAGCCGTAGGCCGTACCGGGCTCCCAGAACGGCTCCTGCCGGGCGAGCCGGTCCGCGAGGAACGCGTCGTCCGCGACCTCCTCGTACGAGAAGCCCTCGTCGGAGGAGATCAGCCCGGAGCCGTGCGCGACCAGCTGCCGCACCGTCAGCCGCTCCTTGCCGTGCCCGGTGAACTCCGGCCAGTACGCCGACACCGGACGCTCCAGGTCCAGTACGCCCTCCTGCGCCAGCAGCGCCACCACCAGGTGGGCCGCGCCCTTCGTGACCGAGAAGACGCCGCTGAGGGTGTCCCCGTCGGTGTCCTCCCCGGCCCACAGGTCCACCACGGTCCGGCCGTGGTGGCGCACCGCCAGCTGAGCCTCGGGCGAGTGCGGCTCCAGCGCCGCGAACTCCTCGAACTCCGCCCGGACCGTCTCCCAGCCCGGCGCGACCGTGCCGCCCGTCTTCACGTCCATGTCATCCCCCGTAGCCGTACGCGGATCGCTCCGCCGTCCGGGCACACACAACCAGAGGTGCGGCGCGGCCGATTCCGGCGGCGGACGGAATCTGTCACCTGTGCGTCCGCCGCCCGCTCCCGTACGGGTGAACGCGCGCGCGGCGTCGTTCCGGCCCGCCGCGGGGTCCCGTTGGTCCGGGCATGAAGCGCACTCGCACCGCCGCCCTCGCCCTCGCCGCGGCCGCCGCGGCCGTCGCCCCCGCCCTCACCCAGGCCTCCGCCGCCGCGGCACCGGGCACCGGGTACCTCCAGGACCCGGCCGGGGGCGAGCACGAGATGAAGTCCCTGTGGACCAAGGACCAGAAGCACAAGCTGGAGGGCCAGGTCCGCTTCCACCCCGGCATCCAGTACAAGACGGTCTCCCGCCCCGTCGGCCCCGGCGACCCGAGGGACGAGCGCCAGGTCGGCGACCCGAGCACGCTCGCCTGGACGCCCTCGTACGAGTTCGCCTGGGCGGTCTCCGACGTGCTGGTGAACAAGGGCCTGACCACCAAGAACGGCAAGCACCCGATCGTGGTGCGCGCAGTGCTGCGCGACGCGAAGGGGGTCGCGCGGGCGGAAGTGGAACAGAAGCTGGCCGACCGGCCGGCGACGGGGCGCCACAAGGTCCCCGGCGGCACGAAGATCGCGTGCGACACGGGCGCCTACACGGTGGAGTGGTCGGTCACGCGCACCCACTACGGGACGCTCACGGGCACCCTGAACTGGGACTCCGGCTGCGAGCGGTACCGGACGGCGTTCTCCGCGGAGAACGGCGGGGCGTAGCGGGGGAGGGGAGCGGGGCCGGGAGGGCGCCCGCGGAGGGGAGGCCTGCCGCCCCGCGCACCTTGTGGGTGCCCGACGGGCGACGGGGCCGCGGCCTTGGATCAAGTGCCGTCGGCCATTCTGCCGTACGGGATGGGTGCGGCAGGGGAGGCGAAGGTCCCTTCTTCCGGGGGACGTTCAGTTCTTCTTCCGGGAAGCGGCGCTCGCCTTCGCGGCGATGTCCTCCAGGACGGCCTTCGGGCTGCCGCCCGGGTCCACGGCCCGTCCGATGTTGCGCTTGATGGTGTCGCTGACCGTCACCCAGGCCGGGTCGTTGACCGGGTAGAGCTGCGCGCCGCGCAGGGCGGTCAGGAACTGCTCGTCGTTCTTGTCGAGGCCGCCGCCCGAGGGGGTGCGGGAAGCCGTGACCGTCGAGGGCAGCAGGTGGTAGCGGCCGGCGAAGTCCGACAGGTTCTTGTCCTGGTAGACGAAGTCCAGGAACTTGCCGATCTCCTTGCGCTTGCCGTTCTGCTTGAAGGCCATCATCCAGTCGGCCACGCCCACGGCGGGCGGGGTCTCGCCGGTGCCGAGGAAGTCCGAGACCGGCATGGCCACGGCGCCGACGGTGATGCCCTTGGCGCGCGCCTCGTGCGAGAGGGACGGGTAGCCGTTGAGCATGCCGACCTCCCCGCGCAGGAACGCGGCGAAGGCGTCGGCGCGGTTGAGCTGCGAGGGCTGGGTGGGGCCGGTCAGCCCGGGGCCCACCATGTTCTCCTTGAGCCAGTTGAAGGTCTCGATGTTCTTGTCCGAGGCGAGGCTGTAGTTGCCGCTGCTGTCGGCATAGCCGCCGCCGTTGGTCAGCTCCCAGATCATCGCCTCCGCGTGGGCCTCCTCGGGGCCCAGCGGCAGGGCGTACGGGAAGCGCACCCCCTTGGCCTTGAGCGCCTTGGCGGCGGCCTGCAGGTCCGACCACGTCTTGGGCTGCCAGGTGGCCGAGCCGTCCTTGGGCACGAGGCCCGCGTCCGCGAACAGCTTGGTGTTGTAGAAGAGCAGGCGGCTGCTCGCCACGAAGGGCATGCCGTAGAGGGTGTTGCCGACGGACCCGGCCTCGGCGAGGGGCTGGAGGAAGTTGGCCTCGGCGCTGATCGAGAGCAGTTCCTCCGCCGAATACAGCTTGCCCTGGGCCGCGAAGTCGGAGTAGGAGCCCATGAGCGCCATGTCGGGCGCGTTGCCGGCCTGGACCATACGGGAGACCTCACGGTCGATGTCGGCCCACGGGATGAGCTTGACGCTGACCTTGATTCCGGGATTGGCCTTGGTGAAATCGGCCGTCACCTTGTCCCAGAAAGCCTTGGAACTGTTGGCGGACGTGTTGCCGTATTCGGCCGCGATCAGGCGCAGCGTGTCGCCGTCGCCCTCGTCCCCGGAGGAACTTCCGCAGCCGGACAGCGGTATCAGCAGGCCGAACGCGGCCGCTGTGGCGGCCGCGCCGAACATTCTTCTTCGCACGAGTGGATACCCCTGATTTTCTTTTGATTCCCGTTGTTACTTATGAGTTGCTCCGGGCTGGGGTGTCCCGCCGTGGCCCGTCTGGCCGGAATTCTCTCCTGACGGCGGTGCGGTTGATTCCACGGGGGCGGTACTTGTGGTGAATGCTCCAAGCGAGGGATTTCGGAATTGTGTTTTCCGATGTGAGCCGGAGGAATTTGACGCGCGTAGACATGCCGAAAAGCCCGTTTCCGGTGGGGAAACGGGCTCGGGTCGGTTTTCGGCGGGGGCGGTCTCTAGTCGGCGAACTCGCCGGCGTACGGGTCGGGCTCGCCCGTCTCGGGGTTGCGGCCCTCCTGCCAGCGCCGCTGGGCCTTGCGCCAGTGCACGAAGCTCAGGTGGCCCGCGTCCCAGAAGGTGATGCTCACGGGGCTGACGTCGAACTCGTCGGAGCACAGCCGCAGCAGGAATTCGGCCATGCCGTACGGGTAGACGGCGAAGGCGTCGGCGGTGTGCCGGCCGGCGACGAGGACCGGCCAGCGGTCCGGGTCGGGGTCGGTGGTGAGCCAGCAGAGGATGTCGGACCCGCCGGTGACCCCCCAGGCGATGATCGACTCCGGGTCCACGTCGAAGGCGGCCCGGCCGCCCTCGGCCTCCCAGACCTGCCGGGCGTTCGCGGTCTCCTCGGCCATCTCGGCCGGGTCCCACTGGAGTCCGGGCTTGGGCAGCGGCAGCAGGATGCCGGCCTCGCCGTTGATGGAGCCGGCGCCGTAACGCCCCATGAACGCGACGAAGTCGGCCGGGAAACGGGTCCCCCAGACGGCTTCGGCCGCCTGCCAGTCGATGTCCTCGTCGGCGCCGTGCGTCGCCGGCATGATCTGCTCCAGCGCCTTGATCCGCGCGTTCTCCGTCATGCCGCTCCCCTGAGACCCCAGCTCAACCGCCCCAACCTACCGCCCGGACGGCGCGTCACCCAGTCCCGGTCGAGACGCTCACCAGGCTCCCCACAGCCAGGCCCCAGCCGGCCATCGCCCCCGCCTCGGCCTCCAGGACGTGCCGGGAGCGGAGGCGGGGCAGGCCCAGGCGGCCGGGGGGCATGGTGGTCAGGGCGATGACGCGCAGGTGCCGGTCAAGGTAGGCCACGTCGATCGGGAACCGCATCCGGAAGGTGTGCACGCTCCCCGCCGGGGTCAGCAGCAGCGCCCCCTCGACACCGTCGCGCCCGAGCAGCCCGCGCGTGCGGGCCCGGTAGGAGGCGGCGACCTCCAGGGGGATCGCGGTGCCGGTGCCGCCGATGCGGAGGGTGCCGGGGCCGTCCTGCCAGTGCGCCATGCGGGCCACCCTAGGGGCTCCCCCGGGGGCTCCCCCCAGGGCTCCGCCCCCGGTCCCCCGCCCCTCACACGCCGGCGCGGCTGTGCACGGCCTCGGGCGGCGGTGTTGGGCCCCGGGGCCCATGCCCGCGGCGGCGCACCGGCCTACCGTCGCCGGATGGGCGCCCTCGTGATCATCCTCGCCGCCGCGTACGGCGCGACCGCCGGCCTCCTCCTGCCCCGCGCCGCCCACCGCCTCTCGGTGCCCCCGGGCGAGCCCTGGCGCGGCCACCGCCACCGCGGGGTGCGGGGATGGCTGGGTGCCGCCCCGGGGCGCGGGGGCCGGACGGGCCCCGCCGTCGCCACCGCCGGCGTGTGCGCGGCCCTCGCCGCCGCCGTGGGGCCGCGCCCCGAGGCGGCGGTGTTCGCCGGGCTGGCGCCCGTCCTGGTGCTGCTGGCCCTCGTCGACCGCGCCGTGCACCGGCTGCCCGACGTGCTCACCCTGCCCCTGGCCGCGGCCTGCGCCGCGCTGCTCGGCGCGGCCGCGCTGCTGCCCGGCGCCGCCGGGTCGTGGCGGCTCGCGCTGCTGGGCGGACTCGCGCTCGGGGCCGCGTACCTCCTGCTGTTCCTGATCAACCCCGCCGGGATGGGTTTCGGCGACGTCAAGCTGGCGCTCCCGCTGGGGGTCGCTCTTGGGTGGTACGGGTGGGGGGTATGGACCGCCGGGGCGTTCCTGGGGCTGTTCTACGGCGCCGTGTACGGCCTCGGCCTTGTGCTGCGGGGCCGGGCGGGCCGTGACCAGGGGTTCGCGTTCGGCCCGTTCATGGCCGCCGGAGCCCTCACCGGAGTGCTGCTGGGCGGATTCGGAGCGTAATCGTTTTGCGGCAATGCACGCAGGACGCTTTACGAAGGGTTATGGTGGAACCCCCCCCTCGGGCCGGTCCGTATCCCCCCCACGGACCGGCCCGTTTTCTGTTCCACGCGCCTTCAGGGCAAAAGCCCAGGTCAGCCGCGCTGGGCCCAGATGTTGGTGCCGGGGGTGGACACCGCGAAGGAGTCGATCTCCTTCAGTTCCTGCTCCGTGAGGGGTGCTCCGGCCAGCGCGGCGATGTTCTCCTCCAGCTGCTTCACGCTGGACGCGCCGATGAGCGCGGAGGTCATCCGGTCGTCGCGCAGCACCCAGGTCAGCGCGAGCTGGGCCAGGGACTGGCCGCGCCGGGCCGCGATCTCGTTCAGCCCGGTGAGCCGGCGGACCACGTCCTCCGACAGCAGCGAGGGGTTCAGGGACTTGCCCTGGCTGGCCCGGGAGCCCTCCGGGATGCCCTGGAGGTACTTGCCGGTCAGCAGGCCCTGCGCGAGCGGCGCGAAGGAGATGCAGCCCATGCCGGCCTCCTCCAGGGTGTCCAGCAGCCCGTCCTCCTCCGTCCAGCGGTTGATCATGGAGTACGAGGGCTGGTGGATCAGGGGGCGCACGCCCATGTCCGTCAGGATCCGCGCGGCCTCCGCCGTCTGCTCGGCCGTGTACGAGGACACGCCGACGTACAGCGCCTTGCCCTGCCGGACCGCCGACGCGAGCGCGCCCATGGTCTCCTCCAGCGGGGTCTCCGGGTCGAAGCGGTGCGAGTAGAAGACGTCGACGTAGTCCACGCCCATCCGCTTCAGCGAGGCGTCCAGCGAGCCGAGGAGGTACTTGCGGCTGCCCCATTCGCCGTACGGGCCGGGGTGCATGAAGTAGCCCGCCTTGGTGGAGAGCACCAGCTCCTCGCGGTACCGGGCGAAGTCCTGGGCGAAGATCTTCCCGAAGTTCAGCTCGGCGGAACCGGGCGGCGGGCCGTAGTTGTTGGCCAGGTCGAAGTGGGTCACGCCGAGGTCGAAGGCGCGGCGCAGGATCGCCCGCTGGGACTCCAGCGACCGGTCGTCGCCGAAGTTGTGCCAGAGGCCGAGGGAGATCGCGGGGAGCTTGAGGCCGCTGCGGCCCGTGCGCCGGTAGTGCATGGAGTCATAGCGCGAGGGCTCTGCCCGATAGGGATTGTTATCAGTCACGTTGTCCTTGCTATCACGGACTTGTGACAGACCGAGTTGGGTACCCGATCCCGGCGCGCAGTAATGTGGCGGACTCGGGGGAGACCGCAATTCGCACGGGGGCATTGCACGGAGGGGCTGGAAGATCGTGAAGCTGCGCGACCTGGTGTACAGGCTCTATGCACGCCGGGTGGAAGGCCGCCTCGACCATGACGCGTCGCCCAAGCACATCGGCGTCATCCTGGACGGGAACAGGCGCTGGGCCAAGGCGTCCGGAGGCACGACGGAACAGGGCCACCAGGCCGGCGCCGACAAGATCTCCGAGATGCTCGGCTGGTGCACCGAGACGGACGTCGAGGTCGTCACCCTGTGGATGCTCTCCACGGACAACCTGGACCGGCCGGAGGCCGAGCTCCGGCCACTGCTCAACATCATCGAGAACACCGTCCGGGGCCTCGCCGAGGACGGTCGCTGGCGCGTCCACCACGTCGGCAACCTGGACATCCTGCCCGCCCGGACCCAGACGGTGCTGAAGGAGGCCGAGCAGGCCACCCACGACATCGACGGGATACTGGTCAACGTCGCCGTGGGCTACGGCGGCCGCCAGGAGATCGCCGACGCGGTCCGCTCGCTCCTGCTGGAGCACGCCGAGAAGGGCACCTCCTTCGAGGAGCTCGCCGAGGTCCTGGACATCGACCACATCGCGGAGCACCTCTACACCCGCGGCCAGCCCGACCCCGACCTGGTGATCCGCACCAGCGGCGAGCAGCGGCTGTCCGGATTCATGCTGTGGCAGAGCGCGCACTCCGAGTACTACTTCTGCGAGGTCTTCTGGCCGGCCTTCCGCAAGGTCGACTTCCTGCGCGCCCTGCGCGACTACGCCGCCCGCCACCGGCGGTACGGCACCTGACCCGCAGTCGCGGAAACCCCCTCGGTCTCCTCCGTCCCCCGCGCGAACCCTTCACCAGGGATTCACCGAGCGTCCGTCATATGCCATGGCATGGCCGCGCACGTTCGAGGGCATAACCCAGGCAGGTCGACGCCCGATCCACGGGTGTCGAGTCTCAGCGGACGGCACCGGGCCGTCCGCCCGGGAGGCCCTTTGCACCAGGACGCGCGTGCGGTTCGCACGGACGGATTGGCGGGCCGGACTTCGGCCCTGGCAATGGCGCCGATGACCGGTCCGGTCTTCATGGCCCGACCTCTTCCGAGGGGGTACGTCCTTCCGTGGTGACCAGCACAAAGCGCCGCCTGCCCGACAGGCGGACCTACGTCCTCGACACCAGCGTCCTGCTGGCCGACCCCAACGCGTTCTCCCGCTTCGACGAGCACGAGGTCGTGCTCCCGATCGTGGTGATCACCGAGTTGGAGGCCAAGAGGCACCATCCCGAACTCGGCTACTTCGCCCGTCAGGCCCTGCGCCTGCTCGACGACTTCCGGGTCCGCTACGGTCGCCTCGACGCCCCCATCCCGCTGGGCGATCTGGGCGGCAGCCTGCGCGTCGAGCTCAACCACTCCGACCCCGGCGTCCTGCCGGCGGGCTTCCGGCTCGGGGACAACGACTCGCGGATCCTCGCGGTCGCCCGCAACCTCCAGGCCGAGGGCTACGACGTCACGGTCGTCTCGAAGGATCTCCCGCTGCGCATCAAGGCCTCCTCCGTGGGGCTGCTCGCCGAGGAGTACCGCGCGGAGCTCGCCATCACCGACGCCGGCTGGACCGGCATGAGCGAGCTCGCCCTCTCCGGGGAGCAGGTGGACCTCCTCTACTCCGAGGAGCGGCTCCATGTACCGGAGGCCACGGAACTGCCCGTGCACACCGGGCTGGTCCTCCAGTCCGAGCGGGGCAAGGCCCTGGGCCGGGTCACGGCCGACGGCAACGTCAAGCTCGTACGCGGCGACCGCGAGGCCTTCGGGCTGCACGGCCGCAGCGCCGAGCAGCGCATCGCCCTGGACCTGCTGCTCGACCCCGAGATCGGGATCATCTCGATGGGCGGCCGGGCCGGGACCGGGAAGTCCGCGCTCGCGCTGTGCGCGGGCCTGGAGGCGGTGCTGGAGCGGAGGCAGCATCAGAAGGTCATGGTCTTCCGCCCGCTGTACGCGGTGGGCGGTCAGGAGCTCGGCTACCTGCCGGGCGACCAGACCGAGAAGATGAGCCCCTGGGCGCAGGCGGTCTTCGACACCCTCTCGGCGGTCGCCGGGCGCGAGGTCATCGAGGAGGTGCTGGGGCGCGGGATGCTGGAGGTCCTGCCGCTCACGCACATCCGCGGCCGGTCGCTGCACGACGCGTTCGTCATCGTGGACGAGGCCCAGTCCCTGGAGCGCAACGTCCTGCTGACCGTTCTGTCCAGGATCGGGGCCAATTCCCGGGTCGTCCTGACCCACGACGTGGCCCAGCGGGACAATCTGCGGGTAGGCCGGTACGACGGAGTGGTCGCCGTCGTTGAGAAGCTGAAGGGGCATCCGCTCTTCGCCCACGTGACGCTGACCCGCTCCGAGCGCTCCCCGATCGCCGCACTGGTGACGGAGATGCTCGAAACCCTCTAGGAGGGAACGGGGTAAAACCCCCATAGCGGGATGGTTGGTTGGCGCCGTCCGGCAAAGGCCCAGGAGCCTAGCCGGGCGGCGTCCTGCTGCACAGGTGTTTTCCCGAATCACGGGCATCACGGCAGGTGTGACCTTTCACACGCAACGCGGAATTGCCTTGCGGCGTCGAGGTCCGGCAGAGTCTGGTTTCCGTCAGGCCCCGCATACGGCACAGTTGTATCTCCGGTTGAGATACGCGCAGTACGAACAACTTCACAGCCGATGTCCGTATGCCGCCCGGTACAGCCGGCAGCCCCCGCAAGGGAGTTGCCCACGGGCCAGCGTCTCCTGTGACCTCATCACCACGGAGACCAGTGTCGAAGGGGCACTCTTGCGGCCGCGCGGTCACTGCGGACGCTGCTGGAAGGACACCGTGTGAGCCGGATCTCGGTTCGGGGGTTCGCAGTGGCTTCGGCCACCGCGGTCACCACCGTCGGCGCAGTCGTGGGCGTCGCCACTGGCGATGCCGCCTCGAACGACCTCGAGACGACCGCTTCCGGCGCGACTCTCCTCACTGAAATCCCGCTCGGCGAGCAGGCCCAGGTCCAGAGCGCCACCCTGGCGCAGCAGGCCGACAGCATCGCCCACGCCGCCGACGCCGACGCCAAGCGCTCGGTGGAGGAGGCCGCCCGCCTCCAGGCCGCCGAGGACGCCAAGTCCAAGAAGGCGGAGGCCGAGAAGGCCGAGCAGGCGAAGAAGGCGGAAGCCGACGCCAAGCTCAAGGAGCAGCGCGAGGAAGAGGGCGAGGTCGCCAGCCGGTCCGCCGCCCGCGACGCCGGCGACTTCCCGGTCCAGGGCTCCTACACGGTCGCCCAGGTCAAGGAGATCGCCCGGCAGCTGGTCCCGGCGGGCCAGTTCCAGTGCTTCTCGAACATCATCAACCAGGAATCCACCTGGAACTACAAGGCCGTCAACTCCTCCTCGGGAGCCTACGGTCTGGTCCAGGCGCTCCCCGGTTCGAAGATGGCCTCGGCCGGCGCCGACTGGCGCACCAACCCGGCCACCCAGATCAAGTGGGGCCTGGGCTACATGAACGAGCGCTACGGCAGCCCCTGCGGCGCCTGGAGCTTCCACCAGGCCAACAACTGGTACTAAAGCCCTGACATAGGGCCCGCGTACAACCTCGGGGAACCCCACACCGTCCACCGGTGTGGGGTTCCTCGCGTGTACGGTCGTGCGAGGTGTCACCGCTGGGCGGGGGGAAAGGAACGACATGGCGAAGAGGGCAGGCTGGCTCGGCCGGCTCGGCAGCAGACTGAGCCGGATGGAGGCCGCGCTGGACGAACGGCGGGCCGAGGTCGAGGCCGAGGCCGCCGGGGAACCGCCGCTGCCCACCCCCGTCGTGGCCGCCGCGGCACCGGACGACGCGGGTACGAGCGCTGCCGCGCCCCCGCGCGCCCCCGCGCGGCCCGACCCGGTGACCGTCATCCCGTGGGGGGTGAGGGTCGCCGCGGAGGCCAGCTGGCGGCTGCTGCTGCTCGCCGGGATGGTCTGGGTGCTGATGCTGGTGATCAGCGAAGTGCGGCTGGTCGTCCTCGCCTTCGCCGCGGCCCTGCTCGTCACCGCGCTGCTCCAGCCGTTCGTGGTGCGGCTGCGCCGGCTCGGCCTGCCGCGCGGGCTCGCCACGGCCGTCACCGCGATCCTCGGGTTCGTCGTCATCGGGCTGGTCGGCTGGTTCGTCGTCTGGCAGGTCATGGAGAACCTCGACGACCTCTCCAACCGGCTCCGCGAGGGCATCAACGAGCTCAAGACCTGGGCACTGGACAGTCCGTTCCACGTGACCGAGAAGCAGATCAACGACATCGCGAAGAACCTCAGCGAGACCATCGGCACCAACACCGAGGAGATCACCTCGGCGGGCCTCCAGGGCGTGACGGTGCTCGTCGAGGTCATGACGGGCATGCTGCTCGCGATGTTCTCGACGCTCTTCCTGCTCTACGACGGCAAGAAGATCTGGAGCTGGGTGCTGGGCCTGGTCCCGGCCGCCGCCCGCCCCGGCGTCGCGGGCGCCGGTCCGCGCGCCTGGCGCACGCTGACCGCGTACGTGCGCGGCACGGTGCTCGTCGCGCTGATCGACGCCGTCTTCATCGGCCTCGGGCTGTACTTCCTCGACGTGACGATGGCCGTGCCGCTGGCCGTCTTCATCTTCCTGTTCGCGTTCATCCCGCTCGTCGGCGCCGTGATCTCCGGCGCCCTCGCGGTGGTGGTGGCGCTGGTGACCCAGGGGCCGGTCATCGCCCTCGCGGTGCTGGGCGTGGTGCTGGCGGTCCAGCAGATCGAGGGGCACGTGCTCCAGCCCTTCATCCTCGGCCGGGCGGTACGCGTCCACCCGCTCGCGGTGGTGCTGGCGGTGGCGGCCGGCGGGATGACCGCGGGCATCGGCGGCGCCGTCGTCGCCGTGCCGCTGGTGGCCGTCACCAACACGGTGGTGGTCTACCTGAGGGCCTACTCGCGCGAGCGGCACCTCGGGGCGATCTCCGCCACGGGTCCGGGCCCGCACGGGGCCACCGCGGTACGGGCCGCCGCGCTGGAGGCCGGGGATGATCAGCGAGCCTGAGCTCGGCGGGGAGTGGCCGGACGCCGCTCCGCCCGAACTCGCCGGCCAGGAGCTCCGGGCGGGCCGGGAGGGGCGCGGGCGCGCTCCCTGGCTCTGGGGGCTGGGCGGGGCGGTGCTGGCCTCCGCCGTGTGGGCGGGGGTGCTGGTCGTGCAGGAACGTCACGCCGCCGCCGGGCCGCCGATCGCGTACCGGCACAGCGAACAGCTCTGCGCGGAGACCCCGCTGAAGGCCGTCGGGGCCGTGGTCGGGGACTTGGGCGTGGGCATGCCGAGCCATGCCGAAGGTGCCGCGCTGGACTGGTCGCACTGCTTCTCCCTCGGGGGACGGGGTGACCGTCTCCCCACGCACGACGCCCTGGTGCTGGTCGAGCTGCACCGCAAGACCGACCCCGAGGCGGAGTTCGGCGCCGGACCCGTCCTCAACCTGAACCTGCGCGCCGCGTCCGTCACGCCGGAGCAGGTGCCCGGTCTGGGCGAGCGGGCGGTGTTCTCCGGCGAGGAGTCCGCGCCCCGGCTCCAGGTGCTCGACGGCGGGGCGGTCTTCACCATGCGGGTCCAGTGGTGGGCGGGTGAGGACGGCGAGGGCGGCGACCTCGACGAGAACGCGGTCAAGGCCGCGATGGTCGAGGACATGCGCGGGCTCATGGACAAGCTGCGCGAGAAGTGACCCCCGAACGCGCGGTGCCCCCGCCGCCCGGAAGGGCTGCGGGGGCACGGAGGCGCGTAAGAGCACCCCTACGGGTGACTACTCGGCGGCCAGGGCCGCTTCGGCGTCGAGGGTGACGGCGACGGCCTGGATCACCGAGGCGATCTTGAAGGCCTCCTGGACCGTCTCGCGGCCGACGCCCGCCTTGCGCAGGACCTGCTCGTGCGAGTCCAGGCACTGGCCGCAGCCGTTGATCGCGGAGACCGCGAGCGACCACAGTTCGAAGTCGACCTTCTCCACGCCCGGGTTGCCGATGACGTTCATCCGCAGGCCCGCGCGCAGCGTGCCGTACTCCGGGTCGGAGAGCAGGTGGCGCGTCCGGTAGAAGACGTTGTTCATCGCCATGACCGCGGCGGCGGACTTGGCGGCGGTGTACGCCTCCGGGGACAGCGCGGCCTTGGCCTCCGGCTCCAGCTCACGCAGGACGCGCGGGGAGCGGGCGGCGATCGCGCAGGACAGGACGGTGCCCCACAGCTGCTGCTGGGTCAGGGTGTCCTGGTTCCCGATGACCGAACCGAGGTTCAGCTTCAGGTCCTTGGCGAAGTCCGGTATGGCCGACTTCAGGGTGTCGAGGGACATCCGTCACTCACCGGCCAGCAGGGCGCCGGCGTCGAGGGTGCTGTCGCCCTTGTTCCAGTTGCAGGGGCACAGCTCGTCGGTCTGCAGGGCGTCGAGGACCCGCAGGACCTCCTTGGGGTTACGGCCCACGGAACCGGCGGTCACCATGGCGAACTGGATCTCGTTGTTCGGGTCGACGATGAAGACGGCGCGCTTGGCGAAGCCGTCCTCGCCCTCGACGCCGCAGGCCTGCATCAGGTCGTGCTTGACGTCGGCCAGCATCGGGAAGGGCAGGTCACGCAGGTCGGCGTGGTCCTTGCGCCAGGCGTGGTGGACGTACTCGGAGTCGCCGGAGACGCCGAGGATCTGCGCGTCGCGGTCCGCGAACTCGTCGTTCAGCTTGCCGAACGCGGCGATCTCGGTCGGGCAGACGAAGGTGAAGTCGGCGGGCCAGAAAAACACCACGCGCCACTTGCCCTCGTAGGACTTGTGGTCGATCTGCGCGAACTGCTTGTCGGCGTCGAGGGAGACGCAGGCGGTCAGATCGTAGGTGGGGAACTTGTCACCGACAGTGAGCACGAACTCTCCTTGCGGAATGGAAAGCGACCCTTTTGGGGGCTTTCCAAAGGGGTTGGACGGATCTCACATGCTGGCACAGCAGCATTGATTGCGGAAATAGCTATTCTTGTGGCGGGTGATCGGAGGTACCTATCAGTGGCTGTCAGTAGTAGAGGACCGAAGCAGCCGACGCTGGCGCAGCTGCGCGCCTTCGCGGCGGTCGCCGAGCACCTGCACTTCCGCGACGCCGCCGCGGCCATCGGGATGAGCCAGCCCGCGCTCTCCGGCTCCGTCTCCGCGCTGGAGGAGGCCCTCGGGGTGCGGCTGCTGGAGCGCACCACCCGCAAGGTGCTGCTCTCCCCGGCGGGGGAGCGCATCGCGGTGCGGGCGCGGGGCGTGCTGGACGCGCTGGGCGGGCTGCTGGAGGAGGCCGAGTCGGTACGGGCCCCCTTCACGGGGGTGCTGCGGCTCGGGGTGATCCCGACCGTCGCCCCGTACCTGCTGCCCACCGTGCTCGGCCTCTTCCACCGCAGCTACCCCGGCATGGACCTCCAGGTGCACGAGGAGCAGACGGCCTCGCTGCTGGAGGGGCTGGCGGGCGGGCGGCTCGACCTGCTGCTGCTCGCGGTCCCGCTGGGCATGCCCGGGGTCACCGAACTGCCCGTTTTCGACGAGGACTTCGTCCTGCTGGCCCCGCGCGAGCACCCCCTGGCCGGGCGGCGCGACATCCCGCGCGAGGAGCTGCGCGGGCTCCAGCTGCTGCTGCTCGACGAGGGGCACTGCCTGCGCGACCAGGCCCTGGACATCTGCCGGGAGGCGGGGCGCGGAGCGGGGGCGGACGTCACCACCACCGCGGCGGGCCTGTCCACGCTCGTCCAGCTCGTCGCGGGCGGGCTCGGGGTGACCCTGCTGCCGCGCACCGCGCTGCGGCTGGAGACCGCCCGCAACGAGCACCTGGCGACCGGGTACTTCGCCGAGCCGGCCCCCTCGCGGCGGATCGCGCTGGCCATGCGGACCGGCACGGCCCGGCAGGAGGAGTTCCGGGCCATGGCGGCGGCGCTGCGCGAGGCGGTCCGCCCGCTGCCGGTGTGGCCCACCGACTGAGCGCGGCGGGCCGCACCGGCAGCGGGGCGCGCGGGGCGCTCCGTACGCCGCGGCGGACACTCGGTACGCCGTGCGGGCTACTCCGTGCGCAGCCCCTCCGGGCGCATCATGCGCAGCAGCGGGGGCAGGCTCAGCAGGGTGACCAGCCCGACCAGCCCCGCGCCGGCGCCGGTCAGGGAGAGCACCGCGGCCCAGTCGATCCGGACCGGGACGAGGGCCATCGCCATCAGCATCGCGCCCAGCCCGATGCCGGCCCCCGCCGCCAGGAGCAGCCCGAGGGCCACCGGCAGGGCCGCCTGCCAGAGCACCGACAGGGTCAGCGTCGAGCGCCTGGTCCCGAAGGCGACCAGGGCCGCGAGCAGCCTCCTGCGCTCGCGCAGCTGCTCCAGCTGGGTGACCAGCAGGCTGGTCCCGATCAGGATCAGGACGGCGGTCGCGCCGAAGAACAGCCCGGCGCGGATGCCGGAGTAGTTCCGGTCGACCTGCGTGGCCCGCAGGGTCGCCGCGATCGCGAACGGGTCCGCCTTGAAGGAGGCCGTGCGCACCCGCTCCAGGGCGTCCGGGACGGACGGGTCGAGCTGGACGAAGACCTGCGCGAACTGGGCCCGGCCCATGCCCTTCGGGGCGGCGGACGGGGTGGCCAGCAGGCCGGAGCGGAGGTCCCCCGTCGGGTCCTCGCGGGCGGGAACGGTACGGGCCCCGGCCGGGACGGTCCACTCGACGGTCTTCCCGCCGAGCGCTGACGAGGCTTCGGAGGAGACCTGGACGTCACCGACGAAGACCCGGTCGCCGGGCGCCACGGTCGCGTCGAGCGGGCCGCCGGCCAGGACGAACACGTCGCCGTCGCGGCAGGAGCCGAGCTCCGCGACCTCGGCGAGGGCCCGGCAGCCGCCGATGGTCACCGGGACCGCATCGGGGCTCGGCACCTGCCGCGCCGCGCTGACCCGGTTCAGCGGGACGGTCCGCTCGACGCCCGGCGTCGCGGCGATCCGCTCGGCGAGGGCGTCCAGACCGGACTCGGTGCCGCTGTGCAGCATGATCGCGACCGAGGCGCGGGACGGGTCCTGCCCGGTCTCCTCCGTCACCTGGTGCTCGACCCCCGAGAAGAGCATCTGGAGGGCGATGGCCCCGGCGACCGCCACCGCGATCCCGTTGACCAGCCGGGCGGAGGGTCCGCTGGAGACCTGGAGCCGGCGGACGGCCAGCTGCCAGGAGACGGCCCCGCCGCGCAGCCGCCCGACGAAACGTTCCACCAGCCAGGGGAGCAGGGCGGTGACCCCGACCAGCAGCAGCACCACGCCGCCGCCGACCTGCCACTCGTTGAACCGGCCGTGGCCGTCGCCGCGCCCGGCCATCGGCAGGAGCAGACCGGCCCCGCCGAGCGGCAGGAGCAGCCGCCACCAGACGCGGCGCCGGGCCGGCGCGGTGGTCCGCAGCACGCCGAGCGGCTCGATGACGACCCCGCGCAGGGTGAACAGGGTCACCGCCACGGCCGCGAGCGGCACGGCGAGCGCCATCAGGGCGACCAGCCCGGGCGAAGGGGTGAGGTCGGCCGGGAAGACGCTGCGCTGCTCAAGCGAGAAGGAGCCGACCAGCCGGCGGCCGGCCAGGAAGAAGAAGGAGCCCAGCAACAGCCCGGCCACGGCCCCGGCCAGTGCCTCGCCGGCCGCGATCCGGCGGACCGTACGGCCGTCGGCGCCGACCAGGCGAAGGGCGGCGAGCCGCTGGTCGCGGCGCTCCCCGCCGGAGCGGACGGCCGCGGCGATGAAGACGGCGACGGGCATCAGCAGCGCGACGAAGGCCAGCAGGACCGTGAGCATCAGCACCGGGCTGAGCCGGGGGCGTTCCACGTCGTCGGCGAAGCCGGTGACGCGCTGGATCCGGAGCTCGCCCGGTCCGGTCGGCGGGAGGCTCTCGGCGCCCTGGTAGAAGGCGAGTTCGGCAGGCCCCGTGAGGCCGGCGTCGCCGATGACGGAGGCGACCCTGCCGTCGAGCCGCTCGCGCAGGAGCGCGCCGTCGGCGGAGCGCAGCAGCTTCGCCAGGGCGGGGGAGACGGCCAGCTCGCCGGGGGCGGGGAAGGCCTTGAGGCCGGGCGGGAGGGGTGCGTCGGGGCCCTCCGGTTTGAGGAGGCGGCCCTCGATGTCCTGGCCGCGGTAGGTCATGTCGGCCCTGCCGACGAGCAGGGTGTCGCGGCCCGGTGCCGTGGCCTCCGGGGAGGCCCGGGTGGAGCGGGCGTCGGCGCGTTCCTCGCGGGCGGCCAGCGCGCCCGGGACGGCCGTGCTGATCAGCAGCAGCGCGACGCCGAGGCCGACGCCCACGCCGGTGAGCAGGGTGCGCGTCCAGCCCTCGCGGCCGCCGGCGAGGGCGAACCGGGCGCCCATGGCCAGGTCCCGCGCCCATACCCGGAGCGCGCTCATATGGCGTGCTCCATGTCCCGGGACCGGCCGTCGCGGACGACGATCTCCCGGTCGGAGTACGCGGCGACGCGGGTCTCGTGCGTGACGAGGACGACGGCGGCGTTCGCGGAGCGGGCCGCCTCGGTCAGCAGCTGCATCACCAGCTCGCCGTTGAGGGAGTCCAGCGCGCCGGTGGGCTCGTCCGCGAAGATCACCCGGGGCCCGGTGACCAGGGCCCGCGCCACGGCCACCCGCTGGCCCTGGCCGCCGCTGATCTCGCCGGGGCGCTTGGCGCCGAGGTCCTCGACCTGGAGCCGCTCCATCCAGTGCAGGGCGGTCCGCTCGGCCTCCTTGCGCTTCGTCCCGGCCAGGCGCAGCGGCAGGGCGACGTTCTCCACGCAGGTCAGCTCGGGGACGAGCTGGCCGAACTGGAAGACGAAGCCGAAGTCGCCGCGGCGCAGGGCGCTGCGCTCGGCGTCGTTCATCGAGGACAGCTCGCGTCCTGCGTAGGTGACGGTGCCGGAGTCGGGCGTGACGATCCCGGCGAGGCAGTGCAGCAGCGTCGACTTGCCGGAGCCGGAGGGGCCCATGACGGCGACGACCTCGCCGGGGTGGATGGAGAACTCGGCCCCGTCGAGGGCCTTGGTGGGTCCGTACGCCTTGCGCAGGTCCGTGGCGGTGAGCAGGGATCCGGCCGGGGTCATCGGCGTACCTCCCGGGCGAGCTGGTCGAGGCGGGCGGCGGTCAGTTCGAGCCAGCGCAGGTCGGCTTCCAGGTGGAACAGGGCGTGGTCGCAGACCAGCTGGTCGGCGATGTCGCCCTTGCGCTTGCGCTGGGTCAGGATGCGCATGAGCCGCAGGTGCTCGGCGCGCTGGGTGTCGAGGAGCTCGTCGGCGCTGCGGTGGGTGAGCAGTGCGAGGACCACCTTGGTGTACAGGGTGGACTGGAGGTACGGCTCGGGCTTCTCGGGCTGGGAGAGCCAGTGCGCGACGTCGGTGATGCCGGCGTCGGTGATGGCGTACCGCTTGCGGTCGGGGCCGCCGCCGCTCTCGATCCCCTCGACCTCGACGAGGCCGTTCTTCAGGAGCCGGGACATGGTCGAGTAGACCTGGCCGTAGGCGAGCGGGCGGTCGTGGCCGAAGGTCTCGTCGAAGGCGCGCTTGAGGTCGTAGCCGTGGCGCGGGCCGGCCTCCAGGAGGCCGAGCAGGGTGTGACCGATGGACATGACGGCGACTATACACGCGGTGTATACGCTCGATGTATAGGTCGGTGACGTGCGGCTTCGCGGAAGCGGAACGCGAAGGGCCCGCCGGAGGCGTCCGGCGGGCCCTGGGATGCGGCCGATGGCGTACGGGGCCGGGCGCGCGGGGTGCGCGCCGGGCCCCGGCCGGCAACGGCTTCAGGAATCGGGGGAGTTGCGCGGTCGTCCGCGCGGGGGGATCGGCGCGGCGCCGCCAGGCAGGCGGCCCGACTCGGACAGGGCCCTGCGGAGCAGGAACTCGATCTGCGCGTTCGCGCTGCGCAGTTCCTCGCCGGCCCAGCGCGAGAGGGCGTCGTACACCTGCGGGTCGAGCCGCAGCAGCACCTGCTTGCGGGCCTGCCGCCCGGCCCGGGCGGGCTTGGCCCCCTCGGCGGGCCGGCCCGCGCCCGGGGCCGGGCCGGGGCCCTGGCCCTGGGCGCCGCCGGGGCGGGGAGCGGCGGCGGGGGTCACTGGTAGAGGGTGCCCGTGTTGATGACCGGCGAGGCCGCGCGGTCGCCGCAGAGCACCACCATCAGGTTCGACACCATGGCGGCCTTGCGCTCCGGGTCCAGGTCCACGATGTCCTCCTCGGCCAGCCGGGTCAGGGCGAGCTCCACCATGCCCACCGCACCCTCGACGATCTGCTTGCGGGCCGCCACGACCGCGCCCGCCTGCTGGCGCTGGAGCATCGCGGAGGCGATCTCGGGAGCGTACGCGAGGTGCGTGAAGCGGGACTCGATGATCTGCACGCCCGCCGCCTCGACGCGGGTCGCCAGCTCGACCGCGAGCTTCTCGGTGATCTCCTCGGCGTTGCCGCGCAGGGAGAGGCCGCCCTCGTCGTGGGAGTCGTAGGGGTACTCGATGGCGATGTGCCGGACCGCCGCCTCGGTCTGCGTCTCGACGAACTCGGTGAAGTCGTCGACCTCGAAGACGGCCCGCGCGGTGTCGGAGACCTTCCACACCACGACCGCCGCCAGCTCGATCGGATTGCCGTAGGCGTCGTTGACCTTCAGGACGGCCGTCTCGTGGTTGCGGACCCGGGTGGAGATCTTCTCGCGGGAGGTGAACGGGTTGACCCAGCGCAGCCCGTCCGTGCGGATCGTGCCCCGGTAGCGGCCGAACAGCTGGACCACCCGCGCCTCGCCCGGGGCCACGGTGTTCAGGCCGGTCATGGCGATGATCGAGCCCAGGAACAGCAGCGCGCCCAGCGGGATCAGGACCGCCTTGACGGCCGTCGCGTCCGCCACCGCGGCCACGGCGAGCAGGCCGGCGCCGGCGGCGGTGCCCAGCAGGCCGAGCAGCAGGGCCGGTCCGCCGCCGATGCTGCGCGCCGTGAACTCCCGTACCTCGCCCGGTCGCGCGTCCGCTGCACTTGTCATGGAATGCCCCCGTTTGATCTGTTGCGTCCGGTCACTGTCGGCCGTGTCGCTCTATCAAAGTGATATCACTTTTTGCGGACACCGCAACCCTTCCGGCATCGTGAGCGTCGGTTCCATCGGAGTGGGTGCTGATTCTCACGTCCGAATTGACCGGTATTGATCTGGGTTGATCAACCTTTGTCACAGCCTGCGGTGTTAGTTTTCTGAGCTGACGTCGGGGGGGTAATCGAGCGGAGCGGGAGCGATGGGCCGAGCAGATGCGCGACGGGCGCAGCAGCAACGCGGTGCGCGGAATGCGCCGAGCGGGCGCGCCGGCGGGCGCGCGGGCAAGGCGACGAAGAAGCGCAGTGGCATACGCCGCTTCCTCAACTGGAAGACGCTGCTGGGGACTTTCCTCGGCGGCCTCGTCCTCCTGGTGGTCGCGGGCATAGCCCTGTACTTCTCCGTGGACGAGCCGACCGACCCGAACAAGACCGCGACGCTGCAGAGCAACACGTACAAGTACGCCGACGGCTCGATCATGGCCCGCACCGGCGACATGAACCGCGAGATCGTCCCGATCGACAAGGTCCCCGAGGACGTCCGCACCGCGTTCATCGCGATCGAGAACAAGACCTTCTACACGGACCGCGGCGTCGACGTCATGGGCGTGCTCCGCGGCCTCGCCAACACGGTCCGCGGCAAGGGCACGGCCGGTGGTTCGACGATCACCCAGCAGTACGTCAAGAACTACTACCTGACCCAGGACCAGTCGCCGACGCGCAAGCTGCGCGAGCTGATCATCTCCCTCAAGGTCGACCAGCGGATGGAGAAGCCCGACATCCTCGCCGGTTACCTGAACACCAACTTCTACGGACGCAACGCGTACGGCATCCAGGCCGCCGCCCAGGCCTACTACGGGGTCGACTCCGACAAGCTGACCCTGGAGCAGGGCGCGTACCTCGCCGCCGTCATCCAGGCCCCCAGCCAGTACGACTGGGCGACCGCCGGCCCCAACGGCAAGCGGCTCGTCATGATCCGCTTCAACGCCGTCCTCGACAACATGGTCGAGATGGGCAAGCTGGACGCGGAGAAGCGCAAGACCCTGAAGTTCCAGGAGCCGATCAAGCCCAAGCCGCGTCCGGGCATGGACGGGCAGAAGGGCTACCTCATCCAGGCCGCCGAGGCCGAGATGAACCGCCAGGAGATCAAGGACTCCGAGATAGCCGCCGGCGGCTGGACGATCACCCTCGCCATCGACAAGAAGAAGCAGGCCGCCCTGGAGAAGGCCGTCCAGGACGAGCTGGAGTCCAAGCTGGAGCGCAAGAACACCAAGGACCGGCCCCAGGACCAGAGCGTCCAGGCCGGGGCCACCTCCGTGGACGCCAAGACCGGCTACATCGTCGCGATGTACGGCGGCCTGGGCCTGACGGAGAAGGCGGCGAGCAACGCCCTGCGCACCGACTTCCAGCCGGGATCGACCTTCAAGCCGATCGTGCTGGCCTCCGCCCTGGAGAACGGGTCGAAGACCCAGGACGGCCGCCCGATCAACCCGAGCACCCTCTACGACGGCACCAGCAAGCGCCCCGTGGTCGGCAGCGACACCCCGTTCGCCCCGCAGAACCAGGACAACGAGAACTACGGCGACCCGATGGTCTCCGTCCAGGAGGCCACCAACTCCTCCGTGAACTCGGTCTACGCCCAGATGATCGTGGACGCCAAGCCCACGAACGTGAAGAAGACCGCCCTCTCCATGGGCATGACCGACCGCCGGGGCTGGCCGCAGGACAGCCCCGCCATGTCGCTCGGCACGATGAGCGCCAACACCGTCGAGATGGCCGCCGTCTACGCCACCCTCGACAACCACGGCAAGAAGGTCACCCCGACCATCATCAAGAAGGCCGAGCACAAGGACGGCGAGTTCAAGCAGGTCAGCCCGATCGGCTCCCAGGTGCTCACCAGCACCACCGCCGACACCGTGACCAAGGTCCTCACCGGCGTCGTCCAGGACGGCTCCGGCAAGGCCGTCCGCAGCTCCGCCTACGAGGCCGCCGGCAAGACCGGTACCACCGAGTCCAACGTGGCCGCGTGGTTCACCGGCTACACCCCGGAGCTGGTCACCGTCGTCGCGATGTTCGGCGAGGACCCCAACACCCACGGCCAGGTCACCCTGACCGGTACCGCCGGCAAGGGCCGCGCGGGTGGCTCCAGCTTCCCCGCGCAGATCTGGCAGGCGTACACGACGGCCGCGCTCAAGGGCCAGACCACGGGCCAGTTCGACCTGGACGACGCCCGGATGGGCACCCCGGCGCCCTCCCGCGCCGCCACCCCGTCGGCCAGCCCCAGCGGCTCCGTCTCCCCGTCGCCGTCCGGCTCCGGCACCACCCGCCCGTCCGGCACCCCCGACCCCTCGGGCAGCTCCGGCCGGCCGACCCCGCCGACCGGCGGCCCGACGCCGCCCACCGGCAAGCCGACCCCGCCGACCGGGAAGCCGACCCCGCCGACGAAGGACCCGACGCCTCCCGGCCCGCCGCAGCCGAACCTGCTCGACAGGTAGCCGCGCACGACGACGACGGCCCCGCAGCGATCCCGCTGCGGGGCCGTTCCGTTTCCGCGTGCTCCGCCGGTCAGCGCCGCTCGTGCGGCCCCGGCAGCGGCAGCTCGAACCAGACCACCTTGCCGCTGCTCAGCCGCGTCGCACCCCACCGGCGGGCCAGCCGGTTGACCAGGAACAGGCCCCGCCCGCCCTCGTCGGTCTCCCGGGCCCGCCGCTGGCGCGGCAGCTGTGGGGAGTCGTCACCGACCTCGCAGCGCAGCACGTCCGTACGCAGCAGACGCAGCGTCACCGGCCGCTCCGCGTACCGGACCGCATTGGTGACCACCTCGCTGACCAGCAGCTCCAGCGAGTCGCTCAGCTCCTCCAGACCCCAGCGGGCCAGGGCGCGCCGAGCGAACCGGCGGGCCCGGCCCGGAGCGGTCTCTTCCGGGTCCAGGAACCAGTACGCCACGTCGCTGGGCGCGATCCCCTCGAAGCGGGCCGCGAGCAGCGCGATGTCGTCGTCCCGGTCGCCCGGGCCCAGCATGTCCAGCACGTCGTCGCAGAGGGCCTCCAGCGGCGGCGAGTGGTCCAGCCCGGTCAGCTGCGCCGTGGTGGCGAGACGCTCGCGCAGCTGCTCGATGCCCGTCCACACGTCCCGCAGCCGGGACTCCACCAGCCCGTCCGTGTACAGCAGCAGGGTCGCCCCCGCCGGGGCGTCCAGCTCCACGGCCTCGAAGTCCACGCCGCCGACCCCGATGGGGGCGCCCGGCGGGACGCGCAGCACCTCGGCGCGGCCGCCCAGGTGCAGCAGCACCGGCGGCGGGTGGCCCGCGTTGGCGATGGTGATGCGGTGCGAGACCGGGTCGTAGACCGCGTACAGGCAGGTGGCCATGCGGTCGGAGCCCAGCCGCTGGGCCTGCTCGTCCAGGTGGTGCAGCACCTCGGCCGGCGGCAGGTCCAGCTGGGCCAGGGTCTGCGCGGTGGTGCGCAGCTGGCCCATGATGGCCGCCGAGGTCATGGAGTGGCCCATGACGTCGCCGACGACCAGCGCGACCCGGCTGCCGGGCAGCGGTATGGCGTCGTACCAGTCACCGCCCACCCGGGCCGTCTCGGCGGCGGGCAGGTAGCGGGAGGCCAGCCGCACTCCGGTGGGCTGGGGGAGGCCGTCGGGCAGCATGGTGCGTTGGAGCTCGTCGGCGATGTACGCCTCGCGGCCGTAGAGCACCGCCTTGTCGATGCCGAGCGCGGTGTGCGTGGCCAGTTGCGCGGCCACCAGCAGGTCGTTCTGCTCGAAGGCGTCCCGGTCCGGGGTGCGCAGGAACACCGCCGCGCCGATCACGCGCCGGCGGCCCCGCAGCGGGGCCAGGATGGCCCGCTGGCCGCGCGGTACGGGATGGTCGGCGCCCAGCAGCTCCGGCAGCGCGTCCTTGGCCCCGGCGGCCGAACCGAAGACCGGCCGTACGCCGCGCAGCACCTCGGCGAGGGCCCCGCCGGGGCGGATCTCGCACAGCTCGGCCGCGGGCAGGTCACCCTGCGGGCCGACCAGCGGCAGCTGGCTGAAGTCGAGCTCGCCGGCGCCCCCCGCGGCACCGGCGCCCTCGGCGGCGTCGGTCAGGTCGTCGATCGGCCGGAGCCGGTCGGTGCGGCGCAGCCTTAAAACGACCGGGCCGACGGGCCGCTCGTCGCCGACGGGCAGCGGGTCGCGCAGGTAGACGAGGATGGCGTCGGAGAAGGTCGGCACGGTCGCCCGGCACAGGCCGAGCACGATCTCGTCGAGGTCGATGCCGCGCGCGATCCGGCGCGTGGCGGCGCCGACGAAGCGCAGCCGGTCGCCCTCGCGGCGGGCCACGCCGACCTCGACCGGGCCGGAGCCCGCGCCGGAACCGGAGCCCGCGCTGCCGGAGCCCGGGCCGGAGCCCGCGCCGGAACCGGAGCCCGCGCCGCCGGAGCCCGGGCCGAGGTCCGGGGCCGTCCGTACGGCCGCCGCGGCCGCCTCGGCCCCGCCGAGTCCGTCCGGGGCGCCGTCGGCCTGCCCGGGGCCGCCGGCCGGGGTGCGCCGGCCCGCGTTGCGCGCGGCCTCGCCGTCGCGGCCGCGCGCGGTGTCCGCGGCGGTGTCCGCCGGGCCGTGCCCGGAGCCCTCGCCGGTGGTGCCGCGCGGGCGCGGGAAGTCGGCATGCGTGCGTACGGCCTCGGCGGCCGCGATGGGGGCCTTGCCGTGGCCGAGCTCATCCGTACCTCCGCCGGAGGCGACGGTGGGCTGCGGGCCCTCCTGGGAGGTGGGGTACTCCGTCACGCGTGGAATTCCGTCCGTTTGCGCTCGATGTGCGCTGCACTCAACTCGGTCAGTCGCGGTATACCCGCTCAGCGGCGGGGGCACCATCACCCCCGGGTACCGCGTCCCGCTCGTTACCTTTCGCTCGCGTCGACCTCCGGTCAAGTCCCGGTCGCCGCAGGTCACTTACGGATGCGGGACCGGTAGGGCCCCCCGCGTACGACCGGCGGAGGACGATCCTACGTTTGAACCCCGGGGGCGCATCAAGGGTCTCATGAGGTCATATGCGCCGGGGTGCGGTCCCAGTCCTCGGGCAGAAGCGGAACTCCCCAGGCCGGATCGGGCCTCCAGTCCTGCCATCCGTCGCAGAACGGAGCCCCCCAGGCCTTGATGACCTCCACCGCCGCGCGCCCCGCGTCCACCACCTCGCGGGCCCGGCGCTGGTCCATCAGGCCGGTGCGCTGCGCCTGCGCGAACTCGTCCTCGTCCAGCCACTTCCAGCTGCGGTCCGGGTAGACGGCGATGTCCAGGAAGTGGTCCACGGAGTCGACCCCGCCGGCCCACCGGGTGCGGGGCTCCTCCAGGTTGACGTACCAGTTCTTCAGGTGCCAGTCGCCGTCCCAGAACAGCCAGACCGACCAGGGCTCCCCGGGCCGGGCCAGCTTGAGCACGCCCCCGCCGAACCAGTGCGAGCGCGCGGTGGTGCGCGGCGCGGTGTAGCGGGTGGCGAGCGGCTCGCGGTGCACCGGACTGCCGTCCGCCAGCACGGGCTTGACGCACTCGGTGCCGGGCGCCATCCACACCGCGAGCAGTTCGTCGGTGTCCCGGACCACCGTCACCGGGCGGGCGATGTGGAACGGGCCCTCCGCTCCCGGGGCGTGGTCGCGGTAGCGCCAGAGGATCTGCTCCCCGGGCGCCCAGCGCGCCCCCCGCGTTCCACCCCCCGCGGCGGGCCGTGCCGCGCCGCCCCCGGGCCTGTAGGTACCTGTCATGCGCAGATCTTAGGGCGGAGCCCCGTTGGGATGCTGCGGTGCAGGTCACGGAGGTGCCCGGGGGCCGCAAACGACCGGATTCGGCCCCTGGCCGGAACCGGTTTCAGGGGCGCGTCATCCGCAGGACGTCGAGCGCCTCGTCCAGCTGCGCGAGCGTCAGCGCGCCCCGGTCGACGTAGCCGGACTCCAGGACGACCTCCCTGATCGTCTTCCGCTCGGCGAGGGCGCGCTTGGCCACCTTGGCGGCCTCCTCGTACCCGATGTACCGGTTGAGCGGGGTCACCACCGAGGGCGAGGACTCGGCGTACTCCCTGGCACGCTCGGAGTTGGCGGTGATCCCGTCCACCGTGCGGTCGGCCAGCAGCCGGCTGCCGTTGCCGAGCAGGCGGATCGATTCGAGCAGGTTCCGGGCCATCACCGGGAGCATCACATTGAGCTCGAAGTTGCCGGCGGCGCCGGCCACGGCGACTGTCGCGTCGTTCCCCATCACCTGCGCGGCGATCATCAGCACCGCCTCGGGCACGACCGGATTGACCTTCCCGGGCATGATCGAGGACCCCGGCTGGAGATCCGGCAGATTGATTTCGGCCAATCCGGTGCGCGGACCGGAGGACATCCAGCGCAGATCGTTGCAGATCTTGGTGAGCGAGACGGCGATCGTACGGAGCACCCCCGACGTCTCCACCAGCGAGTCCCGCGCCCCCTGGGCCTCGAAGTGGTCGCGCGCCTCCGTCAGCGGCAGCCCCGTCGCCCCGGCCACCTCGGCGATCACGGCGGCGGAGAACCCGGGCGGGGTGTTGATGCCGGTGCCCACCGCCGTTCCGCCCAGCGGGAGTTCGGCCAGCCTCGGCAGGGCCGCGCGCAGCCGCTCGACGCCGTAACGGACCTGGGCGGCGTACCCGCCGAACTCCTGGCCCAGGGTCACCGGCGTGGCGTCCATCAGGTGGGTGCGCCCGGCCTTGACCACCTCGGCGAACTCCGCGGCCTTGCGCTCCAGGGCGGCGGCGAGGTGCTCCAGGGCCGGGATCAGCTCGCGGGAGACGGCGGCGGTGGCGGCGATGTGGATGGACGAGGGGAACACGTCGTTGGAGCTCTGCGAGGCGTTGACGTGGTCGTTGGGGTGGACCTCGCGCCCGAGCCGCTCGGTGGCCAGGGTGGCGATCACCTCGTTCGTGTTCATGTTGGACGAGGTCCCGGACCCGGTCTGGAAGACGTCGACGGGGAAGTGCTCGTCCCAGCGCCCCTCGGCGACCTCGGCGGCGGCGGACCGGATCGCCCGCGCGACGTCCTCGTCCACCACGCCCAGCTTCGCGTTGACCAGGGCGGCGGCGGCCTTGATCCGGGCGAGGGCCTCGATGTGGGCGCGCTCGATGCGCTGCCCGGAGAGCGGGAAGTTCTCGACCGCGCGCTGGGTCTGCGCGCGCCACTTGGCGTGCGCGGGCACCCGTACCTCGCCCATGGAGTCGTGCTCGGTCCGGAACGCCTGCGGCTGCTGATCGTCAGTCATCTTTGTAGCCTCCTCAGAAACTTGAGCAATTGTCTTGTTCGAACTGTTCCCATCTCCCCTACCGGCCAGTAAATACCGGGGGTAACACCGATATCGGGGAGGCGTTCATGGCACGTGCCCGCACGAAACCCAGGCTCAGATGTACCTTCGCCGCCATCGCGGCGTTCGCGGCCGCCCTCGGGGGCGTCACCGCCGTCACCCCCATGGCCCAGGCCGCCCCCGCCGCGTCCGGCGCGATCACGCCCCTCCCGCCGGAGCTGGAAGCCCTCCGCGCCGCCGAGGCGGTCCAGATCTACGGGGACCCGGCCGTCCGTCCCCTCGCGGACCGCAAGACCGGCCTCATCTCGCTCGGCGACAGCGAGATCTCCGGCGAGGGCGTCGGCAATTACGACCCCGCCACCAACACCCCCACCAACCAGTGCCACCGCTCGCCCGACGCGGCCATCCACCGCACCGGCATCCCCGCCGACCTGACCTTCAACGTCGCCTGCTCCGGCGGCTACACGGGCAACATCCGCATCGGCGGCAGCAAGCAGTACGCCGACGAACTCGTGCAGAGCGACAGCCTCGCCATCAAGGCCCGCAACACGAGGATCAAGATGGTGCTGCTGGTCGCCGGCGCCAACGACGACCTCCAGTTCGGCCCGGTCATGACCGACTGCGTCACCCGCTGGGTCCTCAGCCAGGGCACCTGCGAACCCAAGTACGCCCCGGGCTGGCAGGCACGCGTCGACGGCCTCAGGCCCAAGGTCGAAGCCACCGTCGCCGACCTCAAGACGGTCATGCGCGACGCCGGCTACGCCGACTCCGACTACAAGCTGGTCGTCATGGGCTACCCCAGCCCCATCGGCCCCGACTTCCACGACAACCCGAACTTCCCCGGCAAGCTCCCCGGGGGCTGCGCCGGCTACGACTCCGACGCCACCTGGGGCCGCAACTACGCAGTGCCCACCTTCGAGAAGGGGATGCGGGAGGCCGCCCGCAACTCCGGCGCGGTCTACCTCGACAACTCCCGGCTCTTCCACGGCCACGAGGTCTGCATGGAGGACACCTGGGCCCGCGGGCTCTACCTGGACCTCGGCGACCACTTCCCGTGGGACGAGAACACCGCCCGGCAGTCCTTCCACCCCAACTACCGCGGTCACGGCGCCTTCGCGTCCTGCCTCACGCAGCTCTACGCCTCGGGCCTGCGCGAGGCCTCCTGCGCGGACCCCGCCGGCACCGGCACGCCCGTACTCCAGGCCGGAGCCTGGGACTCCCTCTACAAGCCCCTGAAGAACGAGGCCACCGGCAACTGCCTCGACTCCTTCGGCGGCTCCAGCGCCAACGACACCAAGGTGGTCGGCTGGGACTGCCACGGCGGCCGCAACCAGGGCTGGTGGTACGACTCCGCCAGGAAGTCCCTCCACATCGAGCTCACCCACGACCGCTGCCTGGACGCCCCCGGAGCCGACTACGGCGCCGGCACCGGCCTGATCATCTACAACTGCCACGGCGGAGCCAACCAGCGGTTCGTCCGCGACGGCGCCACCCTGCGCCCCGCCGCGGCCACCGGCATGTGCCTCACCGTCGCCGCCGCCCACGAGCAGCTGCGCCTCCAGCCCTGCAACGGCTCGCCGAACCAGCGCTTCGCGTAACCCCCGCCGCGACCCCCGGGACCCCCACCTCACCGCCACCGAACCCCCCACACCCGGCCGGAGCGCATCCGGCCGGGTGTTCCCACGTCGGGGGACGCACGTAACGGCGTCACAGCGCCTCCAGCTGCTCCCGCACCTGCCGCGGCCGGTTGGTGATGATCGTCTCCACCCCGAGCCGTACGCACAGCTCCACGTCCTCGGGCTCGTCCACGGTCCACACCCGCACCCGCAGCCCCTTGGCCCTCAGCCGCCCCACCAGCCCCGGGTCCCTGCGCACCAGGTCGATACCCGGACCGGCGTGCCCCGCGAACGGCGGGCGCGGCGGCCGCAGGCTCCGCTCGATCAGGTACACCGCGGGCAGCCCCGGCGCCAGCCGGTGCAGCCGGGTCAGCGCGTTGCGGGAGAAGCTCATCACCTCGACCCGGCCGTCGGAGCCGTCGGCGAGCCCGTGCTCCTTCAGGACCCGCACCAGCTCGGCCTCCAGCCGGCCGCCCGCACGGGTGGGGTGCTTGGTCTCCACGGCCAGCCCCACCGGCCGGTCCGCCGCCAGCGCCTCCTTGAGCAGGTCCTCGAAGAGCAGCACCCGGGCGCCCCGGTGCTCCTCGCCCTTCCAGCCGCCGAAGTCGAACGCCGACAGCTGCCCGTACGTCAGCTCGGAGACGACCCCGCGCCCGTCCGAGGTCCGCTCCACCGTCCGGTCGTGCACGCACACCAGCCGCCCGTCGGCACTCAGCCGCACGTCGCACTCCAGGGCGTCGGCCCCGTCGGCGATGGCCCGCCGGTACGCCTCGATGGTGTGCTCGGGGTGCTCGTACGAGGCCCCGCGGTGCGCGACGACGCGCGTGGCGCGGGCGGTGCGGCGGAGGGAGGACGTCGGGGCTGTCATACGGGGATCCTTGCGAACCGGAGTGAACCCACTGCTGCGGGGCTGCGTACCCGACGTTAACCGGGCTCAGCGCGGCAGCGGCGGCAGGGGGGCCGCGCATCCGGTGACCTGGAGGTGGGAGTACTGACCCCAGCGAGGAGTTCGTCACCGGAGGCGCTCCGCTCCTGGCTGCCGCGGTCCGGCGGCTCCTCTGCCGGTCGACGGCCCCTCGGCGCCTGAACCGGGGCAGGGCGTGGCCGCCCCGCCCCGGCGGCGCTCTAGGCCAGACCCGGGCCGCGCACCGGGATGTGGGTGAACGTCGGCTCCGGGGCCGGGTTCTGGAAGAAGTCGTTCCCCTTGTCGTCCACGACGATGAAGGCGGGGAAGTCCTCGACCTCGATCTTCCAGACCGCCTCCATGCCGAGCTCCTCGTACTCCAGGACCTCGACCTTCTTGATGCAGTCCTGCGCCAGGCGCGCCGCGGGTCCCCCGATCGAGCCGAGGTAGAAGCCGCCGTGCGCGCCGCACGCGTCCGTCACCTGCTGCGAGCGGTTGCCCTTGGCCAGCATGACCTTGGAGCCGCCCGCCGCCTGGAACTGCTCGACGTAGCTGTCCATGCGGCCGGCCGTGGTCGGGCCGAAGGAGCCGGAGGCGTAGCCCTCCGGGGTCTTCGCCGGGCCGGCGTAGTACACCGGGTGGTCCTTGAGGTACTGCGGCATGCCCTCGCCCGCGTCCAGCCGCTCCTTGATCTTGGCGTGCGCGATGTCGCGGGCCACGACCAGGGGTCCGGTGAGGGACAGGCGGGTCTTGACCGGGTGCTTGGTCAGCGTCGCCAGGATCTCGTCCATCGGCTGGTTGAGGTCGATCTGCACCACGTCCGAGGACTCGTCCAGGTGGGAGTCCGTGGTGTCCGGCAGGAAGCGCGCCGGGTCGGTCTCCAGCTGCTCCAGGAAGACGCCCTCGGCGGTGATCTTCGCGACCGCCTGGCGGTCCGCCGAGCAGGAGACGGCGATCGCGACCGGGAGGGAGGCGCCGTGGCGGGGGAGGCGGACGACGCGGACGTCGTGGCAGAAGTACTTGCCGCCGAACTGCGCGCCGATGCCGATCTTCTGCGTCAGCTCGAAGACCTGCTGCTCCAGGTCGAGGTCGCGGAAGCCGTGGCCCAGGGCCGAGCCCTCGGTCGGCAGCTCGTCCAGGTAGTGCGCGGAGGCGTACTTGGCCGTCTTGAGGGCGTGCTCGGCGGAGGTGCCGCCGACCACGATCGCCAGGTGGTACGGCGGGCAGGCCGCCGTGCCGAGCGAGCGGATCTTCTCCTCCAGGAATTTCATCATGGAGGCCTCGTTGAGGACCGCCTTCGTCTCCTGGTAGAGGAAGGACTTGTTGGCGGAGCCGCCGCCCTTGGCCATGAAGAGGAACTTGTACGCGCCGCCGTCGGTCGCGTACAGCTCGATCTGCGCGGGCAGGTTCGAGCCGGTGTTCTTCTCCTCCCACATGGTGAGGGGGGCCATCTGCGAGTAGCGCAGGTTCAGCTTCGTGTACGCGTCGTAGATGCCGCGCGAGAGCGCCGCCTCGTCGCCGCCCTCGGTGAGGACGTTCTGGCCGCGCTTGCCCATCACGATCGCCGTGCCCGTGTCCTGGCACATCGGCAGGACGCCGGCCGCCGCGATGTTCGCGTTCTTCAGGAGGTCGAGCGCGACGAACTTGTCGTTCGAGCTGGCCTCCGGGTCGTCGATGATCCGGCGGAGCTGCGCGAGGTGCGCGGGGCGCAGGAAGTGCTGGATGTCGTGGATGGCCTCGGCGGCGAGCTTGCGCAGCGCCTCGGGCTCGACCTTGAGGAACGTACGGCCGTCGGCCTCGAAGGTCGAGACGCCCTCCGAGGTCACCAGCCGGTAGGGGGTGGTGTCCTCGCCCAGGGGGAGAAGGTCGGTGTACGCAAACTCTGGCATGACGGCAGTCATTCCTCACTCGGCAGACGGCGCTGGCGACCGATTTGGCAGCGCGGCTATCCAGCGTAGGACCTCTCGCGGCGGCCGTGTCTGTGAGGTAAGGCTCACCCAGCAGTATCGCGATCTATCGTGTTTCGCTATGCTGGTTGACGTGGACCTGGAAAAGCACTCCGCCGCCCCCGCCCCCGCGCCCGCTCCGGCCGCCGGCCCCTCCGGGCTGCGCGCCTCCGACGCCGACCGGGACCGGATCGCGCAGATCCTCTCCGACGCCCTCGCGGAGGGCCGGCTGACTTCCGAGGAGCACTCCGAGCGGCTGGACACCCTCTACGCCGTCAAGACGGTCGGCGAGCTGGACCTGCTCGTACGCGACCTCCCGGCGGGCGGCGCCGGCCACCCGGCGGCCGCGCCCGCCGCCGTGACCGCCACGACGGCCGCCGGGCCCGTCGAGACCGTCGTCGCGGTGTGCAGCAGCTCCGCCCGCAAGGGCCGCTGGCGCCCCGGCGCGCGCACCCGCGCGGTGTCGGTCATGGGCGACATCACCATCGACCTCACCGAGGCCGTCTTCGAACAGCAGGTCACCGAGATCACCGTGACCAGCGTCCTGGGCAACGTCGAGGTCCTCGTCCCGGAGAACGTCACCCTGCGCGGCTACGGCAGCGGCGTCCTCGGCAACTTCGACGTGCGCGGCGAGGGCGTCGCGGCCGACGCGCAGGCCCCCGTCGTGATCGTCCGGGGCTTCTCCCTGCTCGGCAACATCGAGGCCCGCCCCAAGCGCGGCTCCCGCCTCGTGGACCTGGCCGCGAAGCTCCGCAAGCACCTCGACTGAAGCGCGTCGGCCGGGCGGCCGGTTTTCGGACGAACCCGGTCGCCCCGGTGGCACACGGTGCATAGCGGCACGCGCAGCGGGTAGGGACTGCTGCATCGTCTCTCGCTCGCGTCTCGCTCGCGTATACGTCGTCAGGAGTAGACCGTGCCGCATCCGCCGCATCAGTCCCTGCAGGCAGTCGCCGTCCAGAGTCTTCAGACGCGCCCGGCCGCCGTGCCGAAGCCGCGGGTTCCGGCCAGGGAAGAGGACGGCCCATGGCACGCCGAGGCCGTCTGCCGCAGGGACGAGGCGGGGCTCTTCTTCGCGCCGTCCAAGGAGCCGACCGCGGCCCGGCTCGCCCGCGAAGAGGCCGCCAAACGGGTCTGCGCCCGCTGTCCCGTGATGGTCGCCTGCCGTGAGCACGCACTCCTCCAGCCCGAGCCGTACGGGGTCTGGGGCGGCCTCACCGCCGCCGAGCGCCGCGTCGTCCTGGGGCGCAGGCGCCGCCGGGCCGCCGAGCTGCTCCCCGGCGCGGGCACGCCCGGGCCGGTCGCCGCGGCGGGCTGACCGGGCGGGCCGGGGCAGGGCCGTACGTACGGCACGACGCGGCACCGGCGAGGACGGAACGCCGGAACGCGCGGCCGCGAGGGCGGCACCGGAACGCCGGCGGGGTGGTTCCCGCACCGGCAACGCCGAAGGGGCGGTCCCCCGCACCGGGACCGCCCCTTCGCCGTGCCGTTCGCCGGCGGACCGCTCCTACTGGGCGCGGTCGAAGGCGATGCCGCTGTAGGCGCGCAGCTTCGACAGGCGGTGCGTGGAGTCGATCTGCCGGATGGTGCCGGACTTCGAGCGCATGACCAGCGAGGACGTGGTCGCGGTCTCCGAGCGGTAGTGGACGCCGCGCAGCAGCTCGCCGTCCGTGATGCCGGTGGCGACGAAGAAGACGTTCTCGCCGGACACCAGGTCGTTGGTGGTCAGGACACGGTCCAGGTCGTGGCCCGCGTCGATGGCCTTCTGGCGCTCGGCCTCGTCCTTGGGCCACAGCTTGCCCTGGATGACGCCGCCGAGGCACTTTATGGCGCAGGCGGAGATGATGCCCTCGGGGGTGCCGCCGATGCCCATCAGCAGGTCGACGCCGGTGCCCTCGCGGACCGCCATGACGGAGCCGGCGACGTCGCCGTCGGAGATGAACTTGATCCGGGCGCCCGTCTCGCGGATCTCCCGGACGATGCCCTCGTGGCGGGGGCGGTCCAGGATGACGACGGTGACGTCCTCGGGGGCGATGCTCTTGGCCTTGGCGACGCGGCGGATGTTCACCGAGACGGGGGCGTTGATGTCGACGAAGTCGGCGGCCTCGGGGCCGGTGACCAGCTTGTCCATGTAGAAGACCGCGGACGGATCGAACATGGTGCCGCGGTCGGCGGCGGCCAGGACGGCGATCGCGTTGGGCATGCCCTTGGCGTTGAGGGTGGTCCCGTCGATCGGGTCCACGGCGATGTCGACCTCGGCACCGGTGCCGTCGCCGACGTGCTCGCCGTTGAAGAGCATCGGGGCTTCGTCCTTCTCGCCCTCGCCGATGACGACGACGCCGTTCATCGAGACGGTGGAGATCAGGGTGCGCATCGCGTTGACCGCGGCGCCGTCGGCGCCGATCTTGTCGCCACGGCCGACCCACCGGCCCGCGGCGAGCGCCGCGGCCTCGGTGACCCGTACGAGTTCCAGGGCGAGGTTGCGGTCAGGCGAATCGGGAGCGACTTCGAGCTGGGGCGGCAGGTTGTGCTCGGTCATCGGAGCGCACCTTTCTGTACGACGACGGCCGGGATGTGAGGGTGCTGGAACTCTATCGGTTCATCGACATATTGAGCAGACCGGGTCACGTATGAGCGGAATATCGGTCATGGCGTACGGCTGAGCGGACGCCGTGTGCCTCTCTCGGGACACCTGCCCCGCCCGCCACCCCCACCCCCGGCGACGATCGCGGCGGGCGATGCGGGACGATGGTGCGGTGGCAGGTATGAAAGGCAAGCAGACGGTCTGGGACATGGTCCGGTCGCTGGCGGTGATCGGCGTGGTCGTGGCGGGCATCTACATCTTCATCCCCCATGACGAGGACGCCGACCCGACGCGCACGGTGGACTACCGGGTGGAGACCCTCACGGCGCGGCGCGCGGCGCCGTACCCGGTGGCGGCCCCGGTGGGCCTCCCGGAGCAGTGGCGGGCGACCTCGGTGACCTTCGAGCGCAAGAACGCGAGCGCCTGGCACCTGGGCTTCCAGGACCCGGACAAGCAGTACGTGGCGGTGGAGCAGTCCACCGACACCTCCGCCAAGAACGTGGCCAAGGTCACCCAGCAGGCGAAGGCCACCGGGCAGACCCAGCAGATCGGCGACCGGGCGTGGGAGCGCTGGGACGGCGAGAAGTACGACGCCCTCGTCCGGCAGGAGCAGGGCCACGTGACGGTGGTGACCGGCACGGCCTCCTTCGAGCAGCTGGGCGTGATGGCGGCCGCGCTGGAGTTCAAGCAGGGGCCGCAGACCCCGTAGCGGCTGAGGGCCCCGTAGCGGCCGCAGGCCCCGTAGCGCTGAGGGCCCCGTAGCGGCCGCAGGCCCCGTAGCGCCTTCTGGTGCCGCGACGACGAGAGGCGCCCGCCCCGGGAATCCGGGGGCGGGCGCCTCTCTCGTGTCCGTACCGGCGCTCGGGCGGCTCAGACGGTGGTGACGACCTGGTCGAAGGTCAGGCGCGGGGAGCGCGGGAACCAGGCGTTCTCGCCCGGCTTGCCGATGTTGACGACCATCAGCGGGGTGTGGTCGGCGTCCAGGAACTCCTTCTGCACGCCGGCGAAGTCCAGGCCGGTCATCGGGCCGGCGGCCAGGCCGGCGGAGCGGACGCCGATGATGAAGTACGCGGCCTGGAGGGCGGCGTTCAGCAGGGCGGACTGCTCGCGGACCGGGCGCTCGGAGAAGAAGGCGTCCGCGGCCTGCGGGAAGTGCGGCAGCAGCTCGGGGAGCTCCGCGTGGAACTCGTTGTCCGCGGAGAGGATCGCGACCAGCGGGGCGGCGGCGGTCTTGGCCTGGTTGCCCTCGGCCATGTGCTTCACCAGGCGCTCGCGGGCCTCGGGGGAGCGGACCAGCGTGATGCGCAGCGGGCTCTGGTTGAAGGCGGTGGGGCCGAACTTCACCAGGTCGTAGATGGCCTGGACCTGCTCCTCGGTCACGGGCTCGTCGGAGAACGAGTTGGCGGTGCGGGCCTCGCGGAACAGCAGGTCCTGAGCGGCGGCGTCGAGCACGAGAGACATCGGTAAGCCTTCTTCTTCGGAGGTGAAGCGGTGTCACCGACTCTACGACGGAAGTAGATGAAACTTCAACTAAATCGGTTCAGGGGTGGCGCGCGTCACTCCTCGCGGCCGCCCCCGCCCTCCCCGTCGGCCGCCTCCCGGGCCGCCAGTGCCGAGTCCAGCCGGGCGCGGGCGCCCTCCAGCCAGTGCCGGCAGACCTTCGCCAGCTCCTCGCCGCGCTCCCAGAGCGCCAGGGACTCCTCCAGGGAGGTGCCGCCGGCCTCCAGCTTGCGGACGACCTCGACGAGCTCGTCGCGTGCCTGCTCGTACCCCAGCGCCGTATCGGTGTCGGTCATTCCCTGTGTCCCATCGTAGGTGTGTGATGCATGTAGTTTCGGGTGGTTCGTGTCAGTTCTCGAGGGGGGCACGAGCGGTGGTCGAGCCGGTCTCCGCGGCCGTCCCTGCCGGGGCCTCCGGCGTGGTGCCCGCCGGGGTTTCCGCCGGGACCTCCGCCGTGGTTTCCGCCCCGGTTTCCGCCGGGACCTCCGCCGGGACCTCCGCGACCGACACCGTGAACCCGCCCACCGCCACCCGGGCGCGCAGCACCTCGCCCGGCACGACCTCCCCGGCCGCCCGCACCACGTGCCCGTCCGCCCGCTGGAGCACCGCGTACCCGCGCTCCAGGGTGGCCGCCGGAGACAGCGCGACCACCCGGGCCAGGGTGTGCTCCAGCTCCGAGTCGGCCCGGTCCAGCAGGTGCCCGAGCGTGCGCCGGCTGCGTGCCAGCAGCGCCTCCAGCTCCGCCTCCCGGGTCTCCACCATCCGCTGCGGGTGCACGAACACCGGCCGCGCCAGCGCGTGCGCCAGGCCCCGCTCCTCCCGGTCGAGCAGCCCGCGCAGCGCGCGCAGCCCCCGGCCCTGGAGCTGGCGCACCCGGTCCAGCTCCTCCCCGACGTCCGGGACCACCTTCTTGGCCGCGTCCGTGGGCGTGGAGGCCCGCAGGTCCGCGACCAGGTCCAGCAGCGGGGAGTCCGGCTCGTGCCCGATCGCCGAGACCACCGGGGTACGGGCCGCCGCGACCGCCCGTACGACCTCCTCGTCCGAGAACGGCAGCAGGTCCTCCACGCTGCCGCCGCCCCGCGCCACGATGATCACGTCCACGTCCGGCCGCGCGTCCAGCTCCTGGACCGCCCGCACCACCTGCGGCACCGCGTGCACCCCCTGCACGGCCACGTTGCGCACCTCGAAGCGCACCGCCGGCCAGCGGCGCCGGGCGTTCTCCAGCACGTCCCGCTCGGCCGCCGAGGCCCGCCCCACCACCAGGCCGATCAGCTGCGGCAGGAACGGCAGCGGCTTCTTGCGGTCCAGCGCGAAGAGCCCCTCGGCGGCCAGCGACCGCTTCAGCCGCTCCAGGCGCGCCAGCAGCTCCCCGATGCCGACCGGGCGGATCTCGGTCACCCGCAGGGACAGCTGCCCGCGCGGGGCGTACCACTCCGGCTTGGCCAGTACGACGACCCGCGCGCCTTCGGAGACCACGTCCGCGACCTCCTCCCACACCTGGCGGAAGCAGGTCACGCTGACGGAGACGTCGTGCGACGGGTCGCGCAGGGTCAGGAACACCACCCCGGCCCCCGGACGCCGGGACAGCTGCGTGATCTGCCCCTCCACCCACACCTGGCCCAGCCGGTCGATCCAGCCCCCGATGAGCCGGGACACCTGCGCGACCGGGAGCGGCGCTTCGGCCGACGTATTCAGACCCATGGAGGCAGGCTAACCGGCGCCGCTGACACCTTCTTTCGTCGGCTCGGTCCGTATCCGGGGCGCCGGAGCCACCGCCGGCGGCCGGCCGTGCCCGGCCCGCTCGCCCACACGGGCCTCCGCGCCCTCCCCTCCGGCAGCCGCGCGCCCCTCCGGCTCACTCGCCGGCGGCCCCGTCCCGAAGGGGGCGACGCCCCCGCCCGCGCTGTACGAGGAGCACCGCCAGGCCCGCCAGCAGCCACACCGCCCCCACCAGCTGCGCCGTCCAGGAGGCCTCCACGATCACCGCCACCGTGACCGCCGCCCCCAGCACCGGCACCACCAGGTGCTTCCACCACACCGGGGCCCCCTCCCGCCGCCGGACCACGAACCACCCCACCACCGAGGCGTGCAGCAGGGTGAACGCCACCAGGGCCCCGACGTCCACCACGGAGACCAGGTGGTCCAGGCCGTCGTCGCGCCGGGCCGCCCACACCGCCGCCACCAGCGTCACCGAGGCCGCCACCAGCAGCGCCGCCCTCGGGGTGCCGTCCGAGGTGCGCGCCAGCGCGCCCGGCAGCCGCCGCTCCCGGGCCATCGCGAACAGCAGCCGCCCCGCCGCCGCCTGCCCGGCCAGCGCGGCGAAGGCCGCCCCGACCGCCTTGCTCAGCGCCACCAGGTCGTGCAGCCAGGCCCCGACCGAGGCCTCGACCGCGTCGTAGAAGGCCGGCCCCTGTCGTGCGGGATCCGCCGCCAGCTCCGCCGAGGACACCGGGGTGAGCAGCGCCGCCAGGTACGTCTGCGCCACGAACAGCACCCCGGTCAGCGCCAGGCAGAACAGCACCGCCCGGGCCACCCGGGCACTGCCCCCGGTGACCTCCTCGGCGAAGGAGGCGATGGCGTCGAAGCCCAGGTACGACAGGACGGCCACGGACACCGCCCCCAGCACGGCCGCCGCCGGGAGGCCCCCCGGCCCGTCCCCGGTCAGCGGGGACAGCCAGCCGCGCCGGGGCCCGTCCTGGACCAGCACCGTCACCGCCGCCACCAGGAACACCAGCAGCACCACGAGCTCCATCGCCAGCACCGCGAAGCCCACCCGCGCGGCCGCCCGTACGCCCCACAGGTTCAGCGCGGTGGTGACCACCACCGCCAGGGCCGTCCACACCCACCGGGACACCTCCGGGACCAGCGCGTTCATCGCGATCCCCGAGAACAGGTACGCCACCGCCGGGATCAGCAGGTAGTCGAGCATCGCCATCCACCCGGCGATCAGCCCCGCCCCCTCGCCGAGCCCCTTGCGGGCGTACGTGAACACCGAGCCGGCCTGCGGGGCCACCCGCACCATCTGGGCGTACGAGAAGGCCGTGAAGGCCATCGCCACGGTCGCGGCCACGTACACGAGGGCGACCGCCCCGTGCGACTTCGCGTCCAGGGTGCCGAAGACCCCCACCGGGGCCATGGGCGCGATGAAGAGCAGGCCGTAGACCACCAGGTCCCGGAAGCCCAGACTCCGCCTCAGCGCCGCCGGCGCGGCCGTGCTGGAATCCGTAGCGGATGCCATCGGTCCTCCGGGTGACGGTGGGTACGGACGTTCGGCCAAGTCTGTGCCGAACGGGCGACGTCCGGCCTGCTGGAGACCCCCGTACGATGGAGCGTATGACTGCTCCCGCCCCTGCTCCCGCCTCCCGCCGCGTCCTGCTCGCCGCCCCGCGCGGTTACTGCGCGGGCGTGGACCGTGCCGTGATCGCTGTCGAGAAGGCCCTCGAGCAGTACGGTGCTCCGGTCTACGTCCGTCACGAGATCGTGCACAACAAGTACGTCGTCCAGACGCTGCAGAAGAAGGGCGCCGTCTTCGTCGAGAAGACGGAGGAGGTCCCGCCGGGCAACATCGTCATGTTCTCCGCCCACGGCGTGGCGCCGGTGGTCCACGACGAGGCGGCGCGCGGGAAGCTCGCGACGATCGACGCGACCTGCCCGCTGGTCACCAAGGTCCACAAGGAGGCCATCCGCTACGCCAACGAGGACTTCGACATCCTCCTCATCGGCCACGAAGGCCACGAGGAGGTCATCGGCACCTCCGGCGAGGCCCCGGACCACATCACCATCGTCGACGGCCCGGACGACGTGGCCAAGGTCGAGGTCCGCGACGAGTCCAAGGTCGTCTGGCTCTCCCAGACGACCCTCTCGGTCGACGAGACCATGGAGACCGTCGACGCGCTGAAGACGAAGTTCCCGCTGCTCGTCTCCCCGCCCAGCGACGACATCTGCTACGCCACCTCGAACCGGCAGGCCGCCGTCAAGGTGATGGGCGCCGACTCCGACCTGGTCATCGTCGTCGGCTCCAAGAACTCCTCGAACTCGATCCGCCTCGTCGAGGTCGCCCTGGACGCCGGCGCCAAGGCCGCCCACCTGGTCGACTTCGCCGACGAGATCGACGAGGCGTGGCTGGACGGGGTCACCACCGTCGGCCTGACCTCGGGCGCCTCGGTGCCGGAGGTGCTGGTCGAAGAGGTCCTGGAGTGGCTCGCCCAGCGCGGCTACGCGGACGTGGAGATCGTCAAGACAGCGGAGGAGCACATCACCTTCTCCCTGCCCAAGGAGCTGCGCCGCGACCTGCGCGCCGAGGCCGCGGAACTGGTCGCCGAGAAGTAAGTCCTTTCGTACCGTATGTCCATGCAGATCTTCGGTGTGGACATCGGCGGTTCCGGCATCAAGGGCGCTCCCGTGGACCTGGCACGCGGTGAGCTGGCGCAGGAGCGCCACAAGGTACTCACCCCACAGCCGGCCACCCCCGACGGGGTGGCCGGCTGTGTCGCGGAGGTGGTCGGGGCCTTCTCCTGGGACGGCCCGGTCGGGGTCACCTTCCCGGGCGTGGTCACGGGGGGCGTCACCCGGACGGCCGCCAACATGGACAAGGGCTGGGTCGGGGCCGACGCGGCGTCCCTGCTCTCGGCCCGGCTGGGCGGCAGGCAGGTCACCGTCCTCAACGACGCGGACGCGGCGGGCATCGCCGAGATGACCTACGGGGCGGGGCGCGGGGTGCGGGGCACGGTGCTCCTCCTCACCCTGGGTACGGGCATCGGCAGCGCGCTGTTCCTGGACGGCAGGCTCGTCCCGAACACCGAGCTGGGCCACCTGGAGCTCAAGGGCCACGACGCGGAGACCCGGGCCTCGGTCAAGGCCAAGGAGGACGGCGACCTCACCTGGGAGCGCTGGGCGCACCGGGTGCAGAAGTACCTGGCCCACGTGGAGATGCTCTTCTCCCCGGACCTGTTCATCCTCGGCGGCGGCGTCAGCCGCAAGCCCGAGAAGTTCCTGCCGCTGATCAAGGGGATCCGGGCGGAGATCGTCCCGGCGAAGCTCCAGAACAACGCGGGGATCGTCGGCGCGGCGATGGCCGCCCGCGACGGGGCCGCTCAGTAGACGGGGACGGGGCCGCTCAGTAGGCGGCCCGGCGCTGGCGGCGGGCGGCGCGCTTGCGCCCGCTCAGCGCGGCCCGGCGTACCAGCGCGATCAGGCCGGCGGCCAGCGTGCCCGCGTACAGCCACCCGGCGTGCAGGGACAGCGCGGACACCACCCCCATCAGCTCCCCGCCGAAGCCGCCGGAGCCGCCCGACACGGGCCACACTCCGGCGGCGAAGGCGATCGGGGCCGAGATCGGGGCGGTGATCAGGTCCGCGGGGCGCACCCACACGCCGATCGCGGCGGCGACGGGGAGGAAGAGCAGCCCGTACGCGAAGAGCGAGGATCCGAACAGCAGCCGGCAGATCCCCGCCACCAGCAGCATCGCCAGGCAGGCGAACAGCCCGCCGCCGAGCCCCGTCAGCAGGGGCCGGGGCATCCGCCGGGGCACGGCGGGCCGCCGCCGCGGGGCGGGCGCCTGCGGGTGACGTACCGAACGCATCCTGTATTGCTCCACCCCACCAAACTTAGGCGGGAGGGCCCCCGGATCCCGCCCCGGACACGCGTACAACCAGTGCCGCTCATCGGAAAGTAAACTGTCCGGTGGCCCACCTCCGGGCCGCCGCCCCCTCCAGCTACGGGAAGTCGCCAACGTGTCGCTCACGATCGGAATCGTCGGCCTGCCGAATGTCGGCAAGTCGACCCTGTTCAACGCCCTGACCAAGAACGACGTACTGGCGGCCAACTACCCGTTCGCCACCATCGAGCCGAACGTCGGCGTCGTCGGCGTGCCCGACCCGCGTCTGGACGTCCTGGCGGGCATCTTCGGCTCGCAGAAGATCCTCCCGGCGACGGTGGACTTCGTCGACATCGCGGGCATCGTGCGCGGCGCCTCCGAGGGCGAGGGCCTGGGCAACAAGTTCCTCGCGAACATCCGCGAGTCGGACGCGATCTGCCAGGTCATCCGCGCCTTCAAGGACGAGAACGTCGTCCACGTCGACGGCAAGGTCTCGCCCAAGGACGACATCGAGACGATCAACACCGAGCTGATCCTCGCCGACCTCCAGTCCATCGAGAAGGCGGAGCCGCGCCTGACGAAGGAATCCCGCCTCCAGAAGGACAAGGTCGCGGTCCTCGCGGCGGTCGTCGAGGCCAAGAAGATCCTCGAGGCCGGCGACACCCTCTTCTCCAAGGGCATCACCAAGGGCACGGAGCAGGGCGACCTCCTCCACGAGCTGCACCTGCTGACCACGAAGCCGTTCCTGTACGTCTTCAACGTCGACGAGGACGAGCTGGCGGACGAGGCCTTCAAGGCGGAGCAGTCCGCCCTGGTCGCCCCGGCCGAGGCGATCTTCCTGAACGCGAAGCTGGAGGCGGACCTCGCGGAGCTGGACGACGACGAGGCCCTCGAACTCCTCCAGTCGGTCGGCCAGGAGGAGCCCGGCCTCGCCACCCTGGGCCGCGTCGGCTTCGCCACGCTGGGCCTCCAGACCTACCTGACGGCAGGCCCGAAGGAAACCCGCGCCTGGACGATCAAGCAGGGCGCCACCGCCCCCGAGGCGGCGGGCGTCATCCACACCGACTTCCAGCGCGGCTTCATCAAGGCCGAGGTCATCTCCTTCGCGGACCTGGTCGAGTGCGGCTCGGTCACCGAGGCCCGCGCGAAGGGCAAGGCCCGCATGGAGGGCAAGGACTACGTCATGCAGGACGGCGACGTGGTGGAGTTCCGCTTCAACGTGTAGCGGCTGACACATCACCACGTCGCTGATCTGGCAAACACGCAGGTCAGAGGGGGCCCGACCCTTCGGGGTCGGGCCCTTGGTCTTTCCCGTGCCGGGATGGTGCTGGGATGGCTGACCCCTCGTCACCTGTCGTCATCCCTGGTCATCCGTACCGTGCTGGGATTGTGCTGGGACGGGGATGTGGTGCTGGTGCTGGGTTCTGCTCTGGTGAGTGGCTGAACCGTGGGACGGCGACTGCTGGCTCTGGCAAAGTGATCGGCACTGCTAGACGATTCTCGTGAGGAACTTGTGAGCGCGCTCGGTAGCTTCATCTGGTCTATCGCTGACCAACTTCGCGGCCCTTATCGCCCCAACCAGTACGGGACAGTGGTCCTCCCGTTCACGATCCTGCGACGGCTCGACTGCGTACTTGCGCCGGACCGCGCGGTGGTACGGGAGCTGGCTGCGAAGCACGAGAACCCGAACCGGCTCAAGGTCGAGGTCAAGAAGGCCACAGGACGGACCTTCTACAACACCTCCAATTACTCGTTCGCGACCTTGCTGCCCGACGCGGACGGGCTGGCGGACAACCTGGCCGACTACATCGACCGGTTCTCCGCCGACGTGGACGTGTTCGAGTACTTCGACTTCAAGAAGGAGATCCTGGCCCTGGAGAAGGCCGGGCTCCTGCGCGAGATCGTCAAGTCATTCGGCAAGGTCGACCTCCACCCAGATCTGGTGTCGAACTCCGACATGGGCGACGCCTTCGAATACATCATCCGCAAGTTCAACGAGGCGGCGAACGAGACCTCCGGCGACCACTACACGCCGCGAGACGCGATCCGGCTGCTGGTCGACCTGCTCTTTGCGGAGAAGGACGTCGACCTCACCGAGGGCGGCATCATCCGATCGCTGTACGACCCCACCGCCGGCACCGGCGGCATGCTCTCCCTGGCAGAGGAGCACCTGCTCGCCGAGAACCCGGGCGCGAAGTTGGGCCTGTACGGCCAGGAGTACAATCCGCAGTCATATGCCATCTGCAAGTCCGACCTGCTCGCCAAGGGCCACGACGCGACCAACATCGCCTTCGGCAATACGCTGACCGACGACGCCTTCAAGGGCCGCCAGTTCGACTACTGCATGTCCAACCCGCCCTACGGCGTGGACTGGAAGCAGTACGCCAAGGCGGTCAAGGAGGAGCGCGACTCCGCCGGCCCCTACGGCCGCTTCGCACCGGGCCTCCCCGCGACCTCTGACGGGCAGATGCTCTTCCTCCTCCACTTGGCCCACAAGATGCGCGCTCCCGAGGATGGCGGCGGTCGCGTCGGCATCGTCATGAACGGCTCGCCGCTCTTCAATGGCGGAGCCGAATCCGGCCCTTCCAACATCCGCCGGTGGCTACTGGAGAACGACCTCGTCGAGGCGATCGTCGCCCTGCCGACCAACATGTTCTTCAACACCGGCATTGCCACGTACATCTGGATCCTGGACAACACCAAGCACCCGGACCGCCGGGGCAAGGTGCAGCTGATCGACGGCACGTCGTTCTGGACCAAGATGCGCAAGAACCTCGGTGCCAAGGGACGCGAGATCAGGGACGCCGACCGCGCCAAGGTCGTGCGGCTGTACGCCGACTTCGAGGACGCCGATCCTGAGCTCTCCAAGGTGCTGCGCAACGACGAGTTCGGCTACTGGACGGTCACCGTCGAGCGCCCCCTGCTGGACGAGGACGGGAACTCTGTCGTTGACCGCAAGGGCAACCCGAAGCCCGACTCGAAAAAGCGTGATACCGAGAACGTTCCGTTTACCTATGGTGGCTCAACCGCTGGTGCGGCAGGAGAGCGGGAAGTCATCCAGACGTACTTCGAAGCGGAGGTGAAGCCGTACGTTCCTGACGCCTGGCTCGACTGGGCCAAGACCAAGACCGGCTACGAGATCCCCTTTACTCGCCACTTCTACAAGTATGTTCCTCCCCGCCCGCTCGCCGAGATCGACGCCGACCTGGAGAAGCAGGTCGCCAAGATTCTCGAGTTGCTGCGCGAGGTCGAGGGGTGATCATGTCGTACGCCGAGTATCGGGACAGTGGTGTCCCCTGGGTTGGCCTCGTCCCAGAGGGATGGGACACAGTGCCGCTGATGTCTGTACTCCACGAGTCGAAGGTCAAGAACGTCGGTCTGACCGAAAGTAATCTTCTTTCCCTCAGTTTCGGACGCATCATCCGAAAAAACATCGACGCCGTCGGTGGCCTACTGCCTGAGTCCTTCGAGACTTACCAGATCGTCGAGCCGAACCATCTGGTCTTTCGCTTCACTGACCTTCAGAACGACCAGCGCAGCTTGCGATCGGCCCGCGTTACTGAGCGCGGGATCATCACGTCCGCATACGTCTCGGCGAGGCCATCCGGAATCGACGCGCGTTACGCCGAGCACCTAATGAGGTCGTACGACCTCACCAAGGTCTTCTACGGTCTGGGCGGGGGTGTCCGCCAGTCGTTGAAGTTCTCGGATATTGCTCGTTTGCCGGTCATCCTGCCACCGGCCGAGGAGCAGCGCGCCATCGCCGACTACCTTGACCGCGAGACGGCCTGCATCGACACGCTCATCGAGGAGCAGCAGCGACTAATCGAGATGCTCCGCGAGCGGCGGTTTGCGCTCCGTGTCAGCGTCGCCTTGCATGGCACGGCTCAGACCGAAGAAGTCGAGAGCCCTCTTCCCTGGGCAAAGAAACTGCCAGCACACTGGCGCGTTGTCCCGCTCACCTCAGTCGCTGAACTTGAAAGCGGACATACACCGAGCCGCTCGCGCGACGACTGGTGGCAGGACTGTTATATCCCGTGGGTAAGCCTCCACGATGTTGGGATGATGCGGGGCGTCAAGTACCTGCACGAAACGGCTCAGCGCATCAGTGATGCCGGGATTGCCAACAGCTCCGCCCGCCTTCTCCCGTCACGGACTGTCGTCCTCTCGCGAGACGCGACTGTGGGTCGTGCGGCGATCATGGGCGTTCCGATGGCGACGTCGCAACACTTCGCGGCATGGGTGTGCGGACCAGATCTGGACCCCGAGTACCTCTGGGTCTTGTTTGAAGATGCGATGCAACCCTTCTTCGACTCGTTCCAGAACGGATCAACCATCCGAACCATCGGCATGGGAGATCTGAAAGCCTTCCGCATCCCACTTCCACCGCTCGACGAGCAGCGCCGCATCGTCGAATGCCTGGACGAGGAGACCTCGAAAATCGACATGCTCATCGAGGAGGCCGCACGGTTCATCGAACTCTCAAAGGAACGCCGATCGGCACTGATCACGGCGGCCGTGACAGGACAGATCGACGTACGAGAGGCGGCGTAATGGCCGACCACAACGAGGCGGTCTTCGAGAAGGAGATTTGCGCGTACCTCGAGGCGCGCGGCTGGCTGTACTCGGTGAACGACCGCGATGGTGGTGAGTACGACCGCGAGCGGGCGCTGTTCCCGGCGGATCTGTTCGCCTGGCTGGAGGCGACGCAGAAGACGGCGTACGAGAAGGCGCTGAAGGCGGCGGGGGCGCAGGCGAAGTTCCTTGACGTGCTGGCCGCAGCGTTGGACAAGCCGCTTGAGCACGGCGGCGGGACGCTGAACATCCTGCGCAACGGGGTTCAGTACATCGGTGGCGGCCGCTTGAAAATGGCGCAGTTCCGCCCCGATACCTCGCTCAACGCGACCACCGTGTCGCATTACGAGGCGATGCGGGTGCGGGTGGTGCGGCAGGTGCACTTCTCGACCGCTGATCAGCGCACCATCGACCTGGTGTTCTTCGTCAACGGGCTCCCGGTGGCCACGGTGGAGCTGAAGACCGACTTCACCCAGTCGCTGGACGAGGCGATCAACCAGTACAAGCAGCACCGCAATCCGTTGACGAACGGGCGCCCGGAGCCGCTGCTGTCGTTCGGTCACCGGGCGCTGGTGCACTTCGCGGTCTCCAACGGTCTGGCGGCCATGACCACGAAGCTGGAGGGGGACAAGACCCACTTCCTTCCGTTCAACGTCGGTTTCGACAGTGGTGCCGGCAACCCGCCTGGCGCGGGCGACAGGTCGGCGACGGCGTACCTGTGGGAGCGCGTCTGGGAGAAGCACGCTTGGCTGAACGTCATCGGGCGGCTGATGATCGTGCAGACCAAGGAGGAGTGGGACGTCACCACCGGCACCTCGGTGCGGCGTACGAGCATGCTCTTCCCGCGCTTCCATCAGTGGGAAGCCGTCACGAGCATCGTCGCTGCAGTGAGGGAGGAGGGTGTCGGGCACCGGTACTTGATCGAGCACTCGGCCGGGTCAGGAAAGACGAACACCATCGCCTGGACCGCCCACGGGCTGGCTCGACTGCATGATGCCGAAGACAAGAAGGTCTTCGACTCCGTCATCGTGGTCGTGGACCGTACCGTGCTCGACTCCCAGCTGCAGGACGCGATCCGGCAGATCGACGGGAACAAGAAGATCGTCGCGACGATCAGCCCCGAGGACGTCCGCAAGGCCGGCGCGAAGTCGAAGTCGGGTCTGCTGGCGCAGGCGTTGAAGAGTGGCGAGCTCATCATCGCGGTGACAGTGCAGACCTTCCCGCACGCGCTGGAAGAGATCCGGACCGAGGCCAGCCTGAAGGGCAAGCGATTCGCCGTGATCGCTGATGAGGCGCACTCATCTCAGTCGGGGCAGATCTCCTCGAAGCTGAAGCAGGTACTGACAGCCGAGGAGCTCAAGGAGATCGAGGAGGGCGGGGATGTCGATGTGGAGTCGGTGCTGGCCTCGGAGATGACCGAGCGGGCCGAATCGGAGAACATCTCGTACTTCGCGTTCACCGCGACGCCGAAGAACAAGACCCTCGAGCTGTTCGGCCGCAAGGGCCCCGACGGTAAGCCGCGCGAGTTCCACCTGTACTCGATGAAGCAGGCGATCGAGGAGGGCTACATCCTCGACGTCCTCAAGGGCTATCAGTCCTACGACACTGCGCTGAAGATCGCCGGCAAGGCCGGGACCAGTGATGGAAGAGAGGTCGAGGAGGCCGCCGCCCGCAAGGGGCTGATGAGGTGGGTTCAGCTCCACCCGACGAACGTCAGCCAGAAAGTGCAGATCATCGTCGAGCACTTCCACGCCAACGTCGCCTACCTCCTCGAAGGCAAGGCGAAGGCCATGGTGGTGACTGATTCACGCAAGTCCGCGGTGAAGTACAAGCTGGCGATAGACACCTACATCGCCAAGCGCCGCGCCGAGGACGCCTCGTACAACTACCGCACCCTGGTCGCCTTCTCGGGCGGGGTGACGATGCCCGAGGACGAGACCTGGCACAGCGACTGGGGCCCGCAGCCGTCGAAGGACGACGAATTTACCGAGGCCAACATGAATCCCGGCGCCGGGGCTGACCTGGCGGCCGCGTTCAAGGGCGACACATACAAGATCATGCTGGTGGCCAACAAGTTCCAGACAGGCTTCGACCAGCCCCTGCTGTCGGCGATGTACATCGACAAGAAACTGTCGGGGGTCACCGCGGTGCAGACGCTCTCGCGCCTCAACCGCACCCACCGCACCGCCGGTGGGGAGCAGAAGCGCAAAACGTTCGTCATCGACTTCGCCAACAAGCCCGAGGACATCAAGGCGGCCTTCGAGCCGTACTTCAAGAACGCGACTCTGGAGACCGAGACTGACCCGTATGTTGTCGTCCACCTTGCCAACAAGCTCGCCCAGGCCGGGATCTACACCGAGGACGACGTCCGCAAGGTCGCCGAACTGTGGGTGACACGGAAGGGCAACAACGCTCTCTCGGCGGCGATCAGCCCGGCGCAGCACGACTTCCGGCGCCGCTACGCGCGAGCGATCGAGGAGGAAGACAAGGTCAGGCTCCAGGAGCTCGACCTGTTCCGCAAGGACGTCTCCACCTACGTACGGCTCTACGACTTCATGTCCCAGATCGTCGACTACGGCGACCCCTACATGGAGATGCTCTCGATCTTCCTGCGCCTGTTGGAGAAGGTCATCGCCGAGTCTGCATGGGCAGCCGACGTGGACCTTTCCGACGTGGTGCTGGTCGGGGTCAAGCACAACAAGGCGATCCCGGTCGACATCTCGCTCATGGGCGACGGGCAGCTGAAGGGCATCAGCGCAGCCGGCACGGGGGCGAAGAAGGATCCGAAGTACGTTGCGCTTCAGGTCGTCATAGACCAGATGAACGACCTCTTCGGCGCCGAAACGTTCGCAGCCTCCCAGATCGGGGAGTTCGTACAGGGCCTCGTGCAGCGGCTGCTGGCCGACCCGAACCTGGTCCGGCAAACCAGGGTGAACTCCAAGAAGCAGTTCCTGGAGTCACAGGACTTCCAAGCCGCCGTTACGGAGGCAGTCGCAGACAACCAGGACGCCCACAACACGATGGCTGACTACTTCTTCACCGACGGGCCGGCCATCAACGCGATCATCGTTGCCCTTGCGGATGCCTTCTACGAAGCAGCAGTCGGTCAGCAGGTGGATTCCATCTGAGTGGACGCCGAGGTCAGACGTCCTTGATCTGTACGCGATCGCCGCACAGTTTCGACCAGTCGTCGTGATCCGAGGTCAGCACGAGGACGGGTGCCGGGGAGCGGAGCGCCATCGCGGCGACGAGGGCGTCAATGGCGTACTTGTGGCCGTGCAGGCCGCCGGCGTCGCTCAGCAGCTGCACCGCCGCGAGGCTGTCGGCCTGGGTGACGTCCTGGACCTGAAGGCGGGAGAGCAGCCAGCGCAGCCGGGCGGTATCCGTCTTCCCGTAGACGACTTCCACCACCGTCAGGGCTGACACGAGGACGGGTACGCCCACGCGCCGAGCGGCCTCGATCCGGGTGATCATCTGGCGATCGTTGCGCAGCAGCAGGGACAGCGCCTGGGAGTCGAGCACCAGGGACCTGGCCGCGGGCTCCCTCATGCGGCGCTGTCGTTCGACGCGTACGGCGCCGGCGCGTCACCGAACAGCTCGCTCTGCGCGGCCTGGACTTCGGCCTCGCTCAGCGGCTCGTGCTCGGCTTCGTAGGCGGCCACGATCTCGGCGAGGCCGTCCATCGCGAGCTGGTGCCGGACCGCTGCCGTCACATATGCGGACACGCCACGCTTGCCGGTACGCGTGCGCAGAGCGCCGAGGAGTTCCGAGGGCATCGAGACGGAGATGTTCTCCGTGCCGCCGGGGCGAGGTGACTTCATGGTCGCAAGTCTAGTACAGAAACTATTACAGCGTCGGAGTTCTGCGCGGTCTGCATCCGAGGCGGGCGTCGATGCGTAGTCTTGGCGCTTCCGGATCTTCTTGTGCTTTGCAGTGAATCCCGTGCTGACCTGGTGCCGACCGCTCAGCCGCTTCGGGGGGCAGGCTGACCGGGAAGGGCACCGGGCGCTGGAGGGTGCCACGGAAGATGCCGGCGGGCGCGTAGGAGGCGGTGGGTTCGTCGAGCTCGTAGACGTGGATGACGGGTGCGGCTTTCCGCAGTGCGGGTTCACCACCCCCTGGGGTCGTTGAAACGGGGACCGCCGGAGCGGGAGCATGGAAGGAGCGCCGGTTGTCCGGTGTGGTGGTCCGCCCCGTCGACGTCCCTGAGGAGAGGCACCATGCGCCGCTCGCCCCTGGTACCCCTTGCCGCCGCGGTCCCGGCCGCCCTGCCCGGAGCCGTCGGCGACATCGGGTGGGATTAGGGGCAGGAGGTCTCCGGTTCGTCCGGGGTGTCGTCGAGGAGGGCCGACTTGGCGATCAGGTAGCCGAGTTGGGCGCGGCTGCGGCTGCCCAGTCTGGCGGACATCCGCGCCACGTACTCCTGGCAGCGGCGCACGCTGATGCCGAGCCGTGAGGCCGTCACGGCGTCGGTGTCGCCGGCGACGATGTGCCGCATGATGGCCAGTTCCAGGTCGTCGGTGATGCGGGCCGTGGCCCGGTTGCGGCCGGGCGGGGTGAAGGGGACCGCCCTGATCCACGAGCGTTCGAAGAGGGCCACGAGGAACGAGACCACGGCCGGGGCGCGGATCTCCGCCGCCACCCGGCGGTCGCCGTCGGCGGGGATGAACGCCACCGTCCGGTCGAAGATGATCAGCCGGTCGAAGTTCTCGTTGAGCGTGGCCACTTCGGCGCCGCGCTGCTGGACGGTGTGGACGAAAGTGCGCGTGGCCGCGCTGGACCGCGCGTTGTGCTGGTAGATGGTCTTCATCCGCACCCCGCGGTCCAGCATCTCCAGCGTGGACGGCAGCGCGTCGCAGAGGACGGCTTCGGACCTGGCGCCGCCCGGCTGGGAGGTGAGCACCTCGAAACTGCATTCCCGGGCCGCCAGGCGGATGGCGGCGTTGATGTTCGGGAAGTCGGTGTGCGTCACGTAGCCGTAGGTGTTCCGAAGATGTTTGTTCCGGTATTCGGCGACCACCGGGCCTAATTCCTCCCGGACCCGGAGCAAATTGATCGCCGACCGGGCGGAGCTTTCCAGGATCTCGGCCACGACGTAACTCCCGATCGTTTCGGGATTAACGGGCGTGAAGCCGGTCGTGCTCTCCTCGTCCGGGACGGCGAGGCCTGACGAGAGCAGCCTTTCCAGGGAATCCTCCCGTGCCTCGAAGGGCTCCCCGGCTTCGGTGGATTCCGGCTGGGCCGGCTGGGGTGGCGACGAATCCCGCGCGAGTAGTTCTCTGTAGAGCTGAATGTCCTGGGATTGAAGTGATGCGAGAGGTGTCCCAAACGTAGGCGTCACGCGCGTCCCCCTATGCTGGCAACTTGGGCTCCCAATCAGGCTAGTTGATGACATCTCGGCCAACATGAGCACGACTGGAGATCTTGGTCACGTCTTCATGGCGGTTCTGTGAATTCGGCCGGAGGGTGTGATTCCGGTTGTTCCGCGTGTTCCTGCGGCGCAGGTTCCCGCACCTGTCTCTTCCTTGTCCGGCCCGTTCCTCCCGGCCAGGATCGGTGACGTCCCATTCGCTGGGGCAACACCGAAGAATCCAATTAAGGGAGTGTGTGGTGACGACCGAGGCGATACGGTCACAGAGCGCGGCCGCCGGTGACGGGAGTCCGTACCGGTATTTCTCGGATCAGGATCTGAAGCAGGCGCTGGACATTCATTCACCGAGCGAGATCAAGCTGTTCCTGGAGTCCTGGGAGGACCTTCCGGTCGACGCCTACATGAAGGACGGCGCGGACTACCGCCGCCGCCGTCACGGCCTGTTCCACTTCTCCGGCCCGGACCTCGTGCAGGACCCCCCGCGCGCCTTCCACCAGTCAGCCGAGGTGAACTCCCTCCACGGCGGCGTCGACCGGCACTTCCCGCCGCTGGCCGCCGAGGTGGCCGCGGGCGGCGTGCTCCACACCCTCATCCGCTTCTTCGCCGAGCGCGTGCCCGGCGAGTTCGACCCGGCCACCAGCGGCATCGGCGTGCACCAGATCCGCATCACCGCGACCCGCGACGCGCAGGGCCTCCCCGCCCCCGAAGGCGTGCACGAGGACGGCCACCACTACGTGGCGCAGGTCCTGATGCGCCGTGTCGATGTCGAGGGGGGCGAGTCGCAGCTCTACGACCGCGACCGCCGGCCGACGTACAGCACCACCCTGCTCCGCCCGTTCGAGTCGATCGTGATCGACGACCGCCGGGTCTTCCACGGAGTCTCCGCGATCGAGCCCGCGCCCGGGGTCCGTCAAGGTGTCCGCGACATGCTGCTGATCGACTACTTCCCGCTCCACGCCCCCGCGCGCGGCTGACCGACCGCGCCCCGACCGCCGCCGCCCCGCCCCGCCCACCCGGGAAAGACGCCATGAACGACTTCACCAGGCACCTGCAGTCCCGACTGCCCGCAGCCCGCACGGACGTGCGGACCCGTACCGCCTACACGTCCGACGCCTCGATCTACCGGGTCATGCCGACCGCGGTACTGGAGCCCCGGGACGCGGAAGAGGCTGCCGTCGCCGTGGGGATCGCCACCGAACACGGCGTCGGCATCACCTGCCGGGGCGGCGGCACCTCCATCGCCGGCAACTCCATAGGCACCGGCCTCATCCTCGACTTCTCCCGCCACATGAACCGCGTCGAGGAACTCGACCCCGAGGCCGGCACCGCCACCGTCCAGCCCGGCGTCGTCCTCGGCACCCTGCGGGACCGGGCCGCCGCACACGGCCTCACCGTCGGCCCCGACCCCTCGACGTACTCCCGCTGCACCATCGGCGGAATGATCGGCAACCACGCCTGCGGCGCCCACTCCGTCGCCTGGGGCACCACCGCCGACATCACCGAACAGGTCGACCTGCTGCTCGCCGACGGCCGCCGGATCCGCGCCGGCCGCGGCACCAGCGGCGACGCGGACATCGACCGCCGCCTGAAGCAGCTGCGCGACCACCACCTCGCACCCCTGCGCACCGAGCTCGGCCGCTTCGGCCGGCAGGTCTCCGGGTACGGGCTGGGCGCCCTGCTGCCCGAGAAGGGCTTCCACGTCGCCCGCTCCCTGGTGGGCACCGAGGGCACCTGCGGCGTCCTGCTCGGCGCGAAGATCAGGCTCACCCCGCTCCCCGCCGCCCGCGTCCTGCTCGTCCTCGGCTTCCCCGACGTCTACGCCGCCGCCGACTGCGGAGCCCTGCTGGCCAAGGCCGGCGCACTGACCGTCGAGGGCCTGGACGCCCCCCTGGTCGAGGCGCTGCGCTCGCGCGGCGGCCGCGCCCCGGGCATCGGCCTGCTGCCCCGCGGCGAGGCCTGGCTGTACTGCGAGATCGAGGGCACCAGCGAGGCCGACGCCATCGCCAACGCCCGGCGCCTGGCCCGCGAGACCGAAGCCACCAGCTTCATCACGGCCGACGCCGAACAGACGGCCGCCATCTGGTCCATCCGCCGCAACGGCGCCGGCATCGCCACCCGCATGGCCGACGGCCGCCAGGCCTGGCCCGGATGGGAGGACTCCGCCGTACCGCCCGAGCGGCTCTCCGGCTACCTGCGGGACCTGCACGCCCTCATGGCCGAGCACCGCCGGACCGGCACCATCACCGGCCACTTCGGCGAGGGCTGCCTCCACGTCCGCATCGACTGGGAACTGGGCACCGAGCAGGGCATCGCCGGCTACCGGGAGTTCATCACCGCCGCCGGCGACCTCGTCGTCCGGCACGGCGGCTGCGCCTCCGGCGAGCACGGCGACGGCCGCGCCCGCTCCGAGCTCCTGGCCCGTACGTACTCGCCCGAACTCATCGGCGCCTTCGCCGCGTTCAAGGACATCTGGGACCCGGGCAACCTGCTCAACCCCGGCATCATCGTCGACCCCGCCCCCTTCGACGCCGACATCCGCCCCGCCCCCGGCCGCAACCGCAACGAACTGCCGCTGGTCCAGCGCTTCGGCGCCGACGGCGGGTCGCTCACCAACGCCGTCCACCGCTGCACCGGCGTCGGCACCTGCCGCAACGAGACCGGCCACATGTGCCCCTCGTACCAGGTCACCCGCGACGAGGTGCACTCCACCCGCGGCCGCGCCCGCGTGCTCAGCGAGATGCTGCGCGGCGAGACCATCACCGACGGCTACCGCTCCACGGAGGTACGGGACGCCCTCGACCTGTGCTTCTCCTGCAAGGCCTGCAAGAGCGACTGCTCGGTCAACGTCGACATGGCCGCCTACAAGTCGGAGTTCCTGCACAAGCACTACGCGGGACGGCTGAGACCGCGCGCCCACTACACCCTCGGCTGGCTGCCCGTGCTGGCCCGGCTGGCGTCGGTGGCCCCCCGCACCCTCAACCGGCTGACGCGGCGCGCGCCGATCGCCGGCAAGCTGAGCGCCCTGGCCGGACTGGAGACGCGCAGGCCGCTGGTGGAACTGCCCTCGCAGACCTTCAGGCAGTGGTTCCACTACCGCAAGCCCGCCCCCGCCCCCGCCCCCGTCGCCGGGGAACGCGTCCCCGCGGGCGGCTCCGGCACCGTCGTCCTGTGGCCGGACACCTTCAGCAACCTCCTCGACCCCCGGGGAGCCCAGGCCGCCACCCGGGTCCTCGAAGCCCTCGGGTACGAGGTGGTCCTGCCCGACGGCCCGGTCTGCTGCGGCCTGACCTGGCACTCCACCGGCCAGCTGGGCGCCGCCAAGGCCGTCCTCGGCCGCTCCGTGGGGGCCCTGCGCGCGCACCTGGAAGCCGGCCGGACCATCATCGGCCTGGAGCCCTCCTGCACCCAGACCCTGCGCGAGGAGGCCGCCGAACTGCTGCCGGACTCGCCGGTGGTCCGCAGGCTGTCGCAGCAGGTCCGCACCCTCGCCGAGGTGGTCGCCGACCACAAGGGCCCCTGGCCGTTCGGGAAGCTCGACCAGGACGCCCTGATGCAGCCGCACTGCCACCAGGAGGCCGGCCACGGCCACGGCCCCGAGACCGAGGTGCTGAACCGGCTCGGCGTCACCACCGACGTGGTCTCCGCCGGCTGCTGCGGCATGGCCGGCAACTTCGGCTACGAGCCCGGCCACTGGGACGTCTCCCAGGGCGCCGCCGAACGGGAGCTCTACCCGAAGCTGCGGGCCGCGGGACCCGACACCGCCGTCGTCGCCGACGGCTTCTCCTGCCGGACGCAGATCTCCCAGGAGGGCTCCCGCCGTCCCGAACACCTGGCGGAGCTGCTGCTGCGCGCCCTGCCGGGAAACACCCCCGCCCAGCACGCGAACGAGAACGAGAACGGAAGCGGCACATGCGCATCGTAAGGTTCGAGAAGGCGGGCACGATCCGCCACGGGATCCTCGCCGACGACAAGGTGGTCCCGCTCGTCAACGGCCCCTTCGGCCCCCTGGACATCCCCGCCGACGCGCCCCGCTTCCCCCTGCGGGAGGTCCGGCTGCTCGCCCCCGTCACCCCCGGGAAGATCCTCGCCATCGGCCGGAACTACGCCGAGCACGCCGCCGAACTCGGCAACGAGGTCCCCGAGGAGCCGCTCGTCTTCCTCATGCCGGGCAGCGCCGTCATCGGCCCCGGCGAGGCCATCGTCAAGCCCGCCTACACCGACGAGCTCCACCACGAGGCCGAGCTCGCCGCCGTCATCGGCAAGACCTGCCGCGACCTGAAGCCGGAAGAGGTCGCCGGCCACGTCCTCGGCTACACCTGTGCCAACGACGTCACCGCCCGCGACCTCCAGGGACCCGACCGGCAGTGGTGGCGCGCCAAGGGATCGGACACGTTCTGCCCCCTCGGCCCCTGGGTGGAGACCGACCTCGACCCAGGAGCGCTCGCGGTACGGGCCACCGTCAACGGAGAAATCCGCCAGGACGGCAACAGCTCCCGTATGGTGCACCCCGTCGACCGGCTGATCAGCCACATCAGTTCCGCCATGACGCTGCACCCCGGTGACGTGATCCTCACCGGCACCCCGGCGGGCGTCGGACCGCTGCGGCCCGGCGACCGGGTCACCGTCTCCGTCGAGGGGATCGGCGAGCTCACCAACCCCGTCGTCTGAACCGCGCCGCACTACCTGGAGACCCGTTCCCCATGATGATCCTCCTCGGCGCCTTCCTGGTGCTGGCCGCCGCCTCCGTCATACGCACCACGGCGGGATTCGGCTTCTCCCTGGTGGCCGTCCCGCCCCTGGCGCTGCTCATCGACCCGGCGAGCGCGGTGGTGGTGGCCGGGATCATGGCCGCTCCGCTGAGCCTGTGGATCGCCGTGCGCGACTGGCGGTACGTCGACCGCCGGGTGATGACGGCCACCCTGCTGTCCGGGCTGGTCGGCGTGCCCTTCGGGGTGTGGCTGCTGGCGACGCTCTCCGAGCGGGTGCTGCTGTTCACCATCACGGCGGTGGTCCTGCTGGGCACGTTCATCGTGTGGCGGAAGATCGCGCTGCGCGGCGGCCTCGCCATGGTGATGGCGGTGGGGATGTTCTCCGGGGCCTCCTTCGCCGCCACCGGCGTCGACGGGCCGCCCATGGTCGCCGCGTTCCAGAGCATGAAGCTGGAACCCAGGGTCCAGCGGGCCACGCTGGGCGTCGTGTTCTCCGGCACCAGCCTGGCCGCGCTGGCCGGGTTCGGCATCAGCGGCCAGCTCACCGCGACCGTCGGACAGATGCTCCTCGTCGGCGTGCCCGCGCTGCTCATCGGGATATTCGCCGGCGAGAAGGTCTTCCACCGCCTGAACGCCGAGCGGTTCCGCCGCGTCGTGCTCGGCCTGCTGGTCGTCAGCTCCCTGTCGGTGGTCCTGCGCGTGGCCGCCGTCTGACGGCCGCCGGGGGCACCGCGGCGTCGCGGCGCCGTGGCCGCCGGGGGCCGCCGCTCAGCCGGCCCGCAGCGCCGCGAGGAAGTCCAGCCTGGTCTCCAGCCGGGCCAGGTCGGTGCCCGTCAGCTGCTCGACGCGGGTGATCCGGTGCCGCAGCGAGTTCACGTGCAGCCGGAGCCGCTCCGCGGTCCGGGTCCAGGACCCGTCGCAGTCCAGGAACGCCTCCAGCGTGGCCACCAGCTCGGTCCGGTGGCGCCGGTCGTGCTCCCGCAGTGGCCCCAGGTGGCGGTCCGCGAACGCCCGGCGGGCCCCGGCCGGGATCAGCGGCAGCAGCGACAGGATGTGCGCGGTCAGGTCGCCGGGCCCGCGTACGGTCACCCGGTCCGGTCCCTCCAGGGCGACCCGCATCGCCTGGTGGGCCCCGTCCAGGGCCCGGCGGGCGTTGCCGGGGTCGTCCACCGGGGCGCTGACGCCGACGCCGATCCCCTCGGCCGGGCCGAGCCAGCGCCCGAGCGCCGCCGACAGCCGCCGCTGGAGGGCCCCGCAGTCCAGGGCCGCCTCCGGGACGAGTACGAGGAGCACGGCCTCGTCGCCGTCGACGGTGGCGGCGATGTCCTCCGCGGACACCGCCACCGGGCCGCCCTCCTGGATCAGCGCCTCCTCCAGCAGGACGCGCAGCGCCGGCGCGGGCACGCCCCGGGCGACCACGAACTGGCAGCGCGGCCAGTGGCCGACCCCGCTGATGACGGCCTGCGCGGTGCTGCGCAGCCGCACCGGGATCTCCTCCGCGGGGACGCCGCTGCGCACCAGGTCGACGGAGCGGCGGGCCAGGTCGCGGCGGGCCGCCTTCGCCTCCTCGTGCGCGGACCGCGCGTCGGTGAGCAGTTCGGCGACCCGGCCGAGGAGCTCACCGCCCGCCGCGGTCCAGCCCGACACGTCGGCCTCCACCACGACCATCCAGTCGCCCAGCTCGGCGGCGTCCCCGGCGCCGCCCGGGACCGGCACGAGGGAGTGGAACCGCTCCCCGACCGGCGCCCGGTACGGCGCCGCCTCGCCGGCGCGGCGGGCCGCGAGGTAGCGGGCGGCCAGCGCCGCCGCCGTCCGGGGATGCGGTGCGGGACGGGCGCCGGCGATCTGGCGCCCGGTCGCCGACAGCACGCGCACGTCGAGCCCGAGGCTGTGCCGCAGCAGCTCCAGTACGGAATCCGGGGCCGCCCGGTCGGCGAGCAGCCGCCGGTGGCGTTCGACCATGGCGGCGAGGCTGCCGACGTCCCGGCGCCGGAGACGGCGCAGGACGTGCTCGGTGATCGCGGCGAACGAGGTCTCCGGCGGTACCGCCACGAGCGGCAGCCCGTGCCGCCGGCAGGCCCGTACGAGGTCGTGGGGGACGAGCCGGTGCTCGACCTCCCCGGCCGCCAGGGCCGTGACGCCCGCCCGCGCGAGGACGCGTACGAACGCCTCGGCGTCCCCGGCGGCCCGCCACCAGGCCAGCCCGGTGAGGACGAGCTCCCCGCCGCCGAGGAAGCGGCCGGGGTCGGCCAGGTCGATGGTCGGGACGGAGCGGATGGCCCGATCCAGCACCCCCTCACCGATGTCCCGGCCGACGAGCAGACGCAGCCCCAGCTCGGTGGTGTCGAGGAGTTCGCACAGCCGCATGATCGTCACCCTCTCACGCCGCGTCCCTTCCCGGGGCCGGATCACCGCAGTTCACAGCGGTGCCCCGGGCGGAACGCACGGTCGTCCACAGGCGGCGGAGGAGTCGGTTCTGAGGGATCGGTGACTGCCTCGCGCCCCCGGGCCCTGTGTCTACTGCTCTGCGTGCGGCCGACAGCGGTTTCGGCCACGCGGGAGCCGGATGCCGCGCACGGGGGTCGCGGCACCGGCACGTCACGCAGAGAGAGGCGGTCCGATCATGGCCGGCACCACCAGCGGTATCCCCACCGACGTCACCCAGGGCTCGCGCACCAGGGGCGGCATCGGTGAGTCGACGCTCCGCCCGGACGGCACCCTGAAGGTCACGGGCGAGTTCGCGTACTCCTCGGACATGTGGCACGAGGACATGCTGTGGGGCCAGACCCTGCGCAGCACCGTCGCGCACGCCGAGATCGTGTCCATCGACGTCTCCGAGGCCCTGACCGTCGACGGCGTCCACGCGGTCATGACGTACGACGACCTGCCGGCGCCGGTGAAGTACTACGGCATGGAGTTCCAGGACACCCCGGTCCTCGCCCACGGGAAGGTCCGCCACCACGGCGAGCCGGTCGCCCTGGTGGCCGCCGACCACCCCGAGACCGCCCGCCGCGCCGCGGCGAAGATCAAGGTGGAGTACCGGGAGCTGCCCCTCGTCACCGACGAGGCCTCGGCGCTCGCCCCGGACGCCGTGCTCGTCCACGAGAACCGGGACGACCATCACGCCGCCCACGTCCCGCACCCCAACATCGTCCACCACCAGCCGATCGTCCGCGGCGACGCGGCCGCCGCCGCGCGCCGGGCCGACGTCGTCGTCACCGGCGAGTACACCTTCGGCATGCAGGACCAGGCCTTCCTCGGCCCCGAGTCCGGGCTCGCCGTGCCCGCGGAGGACGGCGGCGTCGACCTCTACGTCGCCACCCAGTGGCTGCACTCGGACCTGCGGCAGATCGCGCCCGTCCTCGGCCTGCCCGAGGAGAAGGTCCGCATGACGATGGCCGGCGTCGGCGGCGCCTTCGGCGGCCGCGAGGACATCTCGATGCAGATCCTCGCCTCCGTGCTGGCGCTGCGCACGGGGAAGCCGGTGAAGATGGTCTACAACCGCTTCGAGTCCTTCTTCGGGCACGTGCACCGGCACCCGGCGAAGCTCTGGTACGAGCACGGCGCCACCCGCGACGGCAAGCTCACCCACATGAAGTGCAGGATCGTCCTCGACGGCGGGGCGTACGCCTCCTCCACGGCCTCGGTCGTCGGCAACGCCGCGTCCCTCTCGGCCGGGCCGTACGTCATCGACCACGTGGACATCGAGGCGGTCGGCCTCTACACCAACAACCCGCCCTGCGGCGCGATGCGCGGCTTCGGCGCCGTCCAGGCCTGTTTCGCGTACGAGGCCCAGATGGACAAGCTCGCGGCGGAGCTGGGCATGGACCCGGTGGAGTTCCGGCAGCTGAACGCGATGGAGCAGGGCACGGTCATGCCCACCGGGCAGGTCGTGCACCACCCGGCGCCGGTCGCCGAACTGCTGGGCATGGTGAAGGAGCGCCCGCTGCCGCCGCGGCGCCAGTGGGAGACCGCGGGCGGCCCGGCCGACCTGCGCGCGCTGCCGGGCGGCCTGTCGAACACCACGCACGGCGAGGGCGTCGTCCGCGGCGTCGGCTACGCGGTCGGCATCAAGAACGTCGCCTTCTCCGAGGGCTTCGACGACTACTCGACCGCCAAGGTGCGGCTGGAGGTCGTCAACGGCGAGGCCGTCGCGATGGTGCACACCGCCATGGCGGAGGTCGGCCAGGGCGGTGTCACCATCCACGCGCAGATCGCCCGTACCGAACTGGGCGTCCAGCAGGTCACCATCCATCCCGCCGACACCCGGGTGGGCTCGGCCGGTTCGACCTCCGCGGGCCGGCAGACGTACATGACCGGCGGTTCGGTGAAGAACAGCTGCGAGCTCGTCCGCGAGGAGGTCCTGGAGATCGGCCGGCGCCGGTTCGGCGCGCGGCACCCGGCGTGGGCCGGCGCCGGACTGCTGCTGGAGGGCGGCAAGGTGGTCACCGGCGGCGGGGAGGTCCTCGCCACCCTCGTCGACGTCCTGGGCGACGAGACCGTGGAGGTCGAGGCGGAGTTCCGGCACTTCCCCACCGAGCCCTTCGACCGGGTGACCGGCCAGGGCAAGGGCCACGTCCAGTACGCCTTCGCCGCGCACCGGGCGGTGGTGGAGGTGGACACGGAACTCGGCCTGGTCAAGGTCGTCGAGCTGGCCGTCGCCCAGGACGTGGGCAAGGCCCTCAACCCGCTGTCCGTCGTCGGCCAGATCCAGGGCGGCACCGTCCAGGGGCTGGGGGTCGCCGTGATGGAGGAGATCATCGTGGACCCGAAGACCGCGAAGGTGCGCAACCCCTCGTTCACGGACTACCTGCTCCCGACGATCCTCGACACCCCGGCCATCCCCGTCGACTACCTCGAACTGGCCGACCCCGAGGCTCCGTACGGGGTGCGCGGCATCGGAGAGGCCCCGACCCTGTCGTCCACCCCGGCCGTCCTCGCGGCGATCCGTGCCGCGACGGGCCTGGAGCTGGACAGGACGCCGATCCGCCCGGAGCACCTGACGGGGCTCTGAGGGGTCACCACCCCCGGACCGCCGCCACCGAGAAGGTGGTGGGGGTGCCCGTGGAGGGCGTCATCGGGCCGCCCTTGTCGAACTGGGAGCGGACCACCAGGGTGCGGCCCGGGGTGTGGGCCAGGGTGGTGGGGATCTGGAGGGACGGGTCCGTGAGGGTGCGGGTCAGGCGGGCCCGGGTGCCGTCCGGGGTGAGCTCCCAGCGGGTCAGGGTGTTGGTGACGTTGTGGACGGCGCGGAGGGTGCCGGTGGCGGAGAGCTGGAGGCCGTCGGCGGCCTTCAGGTCGCCGCCGCTGAGGGCGACCCGGCTCAGGGCGCCCGTGCGCAGGTCGACGCGGTGGAGTTCGCCCGCGGTCATGTCGACCGTCAGCAGGTAGCGGCCCGCGCGGTCCGAGGTGATGCCGTTGAGGGTGATCCCTCCGGGCGGCGGCGGGGTGACGTGCCCGCTCAGGTCGTGGGCCACGGTCAGGGTGCCGGAGCCGGTCCGCAGCTGCCCGGGGGTGACGCGGTAGATCACCGCGCGGAGGCTGTCCGTCAGGTAGGCGGTGCCGTCCGGGGTGATGGTGAGGTCGTTGACGAAGTGCGGGGCGCCGGCCGGGACCTCGAAGCGGGCCAGCCGGGCGCCCGTCGCCGTGTCGTACACCGCCACCCCCGCCGTGGAGTCCGTGACCCACAGCCGGCCCCGGGCGTCGACGCGCAGGCCGTTCGCCGTGTGCCGGCCGTCGGTGCCGGCGGGGAGGAAGACCTCGGCCGTACGGGCCCCCGGGCGGGCGCGGTACACCGTGCCGTCGGCGTACGAGCCGACGTAGACGGTGCCGGTGCGGGGGTCGGCGGCTATGCCCTCCGGGTAGACCTTCGAGCCGGGGAGGGTGAACGCCGTGCCCACGGGGGACGCGGTGGAGGCGGCCGGGGCCGGGGCGGGCGCCGGGGCCGCCGCCGTGGTGAGGGCCGCGGTCAGGGCGACGGCCGCGGCGGTGACGAGGGCATGAGAGAGCTTCTGCATGGGTGAACCCTTCTTGATCAGTGTGTTCGCAGAGTAGTTAGAGCTCTAATGCTTGGCAAGGGTCATAAGATGCGGCAATGACCTCCATGCCTCCCGAGGAGCGCATCGGCGCACACATCAAGCGCGCCGAGCAGGCGCTGCTCGCGGCCAAGAACGCCGCCTGCAAGCCGGCCGCAGTAACGGTTCCGCAGTACGCCGCCCTGCTCTGGCTCGCCGAGAAGCCCGGCATCTCGGCGGCCGCCCTCGCCCGGCTCTGCGGGGTCACACCGCCCACCATGAACACCGTCCTGAAGAACCTCCACGAGCGCGGGCTCATCGAACGCACCCCGCACGAGTGGCACCGCAACGTCCTGGAGACCCGGCTCACCCCGGAGGGCCGCGCCGCGATGGAGCTGGCCGACACCGGTGCCGTCCGGGTCGAGAGCGCCCTCGCCGCCGCCCTCACGGCGGAGGAGCGCGAGCAGCTCATCGCGCTGCTCGGGCGGTGCGCGGAGGTGCTCGACACCTTGCGGTGAGGCCCCCGCAACCTGAAGTTCCGGCCGGGTTCCGGCAAGGATGTGGAACTCCCCGCGGGATCCGCACATCCCAACCAGGGGGAAGTCCGCCGCACCGTCCCGTCCGGGGCCGTGCCGACCGTTCGGAGCGAAGTCCGTGCACCAGTACCAGCAGACGTCCGGCCACGAGCCCGAGCGGGGCACGGCCCGGCGGAAGTCCCGGCGCGTGATGTGGGCCGGCGCCGGCGCCGCCTGCCTCCTGCTCCTCGGCGGGGGCGGGTACGCCGCCTACGCGAACGAGTGGTTCTCCGGCAACGGCGACGCCGTCAGCTTCGGCAGGCCCGGAAACCCCGGCAAGCCCGCCGCCGCGGACGCCGGCAACGCCACCGGCGGCGGCAAGGGGGCCGAGCCCTCCGCCGCGCCCTCGCCCGCCGGCGACCCGGACGTGCAGCTGCCGTCCGGCCCGAAGTCGGAGTTCAAGCAGACCGCCAGGCTCGACGACGGAACGGTCATCGCCAAGACCCGCCTGGCCGGCGCCAAGTCGGGCTTCGAGGGCGACGTCTGGGTCTGGGCCCCCAAGGAGTACGACGACCCGAAGTACGCCAAGAGCGCCTTCCCGGTCCTCATCGCACTCCCCGGCGGCAACGGCTTCCCGGCCAACTACTGGGCCGACCGCAGCCTCGGCCTCCAGAAGGCCATCGCCGAGGGCGTCCAGGCCGGTACCAGCCTGCCCTTCATCGTGATCATGCCGGTGCTCAACCCGGACAACAAGTACTACTACGACGGCGCCGACATACCCGGGCAGCCGAAGATGGGCACCTGGCTCGCCGAGGACGTCCCGGCCTTCGCCCGCGCCAACTTCCGCACGTACAAGTCGCGCGACGGCTGGGCCTTCATGGGCTCCTCCTCCGGCGCCTTCGTCGGCATGAAGACGCTCCTCCAGCACCCCGACAAGTTCAAGGCCGTGATCGCCAGCGGCGGCGAGATCACCCCCGACTCCCCGCTCTGGAAGGGCCACCAGGCGGAGATGGACGCCAACAACCCCGAGAGGCTCGCCGAGAAGCTGATCGCGGCGGGCGGCCCGGACGTCCACATCAACTTCCAGATCGGCACGAAGGAGTCCGGCAAGGACCGGATGACGAAATTCGTGCAGCAGTACGGCAAGGGCCCGGTCAAGACGACCATCCGCGACATCCAGGACGGCGAGCACAACGGCTGGCACTACGTGCGCGGCATGAAGGAAGGCTCGCTGGAGTGGGTCAGCAAGGTGCTGAAGGGTCCCAGGCCCGAGACCGGCTGACCGGCGCCGGGATCCGCCACGTGGCCCTCGCCACGTCGCCCCGGTCCCAGGCAACCCATACGGTCGTTCACACCTCTGTACAGGTGTCAAGGGGGACCAGTCGGTCCGACCCGCGCCCGACCAGGGCGCCGGAGAAGGAACGGGAACGAATCCGTGCAGTATGACCACCAAGGCGACGGCGGCTCCACGACCGAGGGCCGCCGTCGCCCCCGGCGCCCGCGACGGCGCCAGATCCTGATCGCCGGCGGACTCGCGCTCGCCCTCGCCGCCGGGGGCGGCGCGGCGTACAAGGCGGGCCTCTTCTCGGACATAGGGGATCCCGTCTCCTTCGGGAAGATCCAGGAGTCCGCCGCGGCCGAGGACATCCGCCCGGGGGTGCAGATGCCCACCGGCCCGAAGGCGGAGTTCACGCGCACCAGCCGGCTGCCCGACGGCACGCAGATCGGGATGACCACCCTGACCGGCCCGAAGTCCGGCTTCACCGGCGACGTGTGGGTGTGGGTGCCCAAGGAGTACGACGAGCCCCGGTACGCCAAGAGCGCCTTCCCGGTGCTGATCTCCCTGCCCGGCGGCCGCGGCTACCCCAAGAACTACTGGGGCACCGGCCCCGGCCTCGGCCTCCAGCAGGCCGTGATCGACGGCGCCAAGGCCGGCACCAGCCTGCCGTTCATCCTCGTCATGCCCGTGATCAACGCGGACACCAAGAACCACTTCGACGGATCGGACATCCCCGGCCAGCCGAAGATGGGCACCTGGATGGCCGATGACGTCCCGGATTTCACGAAGGCCAACTTCCGCACCTTCACCTCCCGCGACGGCTGGGCCTACATGGGCTCCTCCTCGGGCGGTTTCGGCGCCTTCAAACACGTCCTGAAGTACCCCGAGCGCTTCAAGGCGGTCATCGCCAGCGGCGTCGACATCGTCCCCGACTCCCCGCTGTGGAAGGGGAACCGGCAGGCCATGGACGAGAACAACCCCGAGAAGCTCGCCGAGAAGCTGATCAAGAAGGGCGGGCCGGACGTGTACATCAACTTCCAGATCGGGACGAAGGAGAGCGGCCGCGAGCTCGCCGAGCGGTTCATGCGCGAGTACGGCAGGGGCCCCGTGCACACCCGGCTCCAGGTGATCCAGGATGGTGAGCACAACGGGAAGTCGTACGTACGCGGTATGAGGGAGGGCTCCCTGGAGTGGATCAGCAAGGTGATGCAGGGACCGACACCCGACCCCGCCGTGCGATGACCCCGGTGGTGAAGGGGGCCACGGCGGCCGCCGCGGCGGGGATCGCGATGGTGTGCGCCGTCGCGTTCCTCAAGGCGCCCGGCGACCGCCCGGTGCACCCCTTCCCCACCGTCGGCGTGCTCATGGCCAACGGGGAGCACTGGTGCACGGCGAGCGTGGTCGACAGCCCCCGGGGCAACGTCGTCGCGACCGCCGCGCACTGCGTCGCCCCGGCGGGCGAGGACGGAGTGCCCGGCGAGGTCGCCCACGACGGCCTCGCCATCGGCGAGCTCGCCTTCGCGCCGGCCTTCTCCGGGGAGGGCCCGGGCACCCAGCCCCTCGGCGTGTGGAAGGTCCGCTCGATCCACGTCGACGACCGCTGGACGAAGTGGGGCGAGGACACCGCCGACTTCGCCTTCCTCACCATCGAGCCCGACGAGGACGGACGCAGCGTCCAGGAGGCGGTCGGCGGGAAGGGGGAGGCCCCCGCCCCCGACTGGACCTCCGGGTACGAGCGCGAGGTCACCGTCGTCGGCTACCCGGAGTCCGAGCACAACCCGCAGAACAAGCCCGTCTCCTGCACCACCCAGACCCGCCACGACCTCGACGACCCCGACATGCTCTACATCAGCTGCGCGGGCTTCTGGACGGGCACCAGCGGCAGCCCCTGGATCGCCGACCGCGGCGGCACGGGGCAGCCGGGACGGCTGATCGGGGTGCTCAGCGGCGGGGAAACGGACGTGGACTCCACGGCCGCGCTGTACGACGAGAAGGCGAAGGCCCTGTACGACCGGGCGGCCCAGGGCTGACCGGCACCTACTTCCGGCGTTCCGTACTCACGATCACGCCCACCGCCGCCACCACGACCGCACCGCCCAGCAGGATCGGCGGGGTCAGCGGCTCCGACAGGACCAGCGCGCCGAGCGCCACGGCCACCACCGGATTGACGTACGCGTACGTGGCCACCAGCGACAGCGGCGCCGCCTGGAGCAGCCACGCGTACGCGGTGAAACCGACCACCGACCCGATCAGCACCAGGTAGGCCAGGGCCACCCACGAGGCGGTCGAGAAGGACCCGAGGTCCAGGCCGTGGTGCTCGCCGCGCATCAGCCCCACGGCCACCCCGGCGACCCCGCCCGCGAGCATCTGGTACGCGGAGCCCGTGAACGGGTTCTCCGGCAGCGGCAGCCGCCCGGCGGAGAACGAGCCCAGCGACCACAGCAGCGCCGCGGCCAGCACCAGCAGCACCCCGCCCAGGTGGATCTCCCCGCTGAGCCCCGGGCTGGTCAGCACCGCCAGCCCGGCGAGTCCCAGCAGCACCCCGGCCAGGGTGCGCAGCGGCGGCCGGTCCCCGGTGACCGCCCGCAGCACCACCACCCACATCGGCACCGACGCCACCAGCAGCGCGGCCAGCCCGGACGGGATCGACGTCTCGGCCAGTACCACCAGGCCGTTGCCGCCCAGGATCAGCAGCAGGCCGACCACGACCACCGAGCGGACCTGCGCGCCGGTGACCCGGAGCGCGGCCGGCCCGTAGCGCCAGGCGACGATGCCGGCCAGCACCAGGCCGGCGGTGATGAAGCGGGCCCCGGCGGACAGGAAGGGCGGCATGGTCTGCACGACGATCCGGATGCCGAGGTAGGTCGAGCCCCACACGACGTACACGAGCGTGAGGGCCGTCCACACGGCCCCGGTCGTCCCGCGCCGCGGCGCGCCGGGGGCCGCACCCGTGCCGGTGCCCTTGCCGTCTGTCGGAGTCGAGGTGCCCATGGCCGGATCCTACGGTCGTTGCCTCATGCACGCTTCTCGTTTTCCCGGCCCTTGAGCAGGGCGTTCAGCCCACTTCTTCCGACGCGGTCCTCGCGCCGCTCGGCGCCGGGGCGCTTCGCGGGCTTCGGGCCCGCTGCGCCGGACTCCGTCCGTCGGCTCCAGGGCGGCGCCCTCAGCCCCTGAGCAGGGCGTTCAGCTCGCCGTACGGCAGGGCCCCGGCCAGCGCCCCGTACGTGCCTCCGGCCAGCAGTTCCTCGGTGGCGCGGCGGGCCACGGCGTACGCGGCCTCGGCCACCCAGGAGCCGAGGCTGACGCGGGCCACGCCGAGGGCGCCGAGTTCGGCGACGGACGGGGCGGCGGGCCCGACGAGGATGTTGAGCGGGGCGTCGACGCCCTTGGCGAGCTCCGCGATGACGGCGGGGTCGGTGACACCGGGCACGAAGACGCCGGTGGCGCCGGCGGCGAGGTAGGCGGCGGCACGGTCCAGGGTCTCGTCGAGGCGGGTGGCGCTCTCGCCGAGGCCGAAGAGGTACGTGTCCACGCGGGCGTTGACGTACAGCGGGACCCCCGCCGCGTCGGCGGCGGCCCGGGCCGCGGCGATCCGCTCCGCCTGCTCCGCGGGGGCGCGGTGGCCGTCCTCGATGTTGATGCCGACCGCGCCGGCGGCCAGCACCCCGGCGACGGTCTCGCCGACCCCGGCGGCGTCCGCGGCGAAGCCGCCCTCGATGTCGGCGGTGACGGGCACGGACACGGCCGCGGCGACCCGGGCGATCAGGTCGAGGGCCCGCTCCCGCGCGAGCGCGTCCCCGTCGGGCGCCCCGAGCGACCAGGCGACCCCGGCACTGGTGGTCGCGACGGCCGCCGCCCCGGCGGCCTCGACGATCCGCGCACTGGCGACGTCCCAGGCGTTGGCGAGGGCGAGCGGGGCGGCGGGGGTGTGCAGCGCGGTGAAGGCGGCGGCCTGGGCGGCGCGGTCAAGGTTGGTGGTCATGTACCCAGTTGATCAGAACCCCCGCCCCGCGGGCTGGCGGATTTCCGACCTCGAAGCCCTTCTTTCACGGGGCCGGCCCCGTCTTCGCGCCCGCCCCGCAGAGCGGGAGGACCGCCGTGCGGCCCTGGAGGGGATCGCCCGGCGCGGCGGGGCCCACCGCCGCCCAGCAGGCCGCCGCCGTCGGCTCCACGAACAGCCCGCGCCGCGCCAGGTCGCGCTGGGCCGCGCGCAGCCGGTCGTCCGGGACCGTCAGGAACGTGCCGCCGGACTTGCGGACCGCCGCCAGGATCTGCCGGGCGCGCGGCGGGGCCGGGATCGCGATGCCCTCCGCCAGGGTCGGCAGCTGCGGCACCGCCCCGGCGTCCTCCGCGCCCGCGGTGAAGGCCGCCGCCAGCGGGGACACCGCCTCGGCCTGCACCCCGATCAGCGCGGGCGGCCGTACTCCGCGGCGGGCCAGCTCCTCCACCGCCAGCGCGGCGCCCAGCAGCAGGGTGCCGTTGCCGACGGGGACGACCAGCGCCTCCGGGAGCCGCCCGCCGAGGGCCTCCCAGATCTCGTACGCGTACGTCTTCGTGCCGTGCAGGAAGTACGGGTTGAAGACGTGGCTCGCGTAGAAGACGCCGGGCTCGTCCGCCTCCGCCCGGGCGGCCCGCGCGGTGGCCTCGCGGCCGCCCGCGACGACGCGTACGGACGCTCCGTGCGCCCGCATCTGTTCCGTCTTCTTCTCCGAGGTGCCCTCCGGCACGAAAACTTCACAACTCAGCCCGGCCCGCGCGCAGTACGCCGCGACGGACGTCCCCGCGTTGCCGCTGCTGTCCGCGATCACCCGCTCCGGAGCCAGCCGCCGCGCCAGTTCGGCGAGCATGACGGCACCCCGGTCCTTGAAGGACAGCGTCGGCATCAGGAAGTCGAGCTTGGCGTGAATCCGCTCCCCGAGCGGCACCAGCGGGGTGTGCCCTTCCGCGAGCGAGACCGAGAACGCCCCCGGCAGCGGCAGCGCGGGCGCGTACCGCCACAACGAGGGGGGTCCCGCCGCCGGTTCGAGGGCGATGGCCGGATCGGGCGTGAAGTCGAGGTCCCAGGGTCCGCCGCAGAGGGGGCAGCACCACGGGGCGGTGCCCACGTCCGCGTGCGTGCCGTCCTCGGGGCAGACGTAACCGGGAAGTGCGTGCGTCATGTGCGGAGCACCTTTGCTCGTTCATGGCCGTTGTATGGCGCAGATGTTACGTGTCCGTTGTGCATCCGTTGTGCTCTTGTGGGAGGACGCACAGTGGGTCAACCTTTCGGAGGCGACGGCCCGTTGGGACGGAATTCGTTGTCATGCACATGCCTGTGCGTGGTTCTTCCGCGTGTCCCGACAGCGCCGCACCGCCGCACCCGCACCTCGTACGCCGCACCGCGCACCGCCGCACGGCACCCCCGACCATCCCCGCACGAGGAGGACCCCCCACATGTCCGTGAAGCGTCACACCCGCCGGAGGATCGCCGGCATCAGCGCGACCGCGGTCGCGGCCCTCGCGCTCGGCGCGGCCGCGGCCCTCCCGGCCGCCGCGGCCGACGGCCCCCAGGGCGTCATCGAGAACGCCGGCGTCGCCGGAGCCGTCCCCGGCAGCTACATCGTGACCCTGAAGGACTCCGTCGCCCGCTCCACCGCCGAGAGCGGCAAGGCCGTCGCGAAGCGGTACGGAGCGAAGATCGACCGGACCTACAGCGCCGCCCTCAACGGCTACTCCGTCGAGGTCTCCGAGGCACAGGCCAGAAAGCTCGCCGCCGACCCGGCCGTGCAGTCCGTCGTGCAGAACCGGACCTTCACCGTCGACGCCACCCAGCCCAACCCGCCGTCCTGGGGCCTGGACCGCATCGACCAGCGCGCCCTCCCGCTCGACCAGAGCTACACCTACCCGGACAAGGCCGGCGAGGGCGTCACCGCCTACATCATCGACACCGGCGTCCGCGTCACGCACCAGGACTTCGGCGGCCGCGCCTCCGACGGCTTCGACGCCGTCGACAACGACAACACCGCCCAGGACGGCCACGGCCACGGCACGCACGTCGCCGGAACCGTCGCCGGCGGCGCGTACGGCGTGGCCAAGAAGGCGAAGATCGTCGGCGTCCGCGTCCTCAACAACCAGGGCTCCGGTACGACGGCCCAGGTGGTCGCCGGCATCGACTGGGTGACCCGCAACGCCGTCAAGCCGGCCGTGGCCAACATGTCGCTCGGCGGCGGCGCCGACTCCGCGCTCGACACCGCCGTGCGCAACTCGATCGCCGCGGGCATCACCTACGGCGTCGCGGCCGGCAACGAGTCCACGGACGCCTCCACCAAGTCCCCGGCGCGCGTCGCCGAGGCCATCACCGTGGGCTCGACCACCAACACCGACGCGAAGTCCAGCTTCTCCAACTACGGCTCCATCCTGGACATCTTCGCGCCGGGCTCCTCCATCACCTCCGCGTGGGCCACCGGGGACACCGCGACGAACACCATCTCGGGCACCTCGATGGCCACCCCGCACGTCGTCGGCGCCGCGGCCCTCCACCTCTCGCAGAACCCGGCGAGCACGCCGGCGCAGGTCCGTGACGCCCTGGTCGCGGCGGCCACCCCGAACGTGGTCACGAGCCCCGGCACCGGTTCCCCGAACCGCCTGCTGAACGTGGGCGGGAGCACCACGCCGCCGAACCCGGGCACCAAGTTCGAGAACACCGCCGACTACGCGATCAACGACAACGCCACGGTGGACTCGCCCGTCACCGTCAGCGGGATCTCCGGCAACGCCCCGGCGGCGCTGAACGTCTCGGTCGACATCAAGCACACCTACATCGGTGACCTGAAGGTCGACCTCGTCGCCCCCGACGGCACGCTCTACAACCTGCACAACCGCAGCGGCGGCAGCGCCGACAACATCATCCGGAGCTACACGGTGAACGCCTCGTCCGAGGTGGCCAACGGGGTGTGGAAGCTGCGGGTGAACGACAACGCCAACATCGACACCGGCAAGATCGACTCCTGGTCGCTGCAGTTCTGACGGCGGGCCCGGAGCCCAGGTCCTCCGCCCGGGTGACCGGGTGGCGAGGGGCGCGATAACAGGCTGGATCGCGCGATGAACGCGGGGGTGACCGACTGGTCGGTCGCCCCCGCTGCGTACTATTTCGCGCATTCGTTCGCGCCCCCAGTGATGGAGTACCTCACCCGGTGAGCACCCCGCCCCCGCCGCATCCCCCCGCCGGACCGGGCCACTCCTGGCCGCCGCCGTCGCCGCCGCCCGTGTGGGGGCAGCCGCCCGCGTACGGGCACCCGCCCGCGCTCAACGGCCTCGCGCTGGCCTCGCTGCTCGTCGGACTGCTCTGCTTCCCGCCGCTCGGCATCGTCTTCGGCGTGGTGGCGCTGGTGCAGATCGCGCGCAAGGGGGAGCGGGGCCGGGCCCTCGCGGTCACGGGCCTGGTGGTCTCGGTGCTGACGACCGCGCTCCTGGTGACCGGCGTCTCCCGCTACGCGGAGCACTTCACGGCCCGGCTGGGCGAGGCGCGGGAGCCGGAGCAGGTCGAAGGCCGGCTGACGGGGATGGACGAGCTGCGGGCGGGCGACTGCTTCAACGTCCCCGGCGGGGACCTGCTGGACGACTCCCGCTTCACCTACGTGGTCGACTGCGAGCAGGTGCACGACGCCGAGGTGACCTCCGCGGTGACGCTCGGCCCCGGCGGCTTCCCGGGGCGGGGGAAGCTGAAGGAGAGCGCCGCGGACACCTGCTGGAAGGCGCAGGACCAGTACGCGATGGACACGTGGGCGCTGCCCGAGTACGCGGAGATGTTCTACTTCACCCCCTCGGCGGAGAGCTGGCAGGGCGGTGACCGCAGGCTGCTGTGCCTGATCGGCACGTCGACGGAGGAACACCGGGGCAGTCTGCGCAAGGATCCGGGCATGCTGACGGGCGACCAGGTGACCCTGCTGGCCGCGCTGAACGCGACGGACCAGGCGCTGGGCCGCGCGCCGGAGCGGGACCTGGACGAGGCGCTGTCCGAGTACCGGGCGTGGGCGCGGCAGGTCGACGAGGCGCTCGCGGCGCAGGAGCGGATGCTCCAGGGCGTGACCGCGCGCGAGGGCACGGGGCCGGCTGCGGGCGCCCAGCTCAAGGCGGTCGGGGCCGCGCGCAAGGAGTGGCAGCGGGCGGCCAGGGCGTCGCGGCCGGCCGACTTCCAGCGGTCGTGGGACGCGGCGCTGGAGGCGCTGTCGGTGGACGCGGAGAAGGCGCTGCGCGGGGCGTACGGGCTCTCGACGCGGGTTCCGGAGTGGGTGAGGCCGGACCCGGACGGGGCGGGGGCGGGCTCCGGGCGCGGACCTTCGCACGAGTCCGTCTGAGGCCCAGTGGGTAACGCGCGGTAAGGGGTTTGAGTGACCTGGGTTCATCACATCGGGTGAAACTCTGGCCCGTGCTTGCGCTGCTCAACCATCGGTTGCCAGGGTGTAGCTGTCTGTCAACCTGATGGGAGTGGCTCGTGACTTTCGGTGAGCAGCCGGCCTATCTGCGCGTCGCCGGGGATCTGCGTCGGAAGATCGTCGATGGGTCCCTGCCCCCGCACGCCCGGCTCCCTTCCCAGGCCCGGATCCGCGAGGAGTACGGGGTCTCCGACACCGTGGCCCTGGAGGCGCGCAAGGTCCTCATGGCGGAGGGGCTCGTCGAGGGCCGCTCCGGGTCCGGTACGTACGTGCGGGAACAGCCCGTGCCGCGCCGGGTCGCCCGCTCCGGGTACCGGGCGGCCGGGGCCTCGACGCCGTTCCGCCAGGAGCAGGCCGAGGCGGGGGCGCGCGGCACCTGGGAGTCCAGCAGCGAGCAGACGGGCGCGCCGGCCGGGATCGCCGAGCGGCTCGGCATCGAGCCCGGGGACCGGGTGATGCGCACCCGGTACGTCTTCCGCGACGCGGGGGAGGCGATGATGCTCTCCACCTCCTGGGAGCCCCTCGCCGTGACCGGCCGCACCCCGGTGATGCTGCCCGAGGAGGGCCCGCTGGGGGGCTCGGGGGTGGTGGACCGGATGGCCGCCATCGACGTGGTCGTGGACAACGTGGTCGAGGAGGTCGGGGCCCGGCCGGGCCTGGCCGAGGAGATCATGTCGCTGGGCGGGGTCCCGGGGCACGTGGTGCTGGTGGTGAGCCGTACGTACTTCGCGTCCGGCCGCGCGGTGGAGACCGCGGACGTGGTGGTCCCGGCGGACCGCTACCGCCTCTCGTACCACCTGCCCGTCCGGTAACCGGTCGCGGGCCGGATTTTCGGTCGTATCCCAGGGGTCCGGGGCGTGTCCCGGACCCCTGTTCGAGTGGGGGTCCTGCGGCGGACCCCGGCCCCCACGTCGCCCGCCCGCAGGTGCGCCGCGTGCGCCGGGCCCGGACCGGCGCGCACCGCCCGCTCGTACGCCTGGCCGGATGCGTACGCCCCCCAGGTACCTCTTCGTGAAAAACCGTATCCGTTCCGTAAAGGTCGGGCGTAAGCTCGGGCATATGCGCAATGCGGTTTCCTGGGCAGGTACAGCGGCGGAGGGTGAAGCGCGATGACCGACAGCGGTGCCCTGCTCCCATGGCTGGTCATACGTCAGGACGACAACGGCAACCGCTACCGGGTGGGCCGCTACGCCACCCGGGCCGAGGCCCAGAAGGTCGTCGACAGTCTCGACGACCGCGGACACAAGCAGCTCTACTGGGTCGAGCGGATCGGACAGGAAAGCCAGACCGCCACCACCAACTGAACCGGATGAGGGCGCTGGCATAGGCTCCGCCCATGACTGTACGAGTGGTCGTGGGCGGAGCCCTTTGTCATGACGGGCGCCTGCTGGCCGCCCGGCGCAGTGCGCCGCCCGAGCTGGCCGGCCGGTGGGAGCTCCCGGGCGGAAAGGCCGAACCGGGCGAGACCGTGCCCGAGGCGCTGGTGCGCGAGCTGCGCGAGGAGCTCGGCGTCGAGACCGAGGCGCTGGAGCGCATCCCGGGGGAGTGGCCGCTGAAGCCCGGCCTGGTCCTGCACGTGTGGACCGCCCGGCTGCTGTCCGGGGAACCCGCCCCGCTGGAGGACCACGACGAGCTGCGCTGGCTCGCCCCGCACGAGCTGGACTCGGTGGACTGGCTCGACCAGGACCGGCCCTTCGTGGAGGAGGCGGGCCGCCGGCTGCGCGCCGGGGTGGGCACCGGGGTCGGCACCGAGTCGCACGGCGGGGCGCACCGGGGCGCGTGAGGCTCCCGCTCTAGGCCGTCTGCGCCACAGTGCGCCGGTGCGCGGGGGATCGGGTGGTACGGCGCCCCGAATATCGGGTATGTCGCTATTAGTCCCTATCTCCTCGCCCTTTTCGTCCCCGACGAACCGGACTGGGGTCGCTGGTGGCCCGGGAAGTGATCGGCGTGATCGACACAGACGGTGAATGCGCCGAGTGGGCCTTCCCCGCCGAGCCCGGTGCCGTCCGCACCGCACGCCACGCCGTGCGCGGCACCCTCCGCTCCTGGGGCCTCGACTCCGTCGGCGACGTGACCGTTCTGCTGGTCAGCGAGCTGGTCACCAACTCCCTGCGCTACGCCTCCGGCCCCATCGGGGTCCGTCTGGTGCGGCGCAATCCGGCCGCGCCGGATCTCGCAGGCGGCCCGGCCCTGCTCGTGGAGGTCTCCGATCCGCTTCCGGATCCACCCCGCGAGCGCATCGCGACGCCCGACGACGAGGGCGGGCGCGGGCTGCACCTCGTCGCCGTCTCCGCGCGCCGCTGGGGAACCCGGCACGGGAAATCGGGGAAGACCGTGTGGTTCGAGTTGGCTCTTCCTGGTGAGTAACAAGAAGAAGGGCACAAGCAAGGGCGGCAGCGGGTCCCCCGGGCGGCGTCGGGGATGACCACCCGACGTGGCCGGAAAACAACGGGACCCTTTTGTGATCGTGAACGCCGTGCCGTACGGGGCCGTGGTGCTGAATACTTCGGTCATGGCCGGTCCGGTTGCGGTGAGCTGGAGGGGACGGTCGCGTGAGCGAGATACCTGCGCAGACACATCAGGCCCGCGTGCCCGGGGAGTCTTTGCACGACTCCCTGTGGCACAGCAGTCCGCCTGGCTCGATATACGACCACATCAAGGTGGCGTCCTTCTCGATCGGCCCTGACGGGCTCATCGACCAGTGGAGCCTGCGCGCCGAGGAGCTCTTCGGGCTCCGCGCCGCGCAGGCGGTCGGCCGTGACCCCGTCGAGGCCTTCATGCCGCCCGAGCTGCGCGAGGGCGGCCACCGCAAGGTCGCCGAGATCCTCGACGGCAAGGAGTGGACCGGCCTGATCCCCTTCCGGATCCCCGGGGGCGACGGCGCCCACGGCGTGGCCGAGATCTATGTGATGCCGACCCAGACCGAGAGCGCCGAGCGGGCCGCGCTGTGCGTCGTCGTGGACGTGCGCGCGCTCCGGCGCATCGAATCCGACCTCGCCGCATCCCAAGCCATATTCGGCCAATCTCCCTTCGGGTTCCTGCTCTTCGGCACCGACCTCACCGTGCAGCGCGCCAACCGCCGCTTCGCGACCGTCTTCGGCGGCACGGTCGCGGAACACCGCGGCCGGACCGTCCACGACTACCTGCCGCCCCACGAGGCCGACCGGATGGCCGAAGCCCTGCGCCGGGTCCTGGAGACCGGCGAATCCGTCACCGACCTGCGGATCACCGGCGCCACCCCGCGCAGCCGCGACGACCGCCACTGGTCCATCAACCTCTACCGGGTGCACGACGGCACCGGCCGCCCCATCGGCGTCGCCGGCCTCGGCACCGACGTCACCCGCCGCCACCTCGCCGCCCGCGAGGCCGCCGGGGTCCGCCGCAACCTCGCCCTCCTCAACGAGGCCGGGCACCGCATCGGCAACTCCCTCGACCTGGAGACCACCGCCCGCGAACTCCTCGACGTCACCGTCCCCGGCTTCTGCGACCTCGCCGCCGTCGACCTCTACCAGGGGCTCCTCATCGGCGACGACGACCGCCCCGCCCGGCCTCAGGGCCCCGGCGTGCCCTCCCTCCCCGGCCAGGGCGCCCGCCGCGCACCCTCCGCGAAGCTGCGCCGGGTGGCCTTCGCCTCCGCCGTGTCCGACGCCCCGCTCTCGGGGCCCGGCGCACTGGTGGCCGTCGGGGAGACCCACCGCTACCCGGCCGCCTCACCCGGAGCCATCGCCCTGCGCACGGCACGGCCCCGGCTGGTCGAGGGCGGCGGGCCCGACGACCTCGTCCAGTCGACGCTGATCGTCCCGATGGTCGCCCACGACACCGTGGTCGGCCTCGCCCAGTTCTCCCGGACGAAGGGCAGCGAGCCCTTCGGCGAACGCGACCGGGCCGTCGCCGTGGAACTCGCCGCCCGCGCCGCCGTCTGCATCGACAACGCCCGCCTCTACCGGCGCGAACACGAACGGGCCCTGATCCTCCAGCGCAGCCTGCTGCCACCCGGCGACCCCGAGGCAGCCGGCCTCGACATCGCCTGCCGCTACCTCCCCGGCAACGCCGCCACCGAGGTCGGCGGCGACTGGTTCGACGTCATCGAACTGCCCGGGCACCGCACCGCCCTCGTCGTCGGCGACGTCATGGGCCGCGGCCTGCGCGCCGCCGTCGCCATGGGCGAGCTGCGGACCGCCGTACGCACCCTCGCCCTGCTCGACCTGGAACCGGCCGAGGTGCTCACCGCCCTCGACGAGGTCGCCCGCGGCCTCGGTGCCCCCGGCGGCGCCCAGCAGGCCTCGCGCGCCGCCCTGCACTCCCGCGACGCCGACCGCTCCGAGGTCTACCTCGCCACCTGCGTCTACGCCGTCTACGACCCCGTGACCCGGCGCTGCACCATCGCCAACGCCGGCCACATGCCGCCCGTCCTCGTCGAACCCGCCGAGGACGGCACCGACCCGCGCCCCGGGCTGCTGCTGGAGATCCCGACCGGGATGCCGCTCGGGGTGGGCGGCGAACCCTTCGAGGAGGTCGAGGTCGACCTCCCCGAGGGCGCGCTGCTCGCCCTCTACACCGACGGCCTGGTCGAATCCCGGGACCACCCCCTGGAGGAGGGCCTGCGCGGGCTGCGCGGGGCGGTCGCCGATCCGTCCCGCCCCCTGGAGGAGGTCTGCGACCACGTCCTGAACACCCTCCACACCCGGCACGGCGAGGACGACATCGCCCTGCTGATGGCGCGCGTCCAGGGCCTGCCCGTCGACGCCGTCGGCGACTGGCAGCTGCCCCGCGAGGCCCGCTCCGTCGGCCGGGCCCGGGAACTGGCCCGGGCCAAGCTGCCCGCATGGGGCCTGGAGGGGCTCCTCGACACCACGGAACTGCTGGTCAGCGAACTCGTCACCAATGCCCTGCGGTACGGGGAGGGCGAGATCCGGCTGCGGCTGCTGCTGGACCGGACCCTGGTGTGCGAGGTCTGGGACGGCAACCTCGCCCAGCCCAGGCGCCGCCGCGCCCGGGACACCGACGAGGGCGGCCGCGGCCTCCAGCTCGTCGGCCTCCTCTCGGCCGGCTGGGGCACCCGCCGCACCCACCGGGGCAAGACCGTCTGGTTCGAACTGCCGCTCCCGATGCCGGGCGGCCAGCCCGGGGAGGCGGTCACCGAACTGTCGGCGGAACAGCTGCTGAGCATGTACGGCTGAGCGGGGCCGCCGGGCGCGTCAGGCCGCCCGGTCCTTGAGGGCGGCCAGGCGGGCCTCGATCTCCGAGGCCCTGCCCAGGTCCTCCAGCGACTCGAACTGCGCGTCCAGGGAGGAGGCCGCCAGCTCCGACCTGCCCATGGCCATCGCCTCCTCCCGCCGGACCTTCTCCTCGAAGCGGTGCAGCTCGCTCGTCGGGTCCAGCACGTCGATGCTCTTCACCGCGTCCAGCATCGTGTTCTGCGCCCGCGCCGTCTTCGTCCGGGACACCAGCTCGTCCCGCTTGGCCTCAAGCTCGGTCAGCTTGTCCTTCATCGAGGCCAGACCCGCCTTCAGCCGGTCCACCACCTCCGACTGGGCGGCGATCACCGGCTCCGCCGTCGCCGCCTCCTTCTCCGACTGCAGCTGCCGGCCCAGCGCCACCTTCGCGAGGTTGTCGAAGCGGTCCGCGTCCCCCGCCGCGCCCGCCCCGCGCAGCTCGTCCGCCTTCCGGCTGGCCGCCAGGGCCTTGCCGCCCCACTCGGCCGCCGCGTCCACGTCCTCCTTGTGGTCGGCCTCCAGCATCCGCAGGTTCCCGATCGTCGTGGCCACCGCCTGCTCGGCTTCCGAGATGTTGTTCGAGTAGTCGCGGATCAGCTGGTCGAGCATCTTCTGCGGGTCCTCCGCCTGGTCCAGCAGGGCGTTGATGTTCGCCTTCGCCAGCTGGGTGACGCGGCCGAGGACGGTCTGCTTGCTCATGAGGGGTTCTCCTGGTGGGTTCGGGTCCGCCTGGTACCGGTTCAGAAGCGGCCGCCGCCGCCCATGCGGCCACGGGTTCCGCCGCCCCCGTACGAGCCGGGGCCGCTGCCGCCCCCGCCGAAGCCGCCCCCGAAGCCGCCGCCGCCCCCGCCGAAGCCGCCCCGGCCGCCGCCGCGCAGGATCTCGCCGAGGATGATCCCGCCCAGTACCGCCCCGCCCCGGCCCCCGCCGGCGCGCTGCCCCGCGTACGGGTTCCGGTACTCCCGCACGTCCTGCTCCGCCAGCTGCTGCGCCTGCCGGGCGAGGGAGTCCGCCTGCTGCGCCTCCGCCAGGGCGCCCGCCGGATCCTGGCCGGCCAGCGACACCGACCGCCCCAGGTGCCGCTGCGCCTCCGCCAGGCGGGTCCGGGCCTGGCTGCCGACCGCGCCCCGGCTGGTGGTCACGTAGTCCGTCGCCGCGCCGATCGCGCTGCGGGCCGACAACTGCGCCTGGTCCAGCAGCGCCGCCGCCCGCCTGCGGCCCGACTCCTGTTCCCGCGCCCCCGCCAGCGCCTCTTCGAGGACCGCGTCCGCCTCCTCGACCCGGCGCAGGGCGTCGATCGGGTCGTACCGGCCGGCCTCCTGCTCCCGCCGCACGTCGGCCAGGACGGCCTCCGCCCGGCCGATCCGCCCCCGCAGGTCCCCGGTGGCGGAGCCCGCGGCGGTACCGGTGAGCAGGCCGCGCGCGTCGGCGAGGTCCGTCTCCGTCTCGGTGAGGGCGCCCGGCAGCTTGCCCGCCGCCTCCGCCAGCTCCTGCGCCCGCCGCTCGACCGCGTCCACCAGGGTCGCCGCCTGGTCCACCGCCCCCTCGGCGGCCCGTACGTGCACGGCGGCCCGGCCGTTGTCCCCGGCGTCGACCGCGGCCCGCGCCTCGCCGAGGTTCGTCGTCGCGAACAGCAGCCGGTCCTCGGCCTGCTCGGCATGGGAGGCCACCGGCGACGACGCCGAGTCCGCGTACCGGGCGCGCAGCGCCGTCAGGGTCGCCTCGGCGGTCGTCGTACGGCCGGCCAGCGCCCGGAAGTGCGCCTCCACGGTGGCCAGGGCCTGCGGGGCGTTCTTCTCCAGGTCCCGCAGCCGGTCGAAGGCCGCCGACTCCGCGTCGAGCCTGCGGTTGCCCTCCGTGCAGCGGGCCACGATCTCGTCCAGCATCCGGCGCCGGGTGGCGTCGTCCTCCGGATAGGCGTCGTCCAGCTGCTGGCGCAGCCGGAAGGCGTGCGTCAGCTCGTCCCGGGCGTACGCCACGGCCTCCGTGAAGGTGCCGACCGCCCCCTCGCCGAACTGGGCCGTCGCGAAACCCAGTTCCTCCGTGCTGGTCCGCACCGCGTCGTCGGTCTCCACCAGCAGGGCCTTCGCCCGGGCGTCGAGCTCGGGCAGCGGCGTCGGCTCCGCGCGCCCGCCGTCCCAGCCGGCGTGGGCCGTGGTCGTGCCCCGGTCGGCCCCGCCGCGCTTCCTGCGGCGGTACGCGTACACCCCGAGCGCCCCGGCCGCGCCGACGGCCACCACCGGCAGCACGAAGTCCCCGGCCCCGGTCTGGCCGTCGGCCCGCCCGCCACCGCCCGGATCGGCCGGGCCCGGGGTGACGGCGGGCACCGGCACGGGCCGGCCGCCCAGCACGGCCTCGTAGCCGTTCGCCGCGCCGATGGCGGCGCCGGCCCAGTCGTTCTGGCGCAGGGCGGGCTCGATGGCGGTACGGGCCACGTCCGCGAGCTGCGCCTCGGTGAAACCGGAGTCCACATCGGCCGAATAGGCGTACTGGCGGGCGCCGGTCGCCACCGCGAGGAGCACGTCGTCCCGGCCGAGGCCGTTCTTCTGGGCGGTGGCATCGGCCCAGCTCTGCGGGGAGCGGTCGGAGAAGTCGCGGACGTACGCCACGAAGAGCTGGATCCGCCGGGCGGAGTAGAGCCGGTCGAGGGCGGCGGCCACGGCCGCCCGGCGGTCGCCGAGCGCGCCGACGCGGTCGGTGACCTGCCCCTGCCGCTCCAGCGCGACGGGATCCTCGGCGCGGGCGGGCGCCGCCGCCGGGGCGCCGAGCACGAGCAGCGCGGCGGCGAGCAGCAGGGCGCTGCGGGCGGCGATCCCTCTCAGCGGATACACAGTTGGGAGGCTATGGCCCGCCCGCCCCCTCCGCACCCGGAGGCTGCCGGCAGTGGCCGGCGGGTCGGCTGCGGACGGTGTGCCTCTGCGCGATGCCGACCCTCCCCGCCCTTCAGCACGACGAAAGCCCCACCCCGGCATCAGGCAGCCAGCCGGTGGGGCTTCCGTGTCAGACGGCCTGGACCCTGGCGACGGCAAGCATGTGCGAACTCGCCGAGAGAAGGTCCGGGTGAGGCTCGGCGAGCCGGGCCGCTGTCAGCGCCGCCTCGAACATGGGGGTGTCGATGAGGCTGTCCTTGCTGTGCTGCTCCGTCGCCTTCAGAGCAGCCCACACAGGGCCTTCGATCCCGTACACGACCGGATCCGCCAGACCTGCCTCCCGCAACTCCCCCGCCAGGCTCTCGCCCGTGTGGAAGTAGGAGCTCGTGAAGCCCTTCCGGCCGGGCGCGTGGACACCGGTGACCATGATGTCGGCGACCGCATCACGTACGCGGTCAATGGTGAGCATGGTCGTGGCGACGTGCTCGAACAGTGACGCGTACCGGCCGATCGCCGCCGCCGCGATGAGACCGCCGGGCCGTACGACCCGGGCCGCCTCGCGCAGGGCCTGGATACGGTCGCCGTGGTCGAGAAGGTGGTACAGCGGCCCCAACACCAACGCGACGTCGTAGGAGTCGTCCTCGGCGTGCAGCGCGCGGGCGTCGCCGAGCATGGCGGTGAACCCCGCGGCCGTCGCTTCTTCGACGTGGCGCGGGACGGGGTCGAGCAGGTCGACGTCGTAGCCGTCCTCCTGGAGCCACCTGGCGTGAGCACCAGGGCCCGCGCCGATGTCGATGATCCGGGCGGGCGCTGCCGGGAGATGACGCCTCAGGAGTTCCTGGGTGCGGACCATCTCCAGGACGCCGTCGGCGCTGCTGCTCAGCCGTTCCGACTCGCTGATGGTCTCGCTGTAGAAGGCGATGATCTCGGGACCTACGGAGGGTGCAGTCATGCCGATGATTTTGAACCCTGGCGGCAGCGGGCGACACCCCCCTAGCCTGACCGGTTAACCGGTCAACTCTGTTGTCAAGGAACGTATATGCCGACTCTGAAGTACGAGCAGATCGCGGACAGTCTGCGCCGCCGCATCGCCGACGGCGAGTTCGGGCCCGGCGCCCTACTGCCATCCAGCCGGGACCTGTGCGAGCAGTGGGCCGTGTCGCGAGCCACTGCGATGAAGGCCATGGACGTCCTGCGGGCCGACGGTCTCGTGGTGCCGCATCAGGGGCGTGGATTCTCGGTGGTGGAGACCCCTGTGGCGCGGCCGGCGGGGAACCGGGGTGCGGGAACCACTCGGGTCCAGGGAGGCATGCCATTCAAGAGGATCGGCACTCCGGAGCTTCTGGTCCCGCCCTCGCGCATCGCCGACGCCCTCGGTCTGGAGTCCGGCACAAGAGCCCTGCACCGCGCCCGGATGACACTGATCGACGACAACCACCCCCACTCCTACACGGTCGCCTGGTTCCCGCCGGACATCGCAGAGGCGTGCCCGCGTCTGCATCAGGGCGGACCGATCGCGGAGGGGACCACCCACTACGTCCGTCGCACCACCGGACGCAGCCCCGTGGAGGGAGTGGACGTCACCACGGTCCGGCTGGCCACCACCAGCGAGGCGGAGTACCTCCAGGTGAAACGGCCCTGCGCCGTGGCCGTCACGCTGCACACCGCCTATGACCAGGAAGGGAAGCCGCTGGTCTGCGAGGAAGGCGTTACGCCATCCGGGTTGTGGGAGCGCACCGACAACTACACGATGGGCCAAGAGGGTTGACTGGACCGGTGGACCGGTCCAGTCTGGTGCGCACGGCGGGGTGCACGCACCGTGAGCACCTCGTCACTTGGCCGGGGTGAGTCCTGCACTGGCTCTCCGACATCCCGGGCGTCCTCTCGCAGCGGGCCGCGGTCCTCATCCCCATGTCGCCCCGCGGTCCGCTGCGTTCCCCATTGGAGAGGAACACCACCGTGAACACCTCAGAACGTCCCCGCCGGACGCCCGGCTCCAGCGACCGCCCGCCCGGCTCCGATTCCTCCTCGCGCATTCCCTGGGAGGCGTTCGCCGTCGGCTCCGACGTCTCCGCGACGTACGGCCAGCCCTCGCCGGCCCTGATCGAGCGGGCCAGGCGCGGCTGGCAGAAGCTCGGCTCCCTCCATGCCCACCTCCGACAGGACGGCACCCAGTGAGCCGCCGCCCGGACTGGCTCTACGAGGGAAGCCGCGTCTTCGACCCCGCCCAGGACCGCGAGGCCGTGATCCAGTTCGTGGGCGAGTGGGAGGACCCGGAGACGCGCCGCGTCATCCCCGAGGCCGTCTTCTTGCGGCCCGAGGGCGGCGGGGTCGAGTGGATCGTGGCCGACCACCACGCCCTGCGCCGGGCCGACCCCCGTTGACCGCACCCACCTGCCCACGTCATCCGGAAGGACCGCCCTGTGACCACCGCCGTGACCGAGTTCGAAGTCAAGGCCCTGGCAATCGACCCCGCTGACATCGCCGACCGCATCGCGAAGGCCGGCGGCGTGCACATCACCGACCGCCGCATGCGCCGCTACGTCTACGACACCATCCCCGCCGTGCCGGGCAAGTGGGTGCGCCTGCGCGACACCGGCAGCGACGTCACCCTCTGCGTCAAGGAGATCACCTCCGACCAGGTCGATGGCACCTGCGAGACCGAGATCGGCGTCACCGACTTCGACACCGCCCACGCCCTGCTCACCGCCAGCGGGCTGACCGCCCGCGCCTACCAGGAGAACCGCCGCTCCTCCTGGGAACTCGACGGTGTACGCCTCGAACTCGACCAGTGGCCGCTCATCCCGCCGTACCTGGAAATCGAGGCCGACACCGAAGACGCGGTCTGGGCCACGGCCGACCGGCTCGGCTTGGACCGCGCCGAGCTGACCGGCGAGAACACCACCACCGTCTACGCCCGCTACGGCATCGACCTCACCACGGTCGCCGACCTCAGGTTCACCGCCTGACCCCAGCACCGCCCCTTGAAGAGTGCGGCCGGACGAACGGGGGCACCGGCCGCACGAAAGGAGCCGCGACATGCCCGTGCACAAGGTTCCCGTAGATGTACACCCCGACGACACCGTCCGCCTCAAGATCGACGACGAATGCGGCCTGGCGTGCATCTTCTGCCACAACGAAGGCACGCCCGTCACTGCCGACAACCGCGACGCCGAGCCGGGCCAGTACAGCGGAACCCCCGGCAAGACCGGACGCGTTTCCATCTACCTCGCCACCAACGGGGCCCGGTTCCTGTCCGCCCGCGTCGAGCCTGGCCCGGAGTTCGCCCTCGCCCTGGCCGGACTACGCGGAAGCATCAGAGCCCGCGAGATCCACTTCACCGGCGGTGAGCCCACCCTTCACCCCCGCCTCCCGGCCCTCGTCCGCCAAGTCCGCGACATGGGGTTCACGGTGGGCCTCACATCCAACGGTGAGAACGGCGCAGCCGTTTTGGAAGAATGCGCCGCCGCCGGCCTGGGCCGCGTCAACCTCTCCGTCTTCGGCACCAACGCCGCCGAACTCGCCTCCGTCCAGGCCCCGCGGTTCAGCTCGGTCGCCCTCGCCGAGAAGAAGATCGCCGCGCTCGCCCAGACCATCGAGACCGGCCTGCGTAGCGGCATCAAGGTCTTCGCGAACCTGGTCGTCAGCGACAGTACCCAGGTCCCCCGCGCCCTGCGCATCGTCGAGCAGTACGGCCGCGACGTCACCGTACGCTTCCTGCTCAACCTGGAGACCGAGCAGCGGTCGCGCGACGCGATCCGGGAAACGCTGGCCACCCTCGACGCCGTACCCGTCCGCCACATCATCACCGCGGGGACCTCCGACGAGCGCACCCGCTACCGGCTCCCCGACGGACGCACGGTCTACGCCAAGAACATCCGCCCCGTTCGGCTCCCCGACACTTGCACAGGCTGCCGCTTCAACAACCCCCGTGACTGCCAGGAGGGCTTCTACGGGGTCCGCATGTACCGGGCCAAGGGCGGCCCCTACATGATCGGCGTCTGTATCCGCCGTATGGACATCTGCATCCCCGTCGGTGAATTCGTGATGAGCCAGCGCGCCCGCGAAGTCCAGGCTTTCCGCGACGATGAGACCGCCCGCCTCACCGCCCTCCACGCCCACGCGGCCGTCGTCTGACCTCACACAGCTGCCCCCACCTCCAGCAACACCGGAGGGCGGGGGCAGCAGTGGCACGACGGGGCGGCCAGGCCACCGGCCAGGCGATCGAACGGCCCCACCCCGCACCCGCCGGACGGAGTCCGGCGCAGCGGCGCGGAGCCGGTGAGGCGCCCTGGTGCCGAGCCGCGCGAGCGGCGCGTCAAGAAGGAGCTCAGAGCGGCACACCCGTCAGGGTGGGGTGGGCCAGGAGCAGGGTGCCGGACGTGACCACGGGGGCGGGGGATTCCGCCGGGTGGTCCCAGTGGCCCCGGGGTTTGCCCGTCGTGACGTCCAGGCCCGTGAGGAACGGCAGCGCGGCCCGCCCCAGCAGCCCCCGCCGCCCGCCGTGGGACGACCTCACGTACAGCACCCCCCGCCGCACCCCCAGCGGCTCCAGCACGCACGCGGTGCCCTCGCGCCGCGTCACCGGCCGCTGCCACCGCACCGCCCCGCTCTCCGCGTCCAGCGCGAACACCACGTCCCAGCCCTGCTCCCGGCGGTACGCCGCCGCGTACACCACCCCGTCCTCGACGACCAGCCCCGCCGCCGGCGTCCCCGGCTCGAAGCGCCACAGCTCGTACCCCTTGCGCCGGTCCAGGGCCCGCAGGACACCGCCGTCCAGTACGTGCACCGGGCCGCCCGGCAGGTCGGGGGCCGGCCGCGTCCCCGCGTCGTAGCCGCGGGGCCACGACCACAGCGGCGCCCCGCTCGGCAGGTGCAGCGCCCGCAGCTGGCGGCCGTCCCGCAGCACCAGGCACCCGCCCGAGACGGTCACCGCCGCGCCGGCCGGTACCGGCTGGCGCCACACCCGCTCGCCGGAGGCCTTGTCCAGGGCGGTCAGCTCCCCCTCCGCCGCGAGCAGCACCAGACCGGGCACCGGCGTCAGCTCCGCGGGCTCCGGCAGGTCCCGCCACCACCGCACCCGCCCGTGCACCGGGTCCCGGACCACCAGCCGCCCGCGCGCCCCGCCGCCCGACTCCACGACCACGCACACGGTGTCCGCGTCGGCCGCGCACCACACCCGTTCGGGCTCCGGCAGCGGCCGGGCCCGTACGCCCTCGTCGGCGTACGCCGTCCACCGCCCGGTCCCCGCCGCGGCCCCCGCGGAGCCCACCTCGGCCCCGGCCGTCCACACCACCCGCTCCCCGGCGGCGTACAGCGCGTCCGGCCGGTCCGCGGCCTGCCAGCGCGCCGGCCGCCCGGCCGCGTCGGGGGGCGGGGTCGGCCGCCACGGGGGCGCCGTGCCCGGGTCCGCCGCGGCGGCCGCCAGCCAGGGCGCGCCCGTCGTGCAGTCCCGGGCGATCCAGGCCAGCTCCCGGCCCCGCTCGGCGGGGTCGCCCAGGCTCCGGGCGGTGGCGGCCCGTTCCCGCGCGACGGCCGGGTCCAGGACCGAGCGGTGCCCCTGGGCGCTCAGGTCCCGGGCGGCCTCCAGGGCGGCGCGGGCGGCCTCCAGCTCCTCGCCCCCGGTCTCGGCCAGTGCCCGTTCCGCCAGCGCCAGCGCCTCGGCCGCGCCCGTCCGGTCCCCGACGGCGGAGCGTTCGCCCGCCACTCGGCACAGCGCCCGCACCCGGGCCCCGCCGCCGGGGAGCCGCGCGGCCAGCCGGAGCGCGGTGGCCAGGTCCTGCCGGGCGACGGCGGTGACGGCCTTGGACTCCGTGGCCGCCCGGACCGCCGGGTTCTGGATCCGGGCCAGGTACCCCTCGGCCCGGGGGAGGTCCGCCGGGGCGCTCGCCAGGGCCGCCCGCGCCAGTACGCCCTCCTCCGCCGGGCCGCCGGCGAAGTACCGCCGGGCCAGCCGGACCCCGCGTTCGGGGTCGACCGCCGCGAGTTCCTCCGCGACCTTGCGCAGCCGGGCCGTCCGCTTCGGGCCGGTGAGCACCGTGAAGAGGGCCTGCTGCGCGTCGGTCAGCACCCGTTCGGTGCGGGCCGGGGCGTCCCGCGAGAGCCGCCGGGCCAGCCCGGTGAGCAGCGCGGCGACCCGGGCGCCGTCGCCGTCGCCGTCGGTCCACGCCCAGAGCTCGGCGTCCGCCAGCAGCCGGGCCGCGAGGCCCGCGTCGAAGCGCGCCGCGGCCTCGGCCGCGAGGGCGAGGCCCTCGGTGCGGGCCTCGCCGGCCCCGGGCGGCAGGGAGGTCAGGGTCTGCTCGGCCTCCAGCAGCAGTTCGCGTACGAACTCCCGTACCGGCGCCGGAATCACGGCATCGTCGGGTGCCGGTGCCGGTGCCGGTGCCGGTGCCGGTGCCGGTGCCGGTGCGGAAGCAGGAGCCTCGCCGGGCTCCTCCACCTCGCCGGGCTCCTCCACTCCGGCCGGCTCCTCCGCCCCGCCCGGCTCCCCGCCCGGCTCCCCGCCCGGCTCCGGTCCCCCGTCCGCCCCCGCCGCGCCCAGCCCCCGCAGGGCCTTCGCCACCCCCGCCGCCGACTCCGGCCGGTCCCGCGGGTCCTTCTCCAGCAGCGCCAGCACCAGCCGGCGCAGCTCCCCGGACGTCCCCGGCACCTCCAGCGGCTCCGGGGCGTCCTCGACGTGGCGGCGCATCAGGACGTACATCGGCTCCGCCGAGCCGAACGGCGGCTCCCCGCTCAGCAGCGCGTACAGCACGCACCCCAGCGCGTACAGGTCGCAGCGGGCGTCCACGTGCTCGCCCCGCCACTGCTCGGGCGCCATGTACGGCGGCGTGCCGAACATCCGCCCGGTCACCGTCCAGCCGGCCGTCGCGTCGGCGGAGTGCGCGATGCCGAAGTCGCAGATCTTCAGGCGTCCGCCGGGCAGCAGGAAGAGGTTCTGCGGCTTCAGGTCCCGGTGGACCACCGCCTGTTCGTGCGCGGCGGCCAGCGCCTCCGCCGTCTGGGCGGCCAGTTCCACCGCCTCGGCCACCGGCAGCCCGCCCGGGGACCGGGCCAGCCGCGCCCCCAGGTCCTCCCCGGAGAGCAGCTCCATCACGATGAACAGGCGCCCCTCGTGCTGCCCCACGTCGTGCACGACGGTGATGCCCGGGTGCTGGAGGCGCGCCCCGATGGTGGCCTCCCGCCGGAACCGGGCGATCAGTTCCTCGTTGGTCGCCGCGTCCAGCAGCACCTTGACGGCCACCGCCCGGTCCAGGGCCTGGTCGTGGCCGCGCCACACCTCGCCCATGCCGCCGGCGCCGAGCCGCCGGTCCAGCCGGTACCGGTCCGCCAGTACTTCCCCCACCCGCACCGCGAAGCCCCCTGAGATCACGTCGTCCGACGGTCATCCAGGGGGCATTGTCCACCGCGAAGTGAACTAACGGGGGTCGGAGGGAGAACGCCGCCGGATCTTGTTCCCCAGCCACACCAGGGGGTCGTACTTGCGGTCCACGGCCCGCTCCTTCAGCGGGATCAGGGCGTTGTCGGTGATCTTGATGCCCTCCGGGCAGACCTCCGTGCAGCACTTGGTGATGTTGCAGTAGCCCAGCCCGTGTTCCTCCTGGGCGGTGCGCTTGCGGTCGAGGCCGGCGTCCGCGGCCGCGTCCAGCGGGTGCATGTCCAGCTCCGCGACCCGCATCAGGAAGCGGGGGCCGGCGAAGGCCGGCTTGTTCTCCTCGTGGTCGCGCACCACGTGGCAGGTGTCCTGGCACAGGAAGCACTCGATGCACTTGCGGAACTCCTGCGAGCGTTCCACGTCCACCTGCTGCATCCGGTACTCGCCGGCCGCCACCCCCGGCGGGGGCACGAAGGCCGGGACCTCGCGCGCCTTGGCGTAGTTGAAGGACACGTCCGTGACCAGGTCCCGGATGACGGGGAAGGCCCGCAGCGGGGTGATGGTGACCGTCTCCTCGCGCGAGAAGACCGACATCCGCGTCATGCACAGCAGCCGCGGCCGGCCGTTGATCTCCGCACTGCACGAACCGCACTTGCCCGCCTTGCAGTTCCAGCGGACCGCGAGGTCGGAGGCCTGGGTCGCCTGGAGCCGGTGCACGATGTCCAGGACCACCTCGCCGTCGTGCACCTCGACGGTGAAGTCCCGCAGTTCCCCGCCCTCCGCGTCGCCCCGCCACACCCGGAAGCGTGCGTCGTATGTGGTCACCCGTACAGCTCCTCTTCGGCGAGGTACTTGGCCAGCTCTTCCTTCTCGAAGAGCGCGAGCAGGTCCGGGCGGATCGGCTCGGTGCGGACCCGCTCCAGCGCGATCCGGGCCGCGGCGGGATCGGCGGGGGCCGGATCGACCGGCCGGCACAACAGGTTGACCGGCCGCCACTCCCGTTCCATCGCCGGGCAGTCCTCACGGGTGTGCCCGCCCCGGCTCTCGGTGCGCTCCAGCGCGGCCCGGGCCACGCACTCGCTGACCAGCAGCATGTTGCGCAGGTCCAGCGCCAGGTGCCAGCCCGGGTTGAACTGCCGGTGCCCCTCGACCCCGGCGCGGGCCGCCCGTACGCGCAGCGCCGCCAGCCGCTCCAGGGCCTCGGCCATCTCGCCCTCCCGGCGGATGATCCCGACCAGGTCGTTCATCGCCGTCTGGAGCTCCTGGTGGAGGGTGTACGGGTTCTCCGCGCCCTCGTCGGCGTGGAACGGGGCCAGCGCCTCGGCCGCCGCCGCGTCGATCTGCGCCTGCGAGACGGCGGGGCGCTGCCCCGGGACCGCCGCGTGCTCCGCCGCGTGCAGCCCGGCCCGCCGGCCGAAGACCAGCAGGTCGGAGAGGGAGTTGCCGCCGAGCCTGTTCGAGCCGTGCATGCCGCCCGCGACCTCGCCGGCGGCGAACAGCCCGGGTACGCCGACGGTGGCGGCGGTGTCGGAGTCGACGGCGATGCCGCCCATCACGTAGTGGCAGGTCGGGCCGACCTCCATGGGCTCGGCGGTGATGTCCACGTCCGCCAGCTCCTTGAACTGGTGGTACATGGAAGGCAGCCGACGCCTGATCCTCTCGGCCGGCATCCGGGTGGACACGTCGAGGAAGACCCCGCCGTGCGGGGAGCCGCGGCCGGCCTTGACCTCGGAGTTGATGGCCCGGGCCACCTCGTCGCGGGGCAGCAGCTCGGGCGGACGCCGGTTGTGGTCCGGGTCCTCGTACCAGCGGTCGCCCTCCTCCTCCGACTCGGCGTACTTCTCCTTGAAGACGTCGGGGACGTAGTCGAACATGAACCGCTTGCCCTCGGAGTTGCGCAGCACCCCGCCGTCGCCGCGCACGGACTCCGTGACCAGGATCCCCTTCACGGACGGCGGCCAGACCATGCCGGTGGGGTGGAACTGCACGAACTCCATGTTCAGCAGCGGGGCGCCGGCGAGCAGGGCCAGCGCGTGCCCGTCGCCCGTGTACTCCCAGGAGTTGGAGGTGGTCTTGAAGGACTTGCCGATCCCGCCGGTGGCCAGCACCACCGCCGGGGCCTCCAGGACGAAGAAGCGGCCGGTCTCGCGCTCGTAGCAGAAGGTCCCGGAGACGGCCCCGCCGTCCTTGAGGACCCGCGTGACCGTGCACTCCTGGAAGACCTTGAGGCGGGCCTCGTGGTCCCCGTACTCCTTGAGGTCCTCCTGCTGGAGCTGGACGATCTTCTGCTGGAGGGTGCGGATCAGCTCCAGCCCGGTCCGGTCGCCGACGTGCGCGAGGCGCGGGTACTCGTGCCCGCCGAAGTTGCGCTGGGAGATCCGCCCGTCGGGCGTCCGGTCGAAGAGGGCGCCCCAGGTCTCCAGCTCCCAGACCCGGTCCGGGGCCTCCTTGGCGTGCAGTTCGGCCATCCGCCACTGGTTGAGGAACTTGCCGCCGCGCATGGTGTCGCGGAAGTGGACCTGCCAGTTGTCGCCCTCGTTGACGTTGCCCATGGAGGCGGCGATTCCGCCCTCCGCCATCACCGTGTGGGCCTTGCCGAAGAGGGACTTGCAGATCACGGCCGTACGGGCGCCCCGTTCGCGGGCCTCGATCGCGGCCCGCAGCCCGGCACCGCCCGCGCCGACGACGACCACGTCCCACTGCTGCCGTTCCACTTGGGCCATCTCAGAAGATCCTCGGGTCGGTGATGGTGCCGCTGGCCAGCAGGTACACGTAGAAGTCGCACAGGGCCACGCTGATCAGGGAGGCCCACGCGAGCTGCATGTGGCGGGCGTTGAGCCGGCTGACCCAGCCCCACAGGCGGTAGCGCACCGGGTGCCGGGAGAAGTGCTTGAGGCGGCCGCCCATGATGTGCCGGCAGGAGTGGCAGGACAGCGTGTACGCCCAGATCAGCACGATGTTGGCCAGGAAGACCAGGGTGCCCAGGCCCATGTGGCCCCACGCGTAGTGCTCGTCGCGGAAGGTCAGCACGGTGTCGTACGTGAGGATCCCGGCGACCGGCACCGCCGCGTAGAAGAAGTACCGGTGCAGGTTCTGCAGGACCAGCGGGAAGCGGGTCTCACCCGTGTACGAGGCGTGCGGCTCGGCGACGGCGCAGGCGGGCGGCGAGGCCCAGAAGCCCCGGTAGTAGGCCTTGCGGTAGTAGTAGCAGGTCAGCCGGAAGCCGAGCGGGAAGACCAGGATCAGCAGGGCGGGGGACAGGCCCCACCAGCTCCCGAAGAGGTCGAGGTTGGGCCCGCCGCGCATCTCCTGGCAGTTCTCCGCCAGGCAGGGGGAGTAGAACGGGGAGACGTACGGGGCCGCGTAGTAGTCGTCGTTGGCGAAGGCCCGCCAGGTCGAGTACGCGATGAAGGCGAGCAGCCCGGCCGCGGTGCCGGCGGGCGACAGCCACCACCGGTCGGTCCGCAGGTGCCGGGCAGCGATCGCGGCCCGCGCGGGGCCGTGGACCCCGCCGGGCCGCTGCTGGGGTGGTTCCGTGCCTGTGGCCAAAGGGAACTCCGGGTGGAGTGGTCGAGGGGTGGCCCAGGAGGCCCGGCCGCCGGGGCGGCCGGGCCAGATGGGGGTTGCTGCGTGCGGACGGCCTTCGGGCGTCTAGGGGGCGCGGCGGTCGCGGGCGCCGAGGCCCTCGTCGTCGGTGTCCGTCCACAGCGCGTTGTCGTACGGGGTGTCCGGGATGGTGACCATCCCGGATTTCTCCGGCGGCCGGGAGCCGGCGGCCGGTGCCTGCCGGGCGACGTCCTTCTCCAGCTGTTCCACCGAGCGGACCAGCTCGTCGAGACTGCGCCGTACGGCGGTCAGATCGTCTTGCAGGGACATGACTTGCCCTCACTTCCGCAGGGTGCGGTGGCAACGCTCACGGGCGCCTGCGAGTGTCGCGCCTCCCGTCCCCGGTTGTGAAGGGACGTGCAGCGATTCCGGGCGCGCAGGCGCAAACCGTGCGCCCCTCCCTGCCCCCATTTTCATCCCTCGAACGAGGGAACGCGCGCCTGGGAGCGGATCCCGGGGGCGGCCGGGGGCGGGGGCGCGGGGCGCCGCCGCAAGCGGGATTGGTCCGCACGGGTGGGGTTCGCGGCGTGGCGCGGGGCCGCTCCGGAGCGCGCGGGCGGTGGTCGATTTCAGTGGGTTTCCACACCGGTGTGATCAGCTCCATATACCGCCGAACGTGATCAAGACCCCCTGTTTCACGGCCCTCACGCCCCGCCCCGGAGGTACCACCCATGACCCAGAGAAGGCGCAGGTCCTTGGCGCTCCTCACCTCGGGAGTCCTTGCACTGCCGCTCCTCGCGGGCTGCGGGGCGGGTGAGGACGAGGGCGGCCCGGCCGCCGCCGGACCGGACATCGCGACGACCGTCCGGGAACAGGTCGCCGACGGCGGGGTGCTGCGGTGGGCCGTGGACTCGCTGCCGGAGACCCTGAACACCTTCCAGGCCGACGCGGACGCCACCACGAACCGGATCGCCGGCGCGGTCCTGCCCCAGCTGTTCACCCTGGACGCCAAGGGCCGGCCGGTGGCCAATCCCGACTACCTGGAGAAGGCCGAGGTCGTCGAGCGCGAGCCCAAGCAGGTCGTCCTGTACAAGCTGAACCAGCAGGCGGTGTGGAGCGACGGGCGCGAGATCGGAGCCGCCGACTTCGTCGCCCAGTGGCGGGCCCTGAACGGCAAGGACTCCGCGTACTGGACCGCCCGCAACGCCGGCTACGACCGGATCGAGAAGATCGAGCGCGGCAAGACCGACCTGGAGGTCAAGGTCACCTTCGTCCGCCCGTACGCCGACTGGCGCTCCCTGTTCAGCCCGCTCTACCCCAAGCAGGTCATGGGCACCCCCGAGGCCTTCAACGAGGGCGCGCGCGGCGCCCTCAAGGTCACCGCCGGGCCCTTCGGCCTCGGGGCCGTCGACAAGAAGACCGGCACCGCGGCCCTGACCCGCAACGCGCGCTGGTGGGGCCGGCCCGCCAAGCTGGACACGCTCGTGCTGACCGCGGTGCCCCGGGCGGGCCGCCCGGCCGCGCTGGCCGCCGGGAAGGTCGACCTGGCGGAGATCGACCGCTCGGGCGTCGACCGCATCGCCCTCGCCCACCGGGACGCCGGCCGCGTGGACGGCAGGCACGGCCCGGGCGCCGACCTCACCGTCGCGCAGGCCACCCTCTCCTGGGCGCTGGCCCACGGCGCCGACGAGGACAAGGCCCGGGAGGAGCAGGAGACCCGCCAGAAGAACGCCGACGCCGTCAAGAAGTACGCCCAGGAGCAGGCGGCCCTGCGCGGCTTCACGGTCCGCAAGTCGCTGGAGCCCGCCTACACCCAGCTGGCCATGAACGGGGCCTCCGGCCCGCTGGCGGACGAACGGGTGCGCCGGGCGGTGGCCCGCGCCCTGGACCGCAAGACACTGGCCGAGATCGTCCTCAAGCCGCTCGGCCTGCCCGCGAAGCCGGTCGGCAGCCACCTGGCGCTGGCCGGGCAGCAGGCGTACGCCGACAACAGCGACGCCCTGGGCGGCCAGGACACCCAGGCCGCCCAGGCCCTGCTCGCGGACGCCGGCTGGCGCAAGGGCGGCAAGCTCAACGAGCCGGCCGGGGCGAAGGCGGGCGCCGAGAGCGCGGAGAGCTCCCAGGACGACTCCAAGACCCCGGCGGGCGCCAAGCCCGGCCCGGGCGACGGCACCGGCGACGACGGCCTCTACATCGTCGGCGACGACGACGGCCGCAACGGCGACCTGCGCTCCGCCACCGCCGACCTGGGCCTGCGCAAGACCCGCCCGGGCCTGCCCGCAGCCCCGGCCGCCGGGCTGCGCGTCCTGCAGGAGGGGCCCGCGCGCGGCTTCGGGGCGGACCCGGCCGACGGGCTCGCCACCTTCGGCCGCACCGACCGGCCCGCGCCGGCGCTGGCCCCGGCCTCCCTCGCCGCGCAGCAGGAGCACGTACTGCTCTCCCAGGCGGAGGCCCTCGCGAAGGCCGCCCCCGCGCCGGCGCCCGGCGACGACGCGAAGGCCCCCGCGGAAGGGGAGGACGACGCCAAGGAGGGCGAGGACGGCAAGGAGCCCGCGGCCGCCAGCCCGGCCCCCGTCCCCGCCAAGCAGGCCCGTACCTCCGGCGCGATGCTCGCCAAGGACGGCAAGCCGCTCAGCCTGCGCTTCGTCCTCCCGGCCGGCCCCGGCTCGGAGGCCCTCCGCTCGGTCGGCGAGCGGATCTCCCAGATGCTCCACAAGATCGGCATCAGCACCGAGATCAAGAAGGTCGCCGACGAGAGCTTCTTCAAGGACCACATCGCCTCGGGCCAGTACGACCTCGCCCTCTACTCCTGGCCCGCGACGGCCTTCCCGGCCACCGACGCCCGCCCGATCTTCGCCAAGCCGGAGCCGGCCGCCGACGGCTCGCTCCTCGTGGAGCAGAACTACACCCGCGTCGGCACCGACCACATCGACCAGCTCTTCGACCAGGCGGCCGGCGAGCTGGACGAGGCGCAGGCCCGCGAGCTGATGCGCAAGGCCGACGCCAGGATCTGGGCCGCGGCCGGATCCATCCCGCTCTACCAGCGCCCCGAGCTGGTCGCCGTCAAGCCGGGCCTGGCCAATGCCGGCGCCTTCGGCCTCGGGACGCCCCGCTACCAGGACATCGGCTGGCAGAAGCCCCCGGCGGCCAAGGACGCGAAGAAGGAGAAGAAGTAGCCGCGGACATCAGGTGAAAAAACGGGGCCTGTCAGGTTGACCCCCGGGTAGCAAGCTCAGAAGTGACTCAATTTCCTTGCCCGCCGGACCCCCGGCGGGCAAGGTCGTGGGTACCCATTGACCCGCATGAACACAGGCCGCACCCACCGCCGGGACCCCCCACCCGCATCCCGGCGCTCCTCAGCCGTCCGGCCTCTTGACAGACCCCCCGGCAGGCGGTTCCCGCCACTCGACGTACGATGGGGTAAGGCCGTGGCAGGTTTTCCGCCCGGCAGAGGCTCGCGTGCCAGGCCGTACGCGACGCCATCCACGATCCCGGGAGAAGCGCCGAAGTGCCCACGCGCCACGACATCCGTAACGTCGCCATCGTCGCCCACGTCGACCATGGCAAGACGACCATCGTCGATGCCATGCTCAAGCAGGCCGGTGCCTTCGCCGCCCACCAGCAGCTCGACGACCGCATGATGGACTCGAACGACCTGGAGCGTGAGAAGGGCATCACGATCCTCGCCAAGAACACGGCGGTGAAGTACCACCCCAAGGACGGCGGGGCCCCGATCACGATCAACATCATCGACACCCCCGGCCACGCCGACTTCGGTGGCGAGGTCGAGCGCGGTCTGTCGATGGTGGACGCCGTCGTCCTCCTGGTGGACGCCTCCGAGGGTCCGCTGCCCCAGACCCGCTTCGTGCTGCGCAAGGCCCTCCAGCAGCGCAAGCCCGTCATCCTCTGCATCAACAAGACGGACCGGCCGGACTCCCGGATCGACGAGGTCGTCAACGAGACGTACGACCTCTTCCTCGACCTGGACGCCGACGAGGACCAGATCGAGTTCCCGATCGTCTACGCCTGCGGCCGTGACGGCGTCGCCTCGCTGACCAAGCCGGAGGACGGCACCGTCCCCGCGGACAGCGACAACCTGGAGCCGTTCTTCTCGGCCATCCTGGAGCACGTCCCGGCCCCGGTGTACGACGAGGAGGCCCCCCTCCAGGCCCACGTCACCAACCTGGACGCCGACAACTTCCTCGGCCGCATCGCGCTGCTGCGCGTCGAGCAGGGCGAGCTGCGCAAGGGCCAGACCGTCGCGTGGATCAAGCGTGACGGCACGATCTCCAACGTCCGCATCACCGAGCTGATGATGACCGAGGCGCTCACCCGCAAGCCCGCCGAGGTCGCCGGCCCCGGTGACATCTGCGCCGTCGCCGGTATCCCCGACATCATGATCGGCGAGACCCTGGCCGACCCGGAGAACCCGATCGCGCTGCCGCTGATCTCGGTCGACGAGCCGGCGATCTCCATGACCATCGGTACGAACACCTCCCCGATGGTCGGCCGCGGCGGCACGGGCAAGGGCGCGGACGCCAAGGCCGCGGTCAAGGACCGCAAGGTCACCGCCCGCCAGGTCAAGGACCGCCTGGACCGCGAGCTGATCGGTAACGTCTCGCTGCGCGTCCTGGACACTGACCGCCCGGACGCCTGGGAGGTGCAGGGCCGCGGTGAGCTCGCGCTCGCCATCCTGGTCGAGCAGATGCGCCGCGAGGGCTTCGAGCTGACCATCGGCAAGCCGCAGGTCGTCACGCAGGAGATCGACGGCAAGACGCACGAGCCGGTCGAGCGCATGACCATCGACGTGCCCGAGGAGCACATGGGCGCGGTCACGCAGCTCATGGGCGTCCGCAAGGGCCGCATGGACAACATGTCGAACCACGGCTCCGGCTGGGTCCGCATGGAGTTCGTCGTTCCGTCCCGTGGCCTGATCGGCTTCCGCACGGAGTTCCTGACCAACACCCGCGGTACGGGCATCGCCCACTCGATCCACGAGGGCCACGAGCCGTGGTTCGGCCAGCTGGTCACCCGCAACAACGGTTCCCTGGTCGCCGACCGCGCCGGCGCGGTCACGCCGTTCGCGATGATCAACCTGCAGGAGCGCGGCGTCCTGTTCACCGAGCCCGGCACCGAGGTGTACGAGGGCATGATCGTCGGCGAGAACTCGCGCTCCGACGACATGGACGTGAACATCACCAAGGAGAAGAAGCTCACCAACATGCGTGCGGCTTCCGCGGACAACACGGAGAACGTGATTCCGCCCCGCAAGCTCTCCCTGGAGCAGTCCCTGGAGTTCTGCCGCGACGACGAGTGCGTCGAGGTGACCCCGGAGGCCGTCCGCATCCGCAAGGTCGTCCTGGACCAGAAGGAGCGCTCGCGCACCGCGTCGCGCGCCAAGTCCGCCAAGTAGTACGCGAGTCGGCTTCTGGCCGAAACCCGTACGGCTGACAACGGCCCCTCCCCGCACCGGACCGGTGTGAGGAGGGGCCGTTCGCGTTTGTCAAACGGATTGTTGCGTTCTGGTGTCCGCATAGCGACCGTGACACTCCGGATGATGAGCTAACCGTCCGTTTCGCACGTGTCTGTCTCCTATCCGTTTGTCCGGATTTCGGGTTTTCGCCATGCGGTGATGTTGTGAAAACGAGACCACTTAAGTGTGGTTTACGGCCTGTCGGTCCCTGAGGATTGGCTCCATTGAGCTCGGGTCAATGGGTCACACGCTGTGGGGAGCGTCGACTCACGAGCACACACGATGGGACCGGATTTCGCTGTCAGGGGTGTCAGCGGGAACCGGGTCCTTCACGAATCGACAGTGACTCCTGAGGAGGCAAATACCCATGCGCGGAGCAACGAGCGCCAAGTGGGTCGCGGGTGCCGTGATCGTGGCCATGGCCGCGACGGCCTGCAGCACCGGTAGCAACGACGCCGGTGGCAAGGGCGGCAACATCACAGTTGTGCTCGGCGAGCCGCAGCACCGCCTGATCGGTCAGGACACCGCGGAGTCCGAGGGCTCCGAGGTCATGAACGCGGTCTTCAGCGGTCTGGTCAAGTACGACTCGAAGACCAACGAGCCGAAGCTCGACGTCGCCGAGTCCATCGAGAGCACGGACTCGAAGACCTGGACCATCAAGGTCAAGGACGGCTTCACCTTCCACAACGGTGAGAAGGTCGACGCGCAGTCGTTCGTCCGCGCCTGGAACTGGGGCGCCAACCAGGAGAACGTGGCCGAGGCCATGCCGTTCTTCGCCAAGATCGAGGGCTCCGACGAGCTCGCGCCGGGCAAGGACAAGAAGCCCACCGCCAAGGAGCTCAAGGGCCTCAAGGTCGTTGACGAGAAGACCTTCACCGTCACGCTGAAGGAGCCCTTCTCCCAGTTCAAGACCATGCTGGGCTACAACGCCTTCTTCCCGCTGCCGAAGGCCTTCGAGACCATGGACTCGAAGAAGTTCGGCGAGCAGCCGATCGGCAACGGCCCCTTCCAGATGGACGGCGCCTGGGAGCACAACAAGCAGATCAAGGTCAAGCGCTACGACAAGTACCCGGCCGAGGGCCGTGCGAAGCTCGCGGGCGTCACCTTCAAGATCTACGACAACATGGACACGGCGTACAACGACCTGCGCGCCGACAACATCCAGATCGTCGACAAGCTCCCGATCTCGGCGATGGCCACCGTCTCCCAGGAGTTCGGCGACCGCTACATCTACAAGCCCGAGTCGGCCGTCGGCTACATCGGCCTCCCGCTGGAGACGAACCCCGAGGCGTTCGGCAAGCTGGAGATCCGACAGGCCATCTCCATGGCCATCGACCGGGACACGCTGACGAAGACCATCTTCAACGGCACCCGCAAGCCGGCCGACGACTTCATCAGCCCCATCATCCCGGGCTACCGCAAGGGCGCGCTGGGCGAGGTCGGCCAGTACAACCCGACCAAGGCCAAGGAGCTCTTCGAGAAGGCCGGCGGTGTCCCCGGCAACAAGATCGAGCTCGGCTACAACGCCGACGGCGGCCACAAGGAGTGGATCGAGGCCGTCGCCAACCAGCTGAAGGCCAACCTCGGCATCGAGGTCACCGCCAAGCCGTACGCCAAGTTCGGCGACATGCTGGACGACCTCGGTGCGGCGAAGTACAAGGGTGCCTTCCGCATGGCGTGGTCGATGGACTACCCGGCGGCGGAGAACTACCTGCGTCCGGTCTTCTCGAAGGTCGCGATCGAGCAGGGCTCCAACTACGGTCACTACCGCAACGACGAGTTCGAGAAGATCATGGCGGAGGCCGACAAGGCCACCGACGCCGCCGAGGGTCTGAAGCTGTACCAGAAGGCCGATGACATCATCATCCGCGACCTTCCGTACATCCCGGTCTTCACGTACATGTCCTCCGCGGCCTACTCCAAGTCCGTGAAGAACGTCGAGGTCGACGCCCAGGGTCAGATGGACCTGGCCAACGTCGAGCGCAACTAACACCCCTCGTCACTTAGGGGAGTTCCGGGGGGCGGGCAGACGGAATCAGGTTTCCGTCTGCCCGCCCTTTCCCCCTGTTCTTTGCTGGAGGTCTGATGGGCCGCTACCTCATCCGCCGACTCATACAGGCGATCCCTGTGCTGCTCGGCGCCACGTTCCTGATCTACCTGCTCACCTTCGCGATGCCCGGCGCTGACCCGATTCAGCTCCTCGCCGGCGAGAAGAAGGCAGACCCGCTCGTCGCCGCCATGCTGCGCGAGAAGTACCACCTGGACGACCCGTTCCTGCTGCAGTACTGGAACTACATCACCGGCGTGTTCCAGGGTGACCTCGGCGAGACCCTCACCGGGCGCAAGGTCGCCGACCTGATCGGCGAGGCGTTCCCGTACACGGTGAACCTCGCGCTGTTCGCGTTCGTCATCGAGGCGATCGTCGGCGTCGCGGCCGGCATCATGGCCGCCCTGCGCCGGGGCAAGTTCCTCGACCAGCTGGTCCTCATCTCCACCCTGATGGTCATCTCGATCCCCGTCTTCGTGACCGGTTTCGTCCTCCAGCTGACCCTCGGCGTCCAGCTGAAGAACAGCTGGGGCATCGAGCTCTTCTCCGTCTCCTTCAACGAGAACGACGGACTCCAGGCCTACCTCCTCCCGGCCTGGGTGCTCGCCTCGACCTCGCTCGCGTACGTGGCCCGACTGACCCGCACCAGCCTGATGGAGACCATGCGCGCGGACTACGTGCGCACCGCCACGGCCAAGGGTCTGCCCCGCCGCCGCGTCGTGGTCAACCACGCGCTGCGCAACGCGCTGATCCCGATCGTCACCTTCCTCGGCGCCGACCTCGGTGCCCTCATGGGCGGTGCGGTCATCACCGAGCGCATCTTCAACATCCACGGCCTCGGCGGCCTGCTCGCCCAGTCCGTCTACCTCAAGCAGGGTGCCGTCGTCGTCGGTGGTGTGACCCTCCTGGTCCTCATCTACCTCGTCGCCAACCTCCTTGTGGACCTGCTCTACGCCGTGCTCGACCCGAGGATCCGCTATGCGTGACACGAATACGGTGGAGGACTCGATGACCGACACCCAGACGGCCACGGCCCCCTCCGGGGGCAAGCAGGCCGGCAAGGTCCAGGACAAGAAGAAGGACCGCGAGGCCAGCCTCTGGTCCGACGCGATCGACGACCTGCGCCGCAACCCGATCTTCATCATCGGCGCCGTGCTCGTGCTGTTCCTGCTGATCGTGGCCGCCGTGCCGCAGCTCTTTACCGACGGCACCCCGTTCGACGCCGGCGCCTGCAAGCTGGAGGACTCGCTCAAGACCCCGAGCGCCGCCCACTGGTTCGGCTACGACATCCAGGGCTGCGACGTCTACACGCGTACCGTGTGGGCCGCCCGCAACTCCGTGATCGTCGGCGTCGTCACCACCACGCTCGTGCTGCTCGTCGGCGGCACCCTCGGCCTGATCGCCGGCTGGGTCGGCGGCATCGTGGACAGCTTCCTGTCCCGCTTCACCGAGATCTTCTTCGCCATCCCGCTGCTGCTCGGCGGCATGCTGATCATGTCCGCGCTGCCGGGCAACGCCTGGACCGTCTCCCTGGTGCTCGCCATCCTCGGCTGGCCGCAGATCTTCCGCATCATGCGGTCCTCGGTCCTGCAGAACAAGAACAACGACTACGTGGTGGCCGCCCGCGCCCTCGGCGCCGGCACCATGCGCATCACGATCCGTCACATCCTGCCGAACGCCGTCGCCCCCGTCATCGTGGTCGGCGCGATCAGCCTGGGTGTGTACATCTCCGCCGAGGCGGCGCTGTCCTACCTCGGCATCGGTGTCCAGCCCCCGGAGATCTCCTGGGGCCTGATGGTCAGCGACGCTTCCGTCCGCTGGCTCCAGGCACCGCACGTGCTGCTGTTCCCGTCGATCGCGCTGAGCATCACCGTGCTCGCGTTCATCATGGTCGGCGACGCGGTACGCGACGCCCTCGACCCGAAGCTGCGCTGAGGAAGGGCGTACGTTGACCACCATCGACAAGACCTCGAACGTCCCCGCGCCCCGGTCGGCGCCGGAGGACGCCCCGCTGCTCGAAGTGCGCGACCTGCACGTCGAGTTCCACACCCGCGACGGTGTCGCCAAGGCCGTGAACGGCGTCTCGTACTCGGTGAACTCCGGCGAGACCCTGGCCGTGCTCGGCGAGTCCGGCTCGGGCAAGTCCGTGACGGCGCAGGCCATCATGGGCATCCTCGACATGCCGCCCGGCAAGATCCCCTCCGGTGAGATCCTCTTCCAGGGCCAGGACCTGCTGAAGCTCCCGGCCGAGGAGTACCGCAAGATCCGCGGCTCGAAGATCGCCATGATCTTCCAGGACGCCCTGTCCTCGCTGAACCCGGTGCACACCGTCGGCGCCCAGCTCGGCGAGATGTTCCGCGTCCACCGCGGCATGTCCAAGAAGGACTCCCTGGCCAAGGCCGTCGAGCTCATGGACCGGGTGAAGATCCCCGCCGCCAAGGCGCGCGTGGGCGACTACCCGCACCAGTTCTCCGGCGGCATGCGCCAGCGCATCATGATCGCCATGGCGATGGCCCTGGAGCCCGACCTGATCATCGCCGACGAGCCGACCACGGCCCTCGACGTGACGGTCCAGGCCCAGGTCATGGACCTGCTCGCGGAACTCCAGCGCGAGATGAACATGGGCCTGATCCTGATCACCCACGACCTCGGCGTCGTCGCCGACGTCGCGGACAAGATCGCCGTCATGTACGGCGGCCGGATCGTCGAGACCGCCCCGGTCCACGAGATCTACAGCCGCCCCGCGCACCCGTACACCCGCGGCCTGCTCGACTCGATCCCGCGCCTGGACCAGAAGGGCCAGGACCTCTACGCGATCAAGGGCCTGCCGCCCAACCTGCTCAACCTCCCCTCGGGCTGCGCCTTCAACCCGCGCTGCCCCAAGGCTCAGGACATCTGCCGCACCGACGTGCCGGTCCTGCACCAGGTGACCGAGCAGGACGGCACCGAGCTGCCCGGCCGCGGCAGCGCGTGCCACTTCTGGAAGGAGCAGATCCATGGCTGACCTCACCAAGCCCCAGGGTGAGCCGATCCTTCAGGTGCGCAACCTGGTCAAGCACTTCCCGCTGACCCAGGGCATCCTGTTCAAGAAGCAGATCGGCGCGGTCAAGGCCGTGGACGGGGTCTCCTTCGACCTCTACCAGGGCGAGACCCTCGGCATCGTCGGCGAGTCCGGCTGTGGCAAGTCCACCGTCGCCAAGCTCCTGATGAGCCTGGAGAAGGCCACCGCCGGCGAGGTCTTCTACAAGGGCCAGGACATCACCAAGCTGTCCGGCGCGGCCCTCAAGGCCGTCCGCCGCAACATCCAGATGGTGTTCCAGGACCCGTACACCTCGCTCAACCCGCGCATGACGGTCGGCGACATCATCGGCGAGCCCTTCGAGATCCACCCCGAGGTGGCCCCGAAGGGCGACCGCCGGCGCAAGGTCCAGGAACTCCTGGACGTCGTGGGCCTGAACCCGGAGTACATCAACCGCTACCCGCACCAGTTCTCCGGCGGACAGCGCCAGCGCATCGGCATCGCCCGCGGCCTCGCGCTCCAGCCGGAGATCATCATCTGCGACGAGCCGGTCTCCGCGCTCGACGTGTCGGTGCAGGCGCAGGTCGTCAACCTGATGGGCAAGCTCCAGGACGAGTTCAACCTGTCCTACGTGTTCATCGCGCACGACCTGTCCATCGTCCGGCACATCTCGGACCGCGTGGGCGTCATGTACCTGGGCAAGATGGCCGAGATCGGCACGGACGCCGAGATCTACGACCACCCCACCCACCCGTACACCCAGGCCCTGCTCTCGGCCGTGCCGGTGCCGGACCCGGAGGCCCGCGAGGGCCGCGAGCGGATCATCCTCACCGGTGACGTCCCCTCCCCGGCCAACCCGCCGTCGGGCTGCCGCTTCCGCACCCGCTGCTGGAAGGCCGAGGAGAAGTGCGCCACGGAGGAGCCGCTGCTGGCGATCCCGACGCGCTTCGAGGGCGTGAACACCCCGGCCGCACACGAGTCGGCCTGCCACTTCGCGGAGGAGAAGGCCGTCCTGGCCGGCTGACCTCCCCGCACGGCGTACGCGTCCCAGGGCGCCCGGGCCGGAGCACCAGCTCCGTCCCGGGCGCCCTCGGCGTTTCCCGCCCAGCCGCCGCCGGGGTCCAAAGTCCGTTGCGGCCGGGCCCCGCCGCCGCCGACAGTGGACGGATGACCACGGAGACGCTGACCGTCCGCCCGGCCGGTCCCGGAGACGCCCGGGACATCTGCGCACTGCTCAACGCCGTCGACGTCGTCGAGATCGGCAGACCCGAGACCGACCTGGGCACCGTCGAGGCCGACCTCAACCACCCCGACGTGGACCTCGCCACCGACTCATGGCTCGCCTTCAGCGGCGGCCGGCTCGTCGCCTACGCCCTCGTGTGGGCCGACTCCGGACCCGGCCGCATCGACGGCGACCACTACGTCCTGCCCGGCCACGGCCGGGCCGCCATGGCCCTGCTGCACCGGATGGAGGAGCGCGCCCGCCGGATGGCCTCGGGCACCGGGCCCGACGCCCGGCTGCGGATCCAGCTCAACGTCCGGCCCACCCTGGAGCTCAGCCTGCTCACCGGCCGCGGCTACCGCAGCGTGCGCCGCTACCAGGTGATGACCCGCCACCTCTCGCCCGCCGCCGACCTGCCCCCCGCCCCGCCCGAGGGCCTGGTCCTGCGCGACTGCGCCGCCGACGGCGCCGACCGCCGCCGCGCCCACGCCCTGGTCGAGGAGACCTTCGCCGCGCACTTCGGGCACGCGCACCGCCCGTACGAGGCCTGGCTCGACCACATCGACGGCCGCGCCCTCGACTGGTCCCTCGTCTGGATCGCCAGCCTGCCCGGCAAGGGCGACGCGGCCGTCCTCGTCACCCGCGACGACCGCACCAGCATGGGCTGGGTCAGCCACCTCGGCGTACGCGAGGACCTGCGCGGCCACGGCATCGGCTCCCACCTGCTGCGCCACTCCTTCGCCGCCTACGCCGCCCGCGGCCGCGACACCCTGGGCCTGGGCGTGGACACCCTCAACGAGACCGGTGCCCTCGCCCTGTACGAGGCGCACGGCATGGGCCTGCACTACGCCGTCGACACCTGGGAGCTCCCCTTGCACTCCCAGGGGTGACAGGCGGGGGACGCGAGGGTGCAATCGGGCCAACAGGGAGTGCACAAGGGCGCACATGGGGTGACATTGCCCCTAAGTGAGTCTTGGGACCCCTAGGAGGCAGTCCATGCGCGGAGCCACCCACGCCAAGTGGGCCGCATGTGCGGTGGCCGTCGCCCTCGCGGCGACGGCCTGCGGCGGCGGGAGCGACAGCGGCGGGGGCGGCGGCGCGGCCGGGATCGTCAGCTCTTCCTGGGGTGACCCGCAGAACCCGCTGGAGCCCGCCAACACCAACGAGGTGCAGGGCGGCAAGGTCCTCGACATGCTCTTCCGGGGCCTCAAGCGCTACGACGCGAAGACCGGCGAGGCCAAGAACATGGTCGCCGAGAAGATCGAGACCAGCGACGGCCAGAACTTCACGATCACCCTGAAGGACGGCTGGAAGTTCAGCAACGACGAACCGGTCACCGCCCAGTCCTTCGTGGACGCCTGGAACTACGCGGCCGACGTGCGCAACAAGCAGAACAACGCCCCCTTCTTCGCCGACATCGTCGGCTACGCCGACCTGCACCCCGCCTCCGGCGAACCCAAGGCCAAGACCATGTCCGGGCTGGTCGTCAAGGACCCCAAGACCTTCACCGTCGCCCTCAAGAACAAGTTCTCCACCTGGCCCGAGACCCTCGGCTACCAGGCCTTCGCCCCCCTGCCCAAGGCCTTCTTCACCGACCACTCCGCCTGGCTGGACAAGCCCGTCGGCAACGGCCCCTACACGGTGGACTCGTACACCAAGGGCACCGGCATGAAGCTGCGCAAGTGGGAGGGCTACTCCGGCGAGGACAAGGCGCAGAACGGCGGAGTGGACCTCAAGGTCTACACCGACAACAACACCGCCTACACGGACCTGATCTCCGGCAACCTCGACCTCGTCGACGACGTCCCGGCGCAGCAGCTGAAGAACGTCAAGAACGACCTCGGCGACCGGTACATCAACCAGCCCGCCCTCATCATCCAGACCCTCACCTTCCCCCTCTACGACCCCCAGTGGGGCAAGGAGGGCATGGAGAAGGTCCGCCGGGGCATCTCGATGGCCATCAACCGCGACGAGATCACCCAGCAGATCTTCCGCGAGACCCGCACCCCCGCCAAGGACTGGACCTCCCCGGCCCTCGGCGACAAGGGCGGCTTCAACTCCACCCTCTGCGGCGACGCCTGCACGTACGACCCGGCCGAGGCCAAGAAGCTCATCCAGGAGGGCGGCGGCCTGCCCGGCGGCAAGATGACCCTCACCTCCAACGTGGACACCGGCTCGCACCGCGACTGGATGGACGCCGTCTGCAACAGCGTCAACAACGCCCTCGGCGAGGGCCCGGTCTGCACCGTCAACCCCATCGGCACCTTCGCGGACTTCCGCAACCAGCAGAGCGCCTACAAGCTCACCGGCCCCTTCCGCTCCGGCTGGCAGGCCGACTACCCGCTCATCCAGAACTTCCTCCAGCCGCTGTACTACACCGGAGCCTCCTCCAACTACGGCAAGTTCAGCAGCCCGGACTTCGACAAGCTCGTCGACCAGGCCAACCAGGAGACCGACGCCGCCAAGGCCACCGCCTCCTTCCAGGACGCCGAGAAGATCCTCGCCGAGCAGATGCCGGCCATCCCCCTCTGGTACCAGAACGGCAGCGCCGGCCACTCCGAGCGGATCTCCGACGTCACCCTGAACCAGTTCAGCGTCCCCGTCTACGACGAGATCAAGGTCAGCTGACCCCTCGCCGGACCGATCCTGGAGCAGTTCATGGGACGTTACGTGATCCGGCGGCTGCTCCAGATGATCCCCGTGTTCATCGGCAGCACCTTCCTGATCTTCATCATGGTCTACGCGCTCGGCGACCCCGTCGCCGCCCTCTTCGGCGACAAGGCCCCCGACCCCGCCACGGCCGCGCGGATCCGCAAGGACCTCTACCTCGACCGCCCCCTGTGGGAGCAGTACGTCCACTACATGGGGCAGATCTTCAAGGGTGACTTCGGCACGGCCTTCAACGGCCAGCCGGTCACCGAGCTGATGGCCACCGCCTTCCCCGTCACCCTGCGCCTGACCTGCGTCGCCATCGCCATCGAGATCCTCGTCGGCATCACCCTCGGCGTGGTCAGCGGACTGCGCCGGGGCAAGGCGATCGACACCACCCTCCTCGTCCTCACCCTCGTCGTCATCTCCGTGCCCACCTTCGTCACCGGCTACCTGCTCCAGTTCGTCTTCGGCGTCACATGGGGCTGGGTACGCCCCACCGTCTCCCCGGACGCCCCCTTCGGCGAGCTGATCCTGCCCGGCATCGTCCTCGCCCTGGTCTCCCTCGCCTACGTCACCCGGCTCTCGCGCACCTCCATCGCCGAGAACGTCAAGGCCGACTACGTCCGCACCGCCACCGCCAAGGGTCTGCCGCGCCGCCGGGTCATCACCCGCCACCTGCTGCGCAACTCCCTGATCCCGGTGGTCACCTTCATCGGCACCGACATCGGCGCCCTCATGGGCGGCGCCATCGTCACCGAGCGGATCTTCAACATCCACGGCGTCGGCTACCAGCTCTACCAGGGCATCCTGCGCAACAACTCGCCCACCGTGGTCGGCTTCGTCACCATCCTCGTCATCGTCTTCCTGGTGGCGAACCTCCTCGTCGACCTGCTCTACGCGGTCCTGGACCCGAGGATCCGTTATGCCTGAGCCCGAGCACCCCGAACGACCCGAGCGAGCCCAGGGACCCGGAGGGTACGACCCGGTGGGACCCCGCCCGCACGAAGCCGTCGCACCCACCGGCCAGGGAGGAGCCATGGACCTGGCCCTGGAAGAGGCCGAGAGCCTGGAGAAGGCCCCCGGACCGGACACCGGACCCCGGGAGAAGGCCCGGTCCCTGTGGTCCGACGCCTGGCACCAGCTGCGCCGCAACCCCGTCTTCATCGTCTCCGCCCTGCTGATCCTGTTCCTCGTCGTCATCGCCATCTGGCCGCAGCTCATCGCGAGCGGCGACCCCCTCAAGTGCGACCTGTCCAAATCGCAGCAGGGCTCCTCCCCGGGACACCCCTTCGGGTACGACACCCAGGGCTGCGACGTCTACACCCGGACCGTCTACGGCGCCCGCGCCTCCATCACCGTCGGCGTCTGCGCGACCGTCGGCGCCGCCCTGCTGGGCTCCGTACTCGGCGGGCTCGCCGGCTTCTTCGGCGGCTGGGGCGACGCCCTGCTCTCCCGGGTCGCCGACATCTTCTTCGGCATCCCCGTCGTCCTCGGCGGCCTGGTCTTCCTGTCCGTGGTCACCAGCACCACCGTGTGGCCCGTCGTCGGCTTCATCGTGCTGCTCGGCTGGCCCCAGCTCGCCCGCATCGCCCGCGGCTCGGTGATCACCGCCAAACAGAACGACTACGTCCAGGCCGCCCGGGCCCTCGGCGCCGGCAACGGCCGCATGCTGCTGCGGCACGTGGCCCCCAACGCCGTCGCCCCCGTCATCGTCGTCGCCACCATCGCGCTGGGCACCTACATCGCCCTGGAGGCCACCCTGTCCTTCCTCGGCGTCGGCCTGCGCCCGCCCACCGTCTCCTGGGGCATCGACATCTCCAACGCCGCCTCCCAGATCCGCAACGCCCCGCACATGCTGCTCTGGCCGGCGGGCGCCCTGAGCCTGACCGTCCTCGCCTTCATCATGCTCGGCGACGCGGTGCGCGACGCCCTCGACCCCAAGCTGCGCTGAGGAGTGAGCCGCCAGATGCTGCTCGAAGTCCGCGACCTGCACGTGGAGTTCACCACCCGCGACGGTGTCGCCAAGGCCGTCAACGGGGTGAACTACTCGGTGGACGAGGGCGAGACCCTCGCCGTGCTGGGCGAGTCCGGATCCGGCAAGTCGGTGACGGCCCAGGCCGTGATGGGGATCCTCGACACCCCGCCCGGCCGGATCGCGGGCGGCGAGATCCTCTTCAAGGGCAAGGACCTCCTGAAGACCAAGGAGGAGGAGCGGCGGAAGATCCGCGGCGCCGAGATGGCGATGATCTTCCAGGACGCCCTGTCCGCCCTCAATCCCGTCCTCAGCGTCGGCGCCCAGCTCGGCGAGATGTTCGAGGTCCACCGCGGGATGTCCCGCAAGGACGCCCGGGCGAAGGCCGTGGACCTGATGGACAGGGTGAAGATCCCGGCGGCCCGTCAGCGCGTGGGGGACTACCCGCACCAGTTCTCCGGCGGCATGCGCCAGCGCATCATGATCGCGATGGCGCTGGCCCTGGAACCCTCCCTCATCATCGCCGACGAACCGACCACCGCCCTCGACGTCACCGTCCAGGCGCAGGTCATGGACCTGCTCGCCGAGCTCCAGCGCGAACTCAACATGGGCCTCATCCTCATCACGCACGACCTCGGCGTCGTCGCCGACGTCGCCGACAAGATCGCCGTCATGTACGCGGGGCGGATCGTCGAGGCGGCCCCCGTCCACCAGATCTACCAGGCGCCCGCCCACCCCTACACCCGCGGCCTGCTCGACTCCATCCCCCGCCTGGACCAGAAGGGCCAGGAGCTCTACGCCATCAAGGGCCTGCCGCCGAACCTGCTGGCCATCCCGCCCGGCTGCGCCTTCAACCCGCGCTGCCCCATGGCACAGGCCGTCTGCCGCACGGACGTCCCGCCACTCGCGGACGTCGCCCCGGAACGGGCCAGCGCCTGCTTCTTCTGGAAGGAGTGCCTCGGTGCCTGAGCCCATCCTGGAGGTCCGCGGCCTCGTCAAGCACTACCCCCTCACCCAGGGCATCCTCTTCAAGAAGCAGATCGGCGCCGTCAAGGCCGTCGACGGGGTCTCCTTCACCCTGGCCCCGGGGGAGACCCTCGGCATCGTCGGCGAGTCCGGCTGCGGGAAGTCCACCGTCGCCCGGATGCTGGTCAACCTGGAACGACCCACCGCCGGTGCCATCTCGTACAAGGGCGAGGACATCACCAAGCTCTCCGGCCGCGCCCTGAAGGCGGTGCGCCGCAACATCCAGATGGTGTTCCAGGACCCGTACACCTCGCTCAACCCGCGCATGACGGTCGGCGACATCATCGGCGAGCCGTACGAGATCCACCCCGAGGTGGCCCCGAAGGGCGACCGCCGGCGCAAGGTCCAGGAACTCCTGGACGTCGTGGGCCTGAACCCGGAGTACATCAACCGCTACCCGCACCAGTTCTCCGGCGGCCAGCGCCAGCGCATCGGCATCGCCCGCGGCCTCGCCCTCCGGCCCGAGGTCATCGTCGCGGACGAGCCCGTCTCCGCGCTCGACGTCTCCGTCCAGGCGCAGGTCGTCAACCTGCTGGAGCGCCTCCAGGACGAGTTCGGGCTCTCGTACGTGTTCATCGCGCACGACCTCTCGATCGTGCGGCACATCTCCGACCGGGTCGGGGTCATGTACCTCGGGCGCGTCGTCGAGATCGGCAGCGACACCCAGATCTACGACCACCCCACCCACCCGTACACCCAGGCCCTGCTCTCCGCCGTGCCCGTGCCCGACCCCGGGGCCCGCGCCCACCGGGAGCGGATCATCCTCACCGGCGACGTGCCCTCCCCGGCCAACCCGCCCTCCGGATGCCCCTTCCGGACCCGCTGCTGGAAGGCCGAATCCCGCTGTGCGACGGAGGTTCCGCCGCTGGCCGTCCCGGCGGTCTTCCCCTCCGGCCCGGCGGCCCACCCCTCGGCCTGCCACTTCGCCGCCGAGAAGCGGGTGGTTCCGCCGCCGGGCGAACTCCCGCCCCCGCCGGCCCCGCTGACGAAGCGGTAGCCGCCGGTGCGGACGAGCGCGCACTCCTCCATTCCTGGAACATTCATGGAGGGCGGCAGGGCAGGTGCTCCTGAGTGTTCGAACGGTTTCGGACGCCCGGATGAGCGATCATTTCCAGCCACCCCGCGCGAGGGTGCCCGGTCGGGCCCGTAGCGACCCAACACGCGTAACACTGGGGCAACTTGACCGTTTCTGCCCCGAGATCTGGAGCGTGCAGTCTGGGCCACGTGCGGCCGTGCGGGTGCCGACGGCCGGCCGGGAGGGCGTGAAGCCCTCCCGGTCGGTGTCCGTGTGCCCCCGGGTGTGCGCGGCATGCGCCCCTCGTGCTGCCGGAATTCGATCGATGCGCTGGTACGGATAGTTATGATCCGTAGCGCACGGTGGGTATGAATTCGCCGAGCACGAGTACGCATACCGATGTCCGCTCGACGTGGAGGTGAAACGCCGTGGCACTCTCGATCTCGGCCGTGGTGCTGCTGGCGATCGTCGTCTTCCTTCTGGTCCGGAGGTCGGGTCTGAAGGCGGGGCACGCGTTCGTCTGCGTACTGCTCGGGTTCTACCTGGCGAGTTCCACGGTCGCGCCCACCCTCAGCCAGCTCACGTCCAACGTGGCGAGCATGATCAGTGGCCTCAAGCTCTAGGGTCTGCTCGTAGGCTGGGGCCCATGAACGGTCTTCCCGCCCGTCGTCTGCTCCTCGTGCACGCGCACCCGGACGACGAGTCGATCAACAACGGCGTCACCATGGCCAAGTACGCCGCCGAGGGCGCCCACGTCGCCCTGGTGACCTGCACCCTCGGCGAGGAGGGCGAGGTCATCCCCCCGGAGCTGGCCCACCTGGCGCCGGACCGCGACGACACCCTCGGCCCGTTCCGGGTCGGCGAGCTCGCCGCCGCGATGAAGGAACTCGGGGTCGCCGACCACCGCTTCCTCGGCGGCGCCGGCCGCTTCCGGGACTCCGGGATGATGGGCGCCCCGCAGAACGCCCGCCCCGGCTCCTTCTGGTCCGCCGACCTGGACGAGGCCGCCGGGTACCTCGTCGAGGTGATCCGGGAGCTGCGCCCGCAGGTCCTCGTCACCTACGACCCCGACGGCGGCTACGGCCACCCCGACCACATCCAGGCCCACCGCGTCGCCATGCGCGGCGCGGAACTGGCCGCCGAGGCCGGGTACCGCCCCGAGCTCGGCGCCCCGCACGCCGTCGCGAAGGTCTACTGGAACCGCGTACCGGTCTCGGTGGTCGAGGAGGGCTTCGAACGGCTGCGCGCCGCGGGCGCCGCCTTCCCCGGCATCGCGACCCCGGAGGACGTGCCGGGCGTGGTCCCCGACGAGCGGATCACCGCCGAGATCGGCGACGAGGGCGACGCGACCGTCCTGGTGGCGGCGAAGGCCGCCGCAATGCGGGCGCACGTCACCCAGATCGCCGTCGACGGCCCCTTCTTCGCCCTCTCCAACGACCTGGGCCAGCCCCTGTTCGCCCGGGAGTACTACGAGTTGGCGGCGGGCCGCTCCGGAGCCCCGGCCGGCGAGCGCGAGCGGGACCTCTTCGCGGGGGTGGGGGAGTGACCGCGGCGCTGACCCCGGGCCGGATCGCCGCCCTGCTGGGCCTGCTCGTCGCCGGCGTGCTGACCGGCGCGGCCGGCTGGACCGTGGTCGACCTGTGGTTCCCGGGCGGGCTGCTGCTCGCGCTGCTTGCCCTCCTCGGACTGTTCCTCGGGGGCCGGATCGCCATCGGCACGGGCCTCGGAGTGGGCTCCGCCGCGGCCGGATGGTTCCTCTCCTACGTCCTCCTCAGCGTCCCCCGCCCCGAAGGGGACTTCCTGCTCGGTTCCTCCGGAATCGGCATGTACGCATACCTTTTGGGGGGAAGTGCGGCCGCTGTGATCTGCGCCACGATGCGCGGCCCCGCGCAGGGGCCGGTTCCGGCCTCCAAGTCCCGCGGCTGACGGGCCCCTGAACTCCCGCGCCCTCCGATCGGGGACGGGTTGCGGGGGTTTGACGGGCCCTCGTACGGGGGCGCGCGGAAGCGTAAGAGGAACCTCGGATTCCTGGGCGACAGTTACGCCCCGGCGGCGGCCAGTATGGTGGACGGGCCGCCGAGCTGCCCGCGCACGGTACGACGGGCGGCGGAGCCAACCGGGAGAACCTGCCTTGAGTCGTGAAACCGACAGTTCGCCCCCCGGGCCCCCAGGGCACGGTGGAGCCGCCTACCCCTCGGGTACGCCGCCGTATGGAACCGGCCAGTACCCGTCCGTGCCACCCGGTCCCGGCGCCGCGACCGCCCCGGAGGAGAACCCTGTGACCTCGAACCCGTCCACGCCCGACACCGACGGGCCGAAGACCGAGACCCACCTGACGACCCGGATCCGGATCAACATCCCCGGATCCCGGCCGATCCCGCCCGTGGTCGTACGCAAGCCCGTGAAGGACAGCGGCCAGGACGCGTCCCCGGCCGCCGCCGGGCCCGCCACGGACGGGACGCCGCGCACGCCCGAGCGGCGCCCCGCGCCGGCCCGGCCCGCCGCGTCGGCCCCCGCGCTCCCCGCGGCCCCGGCGCCGGCCCCCGCGCCGGCCGCACCTGCGCCCGCCCCCACGCCCGCGCCCGCCGAGGAGCCGGCCAGCAACTGGTTCGCCCCGCGCAAGCCGGCCGCGCCCGCGCCCACGGCGACGCCCCCGGCCGGCGTGCCCGTGGCCCCCGCCGCGCCCGGCGGCCCCGGACCCGGTATGCCCGGCGGCCCCGGCCCCGGCCCCGGCGTTCCCGGCCCCGGCGGCTCCGGCATGCCCGGCGCCGGCTACGGCTCCGGCGTCCCCGGCACCGGTGCCGGCTTCGCGCCCCCCGCCGAACCCGGGCGCCCGCAGCCCCCGGCCGCGCACGGCAGCGGGGCCGGCTTCGCACCGGCCCCCGCCGTCGGCGGACCCGGGGTCGGCGCGCCCCAGGGATACGCCGGGTACGACAACGGCCCCGTCACGGAGCCCTTCCCCGCCTTCGCGGAGCCCGCCGGGCCGACCGGCGGACCCGCGCTGGGCACCGTACCGGTGGGCGCCGACGAGGCCCCCAGCTGGCCCGGCCCCGAGGCCTTCGACGCCCCGGCCGCCGCGCCCGCCCCCGGCCCGGCCGGCGCCCCGGCCCGCACCCCCGTCCCCACCCCCGGCCCGGCCGCCCCGCCGCCCGGCCCGCAGCCGCCGCGCCAGACCCGGCCGGCGCCCGCCCCGGCCGGCAAGTCCGGCAAGGCCGCCCCGGCCGGCAAGCCCGCCAAGAAGAAGGGCCGCTCCAAGCTGGTCCTGCTCGGCGGGGGCGTCGTCGTCCTCGCCGGCGTGGCCTACGGCGCCGGGCTGCTGATGAACCACTCCGACGTCCCCAAGGGCACCACCGTCCTCGGCGTCGACATCAGCGGCAGCCGCGACGACGCCGTCACCAAGCTCCAGACGGCCTTCGGCAAGCGCGCCGCCGCCCCGCTCCAGCTCAGCGTCGGCGGCAAGCAGGTCGAGCTGAAGCCCGAGAAGGCGGGCCTGACCCTCGACAGCCAGACCACCGTCCGCAACGCCACGGGCAGCGACTACAACCCCGTCACCGTCATCGGCTCCCTCTTCGGGGTCGAGCGCACGGCCACCGCCGTCATGCCGGTCGACGAGGAGAAGCTGCGGGTCTCCCTCCAGGAGCTGGCCGGCGCCGCCGGCTCGGCGTCCGAGGGCACCATCAAGTTCGACACCGGCAAGGCCGTCGCGGTCCCCGGCAAGGCCGGCGAGGGCCTGGACGTCGACGGCTCCGTCGACAAGGTCACCAAGGCCTTCCGCGAGCTCGTCGCCAACGGCAAGGCCGCCACCGTCGAACTCCCCGTCGCCAAGCGGGAGCCCACGATCACCCAGGCCGAACTGGACCGGGCGATGAAGGAGTTCGCGGAGCCCGCCATGTCCGGCGTCGCGACGGTCAAGGCGGGCGCCAAGTCCATCCCCTTCGGCCCCAAGTCCCTGCCGAAGATCCTCAGCATGACCGCCGTGGACGGACGCCTCGTCGAGAAGTACGACCTGGAGGCCCTGAAGGCCACCTACGGCACGGCCTTCGACGGCGTCCTCGTCACCCGGGGCACCGGCGCCAAGACGCCCGTCACCCCGCAGGACGTCGCGGGCGCCCTCGGCAAGGCGCTCGTCGGCAAGACCCCCGCCGAGCGGACCGCCACGATCGACACCAACGCGAACTGACCGGCCCGCGCCACGCGTCCGAAGCCCCTTCCCGGCCCCGGGAAGGGGCTTCGCGGCCTTCCCGGCACCCCGACCGGCCCCCGCCGGAGCCTCAGTTCAGCAGCGCGCGGGCCGCCACGGCTTCGCCGCGGATGCGGGCCGCCGAGTCCGTGTCCACGGCGTCCATGACCTCCGCGTAGGCCTCCAGCTCCGACGCCCCCTCGCGGAACGCCCCGCGTTCCACCAGCAGCCGCGCCCGCTCGTAGCGCAGCGCCGCCGGGTGCGACGGCAGCAGCAGCGAGAGGTCCAGGGCCCACAGGGCGACCCCGGAGTGCTCCGGGCGCGACGAGGCCCAGGCGCGGATGTTGTTCAGGATCCGCAGGACGATGTCCAGCGTCCGGGCCGGGGTCTTGGGGGACGCCGCCAGCTCCGCCGGACCCGCGCCCAGCGAGGCCCCGCCGGCGAAGGGGTCCACCACCACCGAGTCCTCCGGGTCCCCGAAGCCCACCACGAAGTGCCCCGGCAGCCCCAGCCCGTACACGGGCGCGCCCGCCCGCCGGGCGACCTCCAGCCACACCACCGAGAGGAGGATCGGCAGGCCCCGCCGGCGCCGCAGCACCTCGTGCAGGAGCGAGGAGGGCAGCCGGTCGTAGTCGGCGGGGGTGCCGTGGAAGCCGAGCCGGCCGCCGAGCAGCTCCGTCACCGCCGAGGCCCACGCCCGCGCGTCCCGCAGCCCGTAGGGCAGCATCCCCGCGAGCCGGTCCAGTTCGATCTCGGCCCAGTCCATGGTCCGTTCGTCCAGCTCCGGGTCGGCCTCCGCGGCCAGCAGCAGGCACAGCCGGGCCAGGTCGGGCCGCTCCGAGCGGGCCTCCGCCGCGAACAGCTCCCGGGTGTTCACGCCGCCGCCCGGAAGTGGTGGTAGGCGTGGTGCGTGGCGAAGCCCATCCCGTCGTACAGGGCCCGTGCCGCCGGATTGTCCGTCTCCACCTGGAGCCAGGCCGCCGAGGCGCCCTCCTCCAGCGCCCGCCGGGCCAGTGCCGTCATCACCGCCGTCGCGAGCCCCCGCCGCCGCTCCTGCGGGGCGACGGTGACCGCCGCGAAGCCCGCCCAGCGGCCGTCCGTCACGAGCCGCCCGATCGCCCGGCCGCCGCCCAGGGAGGCGAACCACACCGAGGGGCCCTCCACCAGCATCCGCCGGGCCAGCTCCGGGTCCCGGACCTTGCCGTAGCGGTCGAGCCACCGTGCGTCCGGCTCGCGGGTCAGCGTCACGTCCGCGACGTCCGCGTCCCGGTCGGCCACCGGGGCCAGCGCCCCGACGCGGACCTCCGCCGAGACCTCGTTGACCCAGCCGCGCCGCTCCAGCTCGGCGCAGAGCAGCTCCTGGGTGCCGGCGGCGCCGGTCGCGGCCTGCACGTAGGCGGGGAGTCCGCGTTCCGCGTACCAGGCCGTCACCCGCGCGAGTGCTTCGTCCAGGGGTATCCCGGGGTCGCCGAGCGGCAGCACCGAATTCGCCCGCCGGGTGAACCCGCCGGCCGCCCGCAGCGTCCACTCGCCGAGCGGCTCGCTCTCCAGCGGCCGCCAGGCCCGCGCGGTGACCCTCGCGAGCTCCTCGAAGGAGGCCGCGGGACCCCTGCGACGGGCCGGCGCGGGGGGCACGATCTTGCCCGCGACCAGCGACGATTCCGGGATGTGGACGGACACGCCGTCCTTGCGTGTGATCGTCAGCACACCCCCGGTCCAGGATGTGAGAACCCCGACCGCGTCCGCGAAGGCCGGGGTGCCGCTCCCGCCGTCCTCCACCCGTCGTACAGAGACTCGTTTACCCACGTCAGCCGGGGTAATACGGATCTCCAGCAGCCCACCGGCAGTGATTTCCACAGCTCTGTCCGCCCCTCCTGTTCGGATCGTGCCCGGGAACGGAGATACTAGGTGCGGGCATCGACGACGCCGCGCTCCCGCGCGAATGGACAGCCCTACCGAGGAGGAACGAGAGCGTGACCTACGTCATCGCGGAGCCTTGTGTCGACGTCAAGGACAAGGCATGCATCGAAGAGTGCCCCGTCGACTGCATCTACGAGGGCCAGCGGTCCTTGTACATCCACCCGGACGAGTGCGTCGACTGCGGCGCGTGTGAGCCGGTCTGCCCGGTCGAGGCCATCTTCTACGAGGACGACACCCCGGAGGAGTGGAAGGACTACTACAAGGCGAACGTCGAGTTCTTCGACGAGCTCGGTTCGCCCGGTGGCGCCTCCAAGCTCGGCCTGATCGAGCGTGACCACCCCTTCGTCGCCGGCCTGCCCGCCGACATCAACGCCGGCGAGCACTGACCGTTCACGGCAGACGCGCCTCTCGGTCCCGTACGGCACTGCTGCCGCGCGGGACCGAGCCGTTTCGTCGTACGACACAGCCCCGCACCTCACAGAGAGCAGAGAGCACCGTGGCCGCAGTTTCCGACCGCCTTCCCGTCTTTCCCTGGGACAAACTGGAGCCGTACAAGGCCACGGCGGCGGCCCACGCCGACGGCATCGTCGACCTGTCCGTCGGCACCCCCGTGGACCCGGTGCCCGACCTGATCCGGCGCGCCCTCGTCGCCGCCGCCGACTCCCCGGGCTACCCGACGGTGTGGGGGACGCCCGAACTGCGCGACGCGATCACCGGCTGGCTGCGCGGCCGGCTCGGCGCGAGCGCCGCCGGACACCGCAACGTGCTGCCGGTCGTCGGCTCCAAGGAACTCGTGGCCTGGCTGCCGACCCAGCTGGGCCTCGGCGCCGGCGACAAGGTGGCCTACCCGCGCCTCGCGTACCCGACGTACGAGGTCGGCGCGCGGCTGTGCGGCGCGGAGGCCGTCGTCTACGACGACCCGATGGAGCTCGACCCGGCGGGCCTGAAGCTGCTGTGGCTCAACTCCCCGTCCAACCCCACCGGGAAGGTCATTCCGAAGGAGGAGCTGGTCCGGATCGTCGCCTGGGCGCGCGAGCACGGCATCCTGCTCTTCAGCGACGAGTGCTACCTGGAGCTGGGCTGGGAGGCCGAGCCCGTCTCCGTCCTGCACGACGACGTCTGCGGCGGCTCGTACGAGGGCATCGTGGCCGTGCACTCGCTCTCCAAGCGCTCCAACCTGGCCGGCTACCGGGCCGCGTTCATCGCCGGCGACGAGGCCGTCCTCGGCGAGCTGCTGCAGATCCGCAAGCACGGCGGCATGATGACCGCCGCGCCCGTCCAGGCGGCCACCGTGGCGGCCCTCGGCGACGACGCGCACGTCGAGGAGCAGCGCGGCCGCTACGCCGCCCGCCGCGAGGCGCTGCGCACGGCCCTGGAGGCGCACGGCTTCCGCATCGAGCACAGCGAGGCCAGCCTCTACCTGTGGGCGACCCGTGACGAGCCCTGCTGGGACACCGTCGCCCACCTGGCCGAGCTCGGCATCCTGGTCGCGCCGGGCGACTTCTACGGTGCGGCCGGCGCGAACTTCGTCCGCGTCGCCTTCACCGCCACCGACGAGCGGGTCGCGGCCGCGGTCAAGCGCCTCGGCTGAGCCGCCCGCCGGGGCGGAACGGGCAGAACGGGCCGAGGGGGCCGGGAGCAGTGGCTCCCGGCCCCCTCGGGCGTTCCGGCACGGCGGACGGGTGGGGTCAGCCGCCCAGCGGCAGGCCGCCGCCGGCCAGGGGCAGCTGGCTCACGGGAAGCTGGCCGGCGACGGGCAGGCCGCCCAGGGACTGCCCGGCGGCGCCGGCGCCGCCGACGACCTCGGTGGCGGGACCGGCCACGGGGGCGGCGGCGGGGACGGCCTCGGTGGCGGTGTGCGCGGCGTCGGTGGCCGCTCCGGCGTCCGGGGCGGTGAGCGTGTTCAGCTTCGGCAGGGACTCCAGGCCCACGGCGTCGGCCGCGCTGGCGGCGCCTGCCGCACCGACCACGGGAGCGGTACCGGCTGCGAGGAGAAGCGCGGCGCGGGCGATCCGACGGGTCAGGGGGAGGGTCATGATGCTCCTAAGCGGTAGCGGCTGAGTACGCCGTGTACAACCGCTCGCGGGGTGGGAGGAGTTGCGGACCAGCCGGGTAAAGGATCAGTAACGCATCGTTTAATCGGCTTCCGTGACAAGCGCATCGGACCCGCGCCCACCTGCGCTTCTGTCCGTCCTCCGGGTGTACGGCCCGAACGCGTGGACACCCCTCCCGGGGGACGGGCCGTACGTGTGACCGGGCCGCCGGGGTGTCACCGCCGGGCCGCCCGCACGCCGGGGGCGTGCGCCGGGACCCCGGGCGGCCGGCGGGAGGCGGGACGGGTCAGCGGCCGGCCGCCCCCGCCATGAAGATCCGCACCTCGCCCGGCGCCGCGTCGTGCGCCCTCGCGGTGCCGCTCCCCCCGGCCCGGCCCTCCCAGGCACCGCCGTCCCGGCCCGCAACCCAGGACGAGCCGTCGTACGACACCCGGGCGATGCCCAGCTCCTTCGACCGGGCCACCGCCCAGTGCGCCATCGCCCGCCCCCGCCGCGCCTCGGCCTGGCCGCCGTCCTCCTTCAGGCGCAGCGCGACCTCCGCCTCCGGGACCGGCCCGCCCGGCTTCGACCGCCCCGCGGACGCGCCCGCCCGGCCCGCGCCCAGCGCCTCCCGCGCCGGGGCGCCGAAGGCCCGCGTCAGCTCCGTCCGCACCTTCTCCGGGTCGCCGGGCGCGGGCGCGGGACCGGAGCAGGCCAGCGACGCCGGGACGCCGTTCTCGCCGAAGGCGGCCGTCAGGACCGTCGCGTCCGGCTCGTGCTTCGCGTACGCCTGCGGGAAACCGCTGAGCTGCACCCGCTGCGCGGCCACCGTCAGCGGCAGCCGGGTGTAGCCCTTGATCTCCGCGAGCCGGTCGTAGAAGATCCCCGCCGAGTACACCGGGTCCATGATCTGCTCCGGGGTGCCCCAGCCCTGCGAGGGCCGCTGCTGGAACAGGCCCAGCGAATCCCGGTCCCCGTGGTCGAGGTTGCGCAGCGCCGACTCCTGCATCGCCGTCGCCAGGGCGATGGTCACCGCCCGGTCCGGCAGCCCCTTGGAGATCCCGACGGCGGCTATCGTCGCCGCGTTCGCCGCCTGCTCATGGGTCATCTCGTACGTCTGGACGGTCCCCGCCCCCGCGGAACCCGCCCCCGTCGCGGAGGCCGTGCAGTAGGAGGCGCCGTTGTTCGAGGCGCGCTGGACGGCGAAGTAACCGACCACGGCGAGCAGCACGAGCAGGCCCACGGCCCTGCGGAACGGCCGGCGGCGGCGGGGACGGAAGCGATCGGTCTCGGACACGCGGCCCACCGTACTTGAGGCCGATAAACCGTCCACCGGCCGGACGCTCCAGGTTCCCGCCCATCCCGGGGCGTTAGGGTCAGTTCCATGTCCGAATCCGAGCTGGACCTCACCCTGGACGCTGCCGAGCTGACCGCCCGGCTCGTCGACATCCCCTCCGTGAGCGGCGACGAGAAGGTGCTCGCCGACCTCGTGGAAGACGCGCTGCGCGCCCTCCCGCACCTCACCGTCGACCGCCTCGGCAACAACGTCGTCGCCCGTACGCACCTCGGCCGCGCCGAGCGCGTCGTACTCGCCGGCCACCTCGACACCGTGCCGATCGCCGACAACGTCCCGTCCCGCCTGGACGACAACGGCGTCCTGTGGGGCTGCGGCACGACGGACATGAAGTCCGGGGTCGCCGTGCAGCTGAGGATCGCCGCGACCGTCCCGGAGCCGAACCGGGACCTCACCTTCGTCTTCTACGACCAGGAAGAGGTCGCCGCCGACCTCAACGGCCTCGGCAAGGTCGCCGACGCCCACCCCGACTGGCTGGCGGGCGACTTCGCCGTGCTGCTGGAGCCCTCCAACGCCGAGGTCGAGGGCGGCTGCCAGGGCACCCTGCGCGTGCTCCTGCGCACCGAGGGCGAGCGCGCCCACTCCGCGCGCAGCTGGATGGGCTCCAACGCCATCCACGCCGCCGGCCCCATCCTGGCGAAGCTGGCCGCGTACGAGCCGCGCAAGCCCGTCATCGACGGCCTGGAGTACCACGAGGGCCTCAACGCCGTCCGCATCGAGGGCGGCGTCGCCAACAACGTCATCCCCGACGCCTGCACGGTCACCGTGAACTTCCGCTACGCCCCCGACCGCAGCGAGGCCGACGCGCTGGCCCACGTACAGGAGGTCTTCGCGGACTGCGCCGTCGCCGAGTTCGTGATCGACGACTCCTCCGGCGGCGCCCTGCCCGGCCTGTCCCACCCGGCGGCCGCGGCCTTCATGGACGCGGTCGGCGGCCGGCCCATGCCGAAGTTCGGCTGGACGGACGTCTCCCGCTTCAGCGCGCTCGGCGTCCCGGCGGTCAACTACGGCCCGGGCGACGCGCTGCTGGCCCACAAGGTCGACGAGCGCGTCGAGACGAAGGCCATCCTGCACTGCGAGGAACGACTCCGCGCCTGGCTGACCTCGTAAATTCCCCCTCCCGTCACTTTTGTGCGCCTAACCTGATCCAACGATCAGCAGGAGGGAGCACATCATGGGCAACCCCGAAGGTTCGGCCCGCCGTCGGCCCGAGGAGCAGCAGCTCGGGCCGGTGCTGCGCAGGCGGGGCCAGGTGCAGGCGGGCAGCACGACGGACCAGCGGCTGCTGGACTCCGCAGGGCCCTCCGAGTGGGTGCACACCGATCCCTGGCGGGTCCTGCGCATCCAGTCGGAGTTCATCGAGGGCTTCGGAACCCTGGCGGAGCTGCCGCCCGCGATCAGCGTGTTCGGCTCCGCCCGCACCCCGGTGGACTCGCCGGAGTACGAGGCGGGCGTACGGATCGGCAGCGCGCTCGTCGACGCCGGCTTCGCGGTGATCACGGGCGGCGGTCCGGGCGCGATGGAGGCGGCCAACAAGGGCGCCCGCGAGGCGAACGGCATCTCCGTCGGCCTGGGCATCGAGCTGCCCTTCGAGCAGGGGCTCAACCAGCACGTCGACCTCGGGCTGAACTTCCGGTACTTCTTCGTCCGCAAGACGATGTTCGTGAAGTACAGCCAGGGGTTCGTGGTGCTGCCGGGCGGACTCGGCACCCTGGACGAGATGTTCGAGGCGCTGACCCTCGTGCAGACCCAGAAGATCACCAGGTTCCCCATCGTGCTGTTCGGCACGGAGTACTGGGGCGGTCTGATCGACTGGCTGCGCAACACGGTCATCGCGCAGGGCAAGGCCTCGGAGAAGGACCTCTACCTCTTCCACGTCACCGACGACGTGGACGAGGCCATCGCGCTGGTGACGAAGGAAGTCGGCAAGTAGCGGCGGCGGCCGCGCCGCCCGGGCGGCGCGGCCGGCGGCCCTCGGGCCGGTCCGCGGCGGTTCGGCCCCCGGGCCGTTCCGTGTCCTGCGGCCCTCAGGCCAGCCCGCGGCGGGCCACGGCCGGCGGGCGGTGGCCCTGGATGGAGCGGACCATGTCGAGGATCTGCTTCGTCTCCGCGACCTCGTGCACGCGGTAGACCTGGGCGCCGAGCCAGGCCGAGACGGCCGTGGTCGCCAGGGTGCCCAGCAGGCGTTCCTTGACCGGCTTGTCGAGGGTCTCGCCGACGAAGTCCTTGTTGGACAGCGACACCAGTACCGGCCAACCGGTTTCGGTCATCTCCGCGAGGCGGCGGGTGGCTTCGAGCGAGTGCCTGGTGTTCTTCCCGAAGTCGTGGCCCGGATCGATCATGATCGACTCCCGGGGCACCCCGAGGGCCGCGGCCCGCTCCGCGAGCCCGACCGTGACGCGCAGGATGTCCTCCATCACGTCCTCGTACGAGGTCCGGTGCGGACGCGTACGCGGCTCCACCCCGCCCGCGTGGGTGCACACGATCCCCGCGCCGTGGCGCGCGGCGACCTCCGCCAGCCGCGGGTCCACCCCGCCCCACGCGTCGTTCAGTACGTCCGCCCCGGCCTCGCAGACCGCCTCGCCGACCTCGTGCCGCCAGGTGTCCACGCTGATCACCACGTCCGGGTGGCGGCGGCGGACCTCCGCCACGAAGCCGACCGTGCGCCGGGCCTCCTCCGCCGCGTCCACGTGCTCGCCCGGACCGGCCTTGACCCCGCCGATGTCGATGATCGCGGCGCCCTCGGCCACCGCCTGCTCCACCCGGTCGAGGGCGGGCTCGTCGCGGAAGGTCGCGCCCTGGTCGTAGAAGGAGTCCGGGGTGCGGTTCACGATGGCCATGATCACCGGCTCGTGGGTGTCGAACTCGCGCCTGCCCAGTCGCAGCATCCTGCTCTTTCCTCCTTCGGCGACCCTCGCGCCTCGTCTGCGACCTTAACCTGGTGGCCGGAGTCTCTCAGGGGAGTTGATCGTGTTCTGGTTCTTGCTGATCGCGCTGGTCGTGGTCGTGGCCGCGGTCACCCTCGCGGTGGTCGGCGGCGGGACGGAGGCCGTGCTGCCCGAGGCCGAGCCGGACCGGGTGGCCGACGCGCTCCCGGAGAGCCGGCCGGTGGTACGGGCGGACATCGACGCCCTGCGCCTGCCGGTCGCGCCGCGCGGCTACCGGATGGCCGAGGTGGACGACGTACTGGACCGGCTCGCGGCCGAGCTGGCCGAGCGGGACGCGCGGATCGCGGAGCTGACCGCCGCGCGCACCCCGGCCGCCCCCGAGGGCCGCGTCGACCTCGGCAAGGACGAGCGGTGAGCGGCGCGGGCCTGACCGCCGGCCCGGACGGCGGCCTGCGCTGCCCGTGGGGGCTCTCCACGGAGGACTACGTCGTCTACCACGACACCGAATGGGGCAAGCCCGTCCACGGGGACGACGCGCTGTACGAGCGGCTGTGCCTGGAGGCCTTCCAGTCCGGGCTGTCCTGGCTGACGATCCTGCGCCGGCGCGAGGGCTTCCGTAAGGCCTTCTCGGACTTCCGGATCGCGGCGGTCGCGGAATTCGGCCCGGCCGACGCCGAACGGCTGATGGCCGACGAGGGGATCATCCGCAACCGGGCCAAGATCGAGGCCACCCTCGCCAACGCGAAGGTGCTGGCCGGCTGGGAAGCGGGGCAGCTGGACGAGCTGATCTGGTCCCACGCCCCCGAGAGGCCGGGCCGCGCCCCGAGGAGCACCGCCGACGTGCCGGCGGTGACCCCGGAGTCCACGGCCCTGGCCAAGGCCCTGAAGAAGGCGGGCATCCGCTTCGTCGGGCCGACCACGGCCTACGCCCTGATGCAGGCGTGCGGCCTGGTCAACGACCACCTCGCGGGCTGCGTGTCCCGCGAGGCGTGAGCCGTCAGCGCCCCAGGTACTCCGGCGGCTGCTTCGCGAGGAAGGCCTGCACCGCGATGGAGTGGTCCTCGGAGGCGCCCGCGCGGGTCTGGAGGACGTCCTCCCGCTCCAGGGCCTCGGACAGCGAGTGCGAGGCCCCGTACGCCAAGGACTCCTTCAGGGCCGCGTAGGCCACGGTCGGGCCGGAGGCGAGGGCGCGGGCCACGGCCTCGGCCTCCGCGTGCAGGGAGTCCGACGGGACCAGACGGTTGACGATGCCCAGGTCGTACGCCTCCTGCGCCTTGATCGAGCGCGGGAACAGCAGCAGGTCGGAGGCCCGGGAGGCACCGATCAGGCGGGGCAGGGTCCACGACACCCCGGAGTCGGCGGTCAGCGCGACGCCGGCGAAGGAGGTGTTGAAGGACGCCGTGTCCGCGACCACGCGGAAGTCCGCCGCGAGCGCGAAGCCGAAGCCGGCCCCGGCCGCGACGCCGTTCACCCCGGCCACGACGGGCTTGGGCATCTCCGTCAGGGCCCGCACGATCGGGTTGTAGTGCTCGGAGACGGTGCTCATCGTGAGCTTCGAGCCGCTCTCGCGGTCCGCCGCCAGGTTCCCGATGTGCTCCTTGAGGTCCTGGCCCACGCAGAAGGCGCGGTTGCCGGCGGCGGTGAGCAGGACCGCCCGGACGGCGGTGTCGGCGGCCGCCGCCTGGACGGCGTCGCGCAGGGCGACCTTCGCCTCCGTGTTCATGGCGTTCATCGCGTCGGGCCGGTTGATCGTGACGGTCGCGAGTCCGTCGGTCACTTCGTAGAGCACGCTGTCGGCCATGGCGGGGGTCCCCCTTCGTCGCGGGCTTGGCTACAGGCCGGTACCGGCCGGTGCAAGGGCCAGCATGGCGGACGCGACCGGGGGCGGGCATGTGATGTGCGTCAAACAAAGCGGAGCCCTACCCCTGGGGGCAGCGGCGCAGTATCGCAGGCGGATCCCCGAAATGAGTGGTTTTGGCCGAGCGCGTTGCCCAAGCGTTCCCTTCCGATGTTGGTCATCGGGTCCTGACATGCGGGATAATGGCTGGGAAGCAATGTGTTCGATGCCGGGTACTAGGCGCCTGAACGGGGCCGTCGGCTGACGATGAGCTGGTTTCAGGAAGGGGAACGAGCATGGCGGCCATGAAGCCGCGGACGGGCGACGGCCCGCTCGAGGTCACCAAGGAGGGGCGAGGCATCGTCATGCGCGTACCGCTCGAAGGCGGCGGTCGGCTTGTCGTCGAGCTGACGCCGGACGAGGCGGACGCCCTGGGTGACGCCCTGAAGAAGGTCGTCGGCTGAGCCTCGGCCACTTGATCTTGCCCCGCCCCTGCCGCCCGCGCGGCGGGGGCGGGGTTCTCTTTTGTCGCGCCCCTCGCGCCGCTCGCGCCCCTCGCGCCCCTCGGCCCTGGCGGGCCTCCCGGGCTCAAGCGCCGGGCGCGGCTGCGGACACGGCGTCACCGCGCCTCGATCGCCGGCGGGGCTACGCGCGCCACCGGGGAACGGGCGAAGGGGGGCAGGGGTACCGCCCCCGGGCGGCGGTACCGCCGCCCGGGCCGGCCAGGGGCCGCCGCCCGGACCTCGACCGGCCGGGTCAGCGCCGTACGGCGCAGAGGAGCCCGTCACCCACCGGGAGCAGCGCGGCCTCCAGCGCCGGACTCTCCCGCACGCTGCGCAGCAACTCCCGCACCCGGATCACCTCCACCGGCTGCGCCGCGGAGTCCACCGTCCGCCCGTCGGCGAAGACCCCCTCGAAGCACACCAGCCCCCCGGGGCGCAGGAGCCGCAACGATTCCGCGAGGTAGTCGAGGGACTCGGCGGGATCGCCGTCGCAGAAGACCAGGTCGTACCCGCCGTCGGCGAGCCGCGGCAGCACGTCCAGCGCCCGCCCGGGGATGAACCGCGCGCGGTTCCCCGCGAAGCCGGCCGCGCGGAACGCCTGGCGGGCGAAGGCCTGGCGGTCCGCTTCGGGGTCCACCGTGGTCAGGACCCCGTCCGGACGCATCCCGTGCAGCAGGTGGATCCCCGAGACGCCGGTGCCGGTGCCGATCTCGGCGACCGCCTTGGCGTCCGCGGTGGCGGCGAGCAGGCGCAGCGCGGCCCCGGTGCCGGGGGACACGGACCGCAGGCCCGCTTCCCTGGACCGGTCTCGGGCCCATCGCAGGGCGTCGTCCTCGGCGACAAACGCGTCGGCGAACGCCCAGCTCGTCTGCCGGTTGCCGCTAATGACCCTCTCCTGTCCCCATAGTTGGCGCAACGGTGACTGTATCCGCTGACGTCGGGAACCCGCAGATGGGACCGGGCGTTGGGAGGGTGAGAGGCGGGATAGAGGGGACGGCTGCGGGCAGATCGGCGGTCCGGACCCCGAGGCTCGTGCAAAGTTACTGCAAAAATGCTTATCCAGAGCTGACGGGAGGGGTGGCTATGGTAGGGGCTCCACTGGACACCACCAGAGCCGACAGGGGAGGTGCGGCTGCGCCTGTGGATCGTGGAGGCGTCCTGAGACGTCTCTTCTGGTCGGCGGGTGAGCCGAAATCCGTGACCTACACTGCTGACCGCTTCCACACCGCCCACACCGCGACCACCGCGACCTTTGCCGCCGATGCGGGCTCCCAGGCGTGGACCCCTCCCACATGGGAGGAGATCGTCAGCACGCACAGCGCGCGGGTCTACCGCCTCGCCTACCGCCTGACGGGCAACCAGCACGACGCCGAGGACCTGACGCAGGAAGTCTTCGTCCGCGTCTTCCGCTCGCTGTCCACCTACACGCCCGGCACCTTCGAGGGCTGGCTGCACCGCATCACCACCAACCTCTTCCTGGACATGGTGCGCCGCAAGCAGCGGATCCGCTTCGACGCGCTCGGCGACGACGCCGCGGAGCGGCTGCCGAGCCGTGAGCCGTCCCCCCAGCAGGTCCTCCACGACACCCACTTCGACGCCGACGTGCAGCAGGCGCTGGACACCCTCGCGCCCGAGTTCCGCGCCGCCGTGGTGCTCTGTGACATCGAGGGCCTCTCCTACGAGGAGATTGCCGCCACCCTCGGCGTGAAGCTCGGCACCGTCCGCAGCCGTATCCACCGTGGCCGCTCGCACCTGCGCAAGGCGCTCAAGCACCGCTCTCCCGAGGCCCGCGCGGAGCAGCGCGCGCTGGCGGGCGTGGCCGTGGGCGCCCCGGGCGCCGGGGGAGAGGGCGGAGCCGAGTGAGCGGAGCCAGTCCCTCCCCCGCCGAACAGCACCTGGGCGACCGGCTCGCCGCCCTGGTGGACGGGGAGTTGAAGCACGACGCGCGCGAGCGGGTGCTGGCACACCTGGCGACCTGCGCCAAGTGCAAGGCCGAGGCCGACGCGCAGCGCAGGCTGAAGACCCTGTTCGTGGAGAGCGCCCCGCCGCCGCTGTCCGCCGGGCTGCTGGCCCGGCTCCAGGGGCTGCCGGGAGCGGGCCCCGACGGGCCCGCGGGGCCGGCCGGGCCGGCCGGAGGACCGGGGGCTCCGCTCGCGCCCCCGGCTCCGGGTGTCGACCCGTTCTCCTCGTTCGGGTACTCCGCTCCGGCCGCCCCGCGCGAGGGTTTCCGTATCCACGAGGTGGGCCGTCCCAGACGCCGCTTCGCCTTCGTGGCGGCGGGAGCCGTGTCGCTGGCCGCGATCGCGCTCGGCGGCGCGCTGCCGCTGGACGGGGTCGAGCCGAACGCCCGGGGGGAGGCGCCCGCGACCAGGCCCGGACCCTCGGTGCCGCTGACCGACGCCTTCGTCCGCGACCGGGTGCCCACCCCCGTCCCTCCGACGGCGGCCGTCCCCGTGGGGCAGCTCCCCACGGCGGCCTCCTCGGCCCCGGCGACGGCGCAGCCGGTTTCGCTCTCCCGCTGACCCGGGCCCCCGAGGGGCCCGGGCACCTGGTTGAATCTGCGGCACACGCGCCGCCCGCGGTGCGCCAGGCCCGCGGGGGGAGCGCCCATGTCCGACAGCCAGCACGACGGTCCGGCTCCGACGTGGTGGAGCCGGCCCGCCGGCCTCCCGGAGCCGGGCCCGGAGCCGGGCCCGGAGCCGGAGACCGCCGGCACCCCGGAGGAGCCCGCTCCCGCCCCGGAAGCCGCCGCCCCCCGGACGGGACCCCGCTACGACCCCTGGGCCGCCGGTCCGCTCCAGGTCGTCGACCACGGCAGGGCGCGCCGCGCTCCGGCCCTGTGGCAGCTGGCCCTCGTGGGCGCCCTCGTCGCCGTCCTCGCGGGCTGCGTCGGCGGCTACCTCGGCATCCTCGCCGAGCGGCGCGCCGGCACCCGCCTGGAGCTCCCGCAGGCCGCCGCCGACAACAAGGGCCGGGCCCCCGACAGCGTGGCCGGCATCGCGGCCACCGCCCTGCCCGGCGTGGTCACGCTGCACGTCAGCGGGGGCGGCGGCAGCGGCACCGGGACCGGCTTCGTGCTCGACGAGCAGGGCCACATCCTGACCAACAGCCACGTCGTCGCCGACGCCCGCGACGTGACGGTCACCTTCAGCACCGGCGAGAGCGTCACCGCCGAGCTGGTCGGCCGCGACGGCGGCTACGACCTGGCCGTGGTGAAGGTCAGCGGCGTCCGGGGCCTGCGCCCGCTGGCGCTCGGGAACTCCGAGAACGTCCGCGTCGGCGACCCGGTCGTGGCCATCGGGGCCCCCTTCGACCTCTCCAACACGGTCACCTCGGGCATCATCAGCGCCACCGGCCGCCCCATCACCGCCGGCGGCGGCAAGCGCGACGGCAGCGACGTCAGCTACGTCGACGCCCTCCAGACCGACGCCCCCATCAACCCCGGCAACTCCGGCGGCCCGCTCCTCGACTCCCGCGCCCACGTGATCGGCATCAACAGCGCCATCCGCGGCGCCGACAAGGGAGAGGACGGCGACGACCCTACCCGCCAGAGCGGCAGCATCGGCCTCGGCTTCGCCATCCCCGTCAACCAGGGCAAGCGGGTCGCCGAGGAGCTCATCCGGTCCGGCCACGCCACCCACCCCGTCATCGGCGTCACCCTGGACATGGAGTACACGGGAGACGGAGCCCGGGTCGACACCAAGGGCGAGGACGGCACACCCTCCGTGGTCGCCGACGGGCCCGCCGCCCGCGCCGGCATCAAGGCCGGCGACGTGATCACCAAGGTGGACGGCGTACGCGTGCACGGCGGCGACGAGCTGATCGTCAAGATCAGGGCCCACCGGCCCGGCGACCGCCTCGGCCTGACCCTGCTGCGGGACGGCAGGGAACGCACCCTGGAAGTCGTCCTCGGCTCGGCCGGCGGCAGCTGATCCACCCCCGGAAGCGGGCGGTCCGCGACACGAACACCGGATGACGCCAGGGTGAATCCGCGAACGGTCACGCACCGGCGTAGGGGAGCGCAAGGAACGGCGGGTACCGTTGACCGGGCCGGATGTGGAGAGAGCCGAGGAGCGGCAAGGTGTTCAACGACATAGGCGCACTCGAGCTGGTCACCATCGTGGTGCTCGCCATCCTCGTCTTCGGCCCGGACAAGCTGCCGAAGGTGATCCAGGACGTCTCGGGCTTCATCCGGAAGATCCGTGCGTTCTCGGACAGCGCCAAGCAGGACATCCGCTCCGAACTGGGCCCCGACTTCAAGGACTTCGAGTTCGAGGACCTGAACCCGAAGACCTTCATCCGCAAGCAGCTGAGCGAGAACGAGGACCTCCAGGAGCTGCGCACCAGCTTCGACCTGCGCAAGGAGCTGAACGAGGTCACCGACGCGGTCAACGGCCGGGAGACCGCCCCGTCCGAGGCCGCCGACGCGCCGTCCGCCGCGCCCGCCGCGGGCGCCGGTCCCGACCTGCTGAAGAAGCCCGCCGCACCGGCCCGGGAGACGCGCACCCCCTTCGACGCCGACGCCACCTGAGCCGCAGCCTGCCCGTCGATCCGGGGCCGGATGGCTATCCTCCATCTGTCCGGACCCAGGCCGCCCGCGGAGGGGGGTCCCCCCAGCGCAGCGAGGGGGAGGGCCGTTCCGGACCCCACGGAACGAGAGGCCGCCCATGGAGACGACGAGCAGCAGCCGTGTAGGCGCGCAGCCTGCCGAAGCCCCCGAAGACGCACCACCCGCGCAGACCGAGCCGCCGGAACATACCGGCCAGGCCGCCCCTGGCCAGGCCCAGGAGGCCGCCCCCGTCCCGGCGGCCCGCCGGGCGGCGGCGGGCTACCTGAACGCCGAGTTCCCCTGGTACGGGCTGGACGGAGCCTTCACCGGCCCCCGCTGGCTCATGCAGGTCGGCACCGGGGCCGACGGCACCGTGGAGCACGGTTCCACCGGCCACGGCGACGAGCCGTCCGCCCGCGGCGAGATCGCCACCGGCGAGAAGGACCGCTTCGCGGTCGTGATCACCGTCGCCAGCAACCCCCTGCGCCGCAGCGGCGACGGCACCGGCGTCCTGGAGGCCACCTCGGTCTCCTCGGCGGCCTGGCTGGCCGGTTCCGGGCTGCTGGCTTACAGCTGGCCGCCGCAGATGGACCACGCCCGGCGCGACGACTGGCTGGACCAGCAGACGGAGGCCGCCTGGGAGCTCGCCGACGACCTCGCCGGGCCGGACTGGTCGACGCTGTCGCTGCCGGTGGACGGCGAGCCGACGCCGTTCCACTACCGCGAGTCGGAGTTCGGATGGGTGCTGGCCGGCTCGACCGGGAGCGGGGTGCACCTGGGGGCGTACGGGCGGGGGATGAGCGCGTACGGGCTGGGCTTCTCCGCGATCGCCGACCTCGCCGCGTACGAGTAGGGGTACGGGGAAGGGCACCGCCTGGCGGCGGTGCCCTCTACGCTGCGCGGTCCCTGCGGTCCCTGCGGGCCGTCGTGCCGGTGTGCCCGCCCGTGCCGCCCCGCGGCACGAGCGCCCGCGCCCCGGCCGTCAGAACTTGTTGCGCGGCGTGATGCCCAGGCTCATGCCCGAGAGGCCGCGGGCGCGGCCGCCGAGCTTGCCGGCGATGGCGCGCAGCGCCGCACCCGCCGGGGAGTCCGGGTCGGACAGGACGACCGGCTTGCCGTCGTCGCCGCCCTCGCGCAGCCGGACGTCGATCGGGATCGTGCCGAGCACCGGCACCGTCGCGCCGACCGTCTTCGTCAGGCCGTCGGCGACCTTCTGGCCACCGCCCGAGCCGAACACGTCCACCATCTCGTCGCAGTGCGGGCACGGCAGGCCCGACATGTTCTCGACGACGCCCACGATCTTCTGGTGCGTCTGCACCGCGATCGACCCGGCCCGCTCCGCGACCTCGGCGGCCGCCTGCTGCGGGGTGGTCACGACGAGGATCTCGGCGTTCGGCACCAGCTGCGCCACCGAGATCGCGATGTCGCCCGTGCCCGGCGGCAGGTCCAGCAGCAGCACGTCCAGGTCGCCCCAGAACACGTCCGCCAGGAACTGCTGGAGCGCCCGGTGCAGCATCGGGCCGCGCCACACCACCGGGGCGTTGCCCGGCGTGAACATGCCGATGGAGATCACCTTCACGCCGTTCGCCGACGGCGGCATGATCATGTTTTCGACCTGGGTGGGCTTGCCGTCCACACCGAGCATCCGCGGCACGCTGTGCCCGTAGATGTCCGCGTCGACCACGCCGACCTTCAGGCCGTCGGCCGCCATCGCCGCCGCCAGGTTGACCGTGACGGAGGACTTGCCGACGCCGCCCTTGCCGGACGCGACCGCGTACACACGGGTCAGCGAGCCCGGCTTGGCGAAGGGCACCTCGCGCTCGGCGGTACCGCCGCGCAGCGTGGCCGCCAGCTCCTTGCGCTGCTCGTCGCTCATCACGTCCAGGGACACGGCGACGGAGGTGACGCCCGCGACCTTCTCGACGGCCTCGGTGACGTTCTTGGTGATGGTCTCGCGCATGGGGCAGCCCGACACCGTGAGGTAGACCGTGACGGCGACGGCGCCGCCCTCGCCGATCTCCACCGATTTGACCATGCCGAGTTCGGTGATCGGCCGGTGGATCTCGGGGTCGTTGACCGTCGCCAGCGCGTCCAGGATCGCGTCCTGCTCCGGCACGGCGGCGGAGGGTGTCTCGGTAGCCATGCACCCGATGGTACGGCTCGGTAGCAGCGCTCAGGTAAGCCGATCAGCGGTCGCCTTCGTCACTTTCCCCCGGGAACAGCCGCCGCTCGTCCATCTCCTTGATCAGGTCCTGGAACTCCGAGCGGATCCAGTCGCGGGTGGCGACCTCGCCCAGGCCCATCCGCAGCGCCGCGATCTCCCGGGTCAGGTACTCGGTGTCCGCGATCGACCGCTCGTTCTGCTTGCGGTCCTGCTCGTGGGTGACCCGGTCCCGGTCGTCCTGCCGGTTCTGCGCGAGCAGGATCAGCGGGGCCGCGTACGAGGCCTGGAGGGACAGCATCAGCGTCAGGAAGATGAACGGGTACTGGTCGAAACGCAGGTGATCGGGCGCGAAGACGTTCCACAGCACCCACACCACGATGACCAGGGTCATCCAGACGATGAACCGGCCCGTGCCGAGGAACCGCGCCACCCGCTCCGACAGCCGCCCGAAGGCCTCCGGGTCGTACTCGGGCAGCAGCTTGCGGCGGTCCGGGCGCGGCTGGTCCAGCCGTACGCGCGAACGCGTCAGCGCGCTCGCCCCCGCGGGGGCGGCACTCCTCGCCCGTTCGGCGGAACGTTCCGTCCGCTCGTTGCGCAGCCGCTCGGCCGCCTCCTCCAGCCGCTCCGAGAGCCCCTCACGGGCCTGCTCGCGCCGCTCCCGGCGCCGCTCGCGCGCCCCGTCGCCCCGTCCGCGCTCAGTGCCCACGCACGGCCTCCTCGGAGTGGAAGTCCGTCTCCCGCCAGTCGTCGGGCAGCAGGTGATCCAGGACGTCGTCGACGGTCACCGCGCCCAGCAGCGAGCCGCTCTCGTCGACGACGGGTGCCGCCACCATGTTGTACGCGGCCAGGTAGCTGGTCACCACCGGCAGCGAGGCGTCCGGGCGCAGCGGCGGCAGGTCCGCGTCCACCAGGGAGCTGACCAGCGTGAACGGAGGGTCCCGCAGCAGCCGCTGGAAATGCACCGTCCCGAGGTACTTGCCCGTCGGCGTCTCGTCCGGCGGCCGGCAGACGTACACCTGCGCCGCCAGCGCCGGCGACAGGTCCGACTTGCGTACGCGGGCCAGCGCGTCCGCGACGGTCGCGTCCGGGCGCAGCACGATCGGCTCCGTGGTCATCAGACCGCCCGCGGTGTTCTCCTCGTACGACAGCAGGCGCCGCACGTCGGCCGCGTCGTCCGGCTGCATCAGGGTCAGCAACCGCTCCTTCTCCTCCTCCGGCAGCTCGGAGAGCAGGTCGGCCGCGTCATCGGGGTCCATCGCCTCCAGGACGTCGGCCGCGCGCTCCTCCTTCAGCTTCCCGAGGATCTCCACCTGGTCGTCCTCCGGAAGCTCCTCCAGCACGTCCGCGAGCCGGTCGTCGTCGAGGGCGTTGGCCACCTCGGCGCGGCGCTTCGGCGTCAGGTGGTGCAGGACGTTGGCCAGGTCCGCCGGGCGCATCTGCTCGAAGGTCGCGACCAGGCTCTCGGCGCCCTGGCCCTCCTCCTCCAGGGAGAAGCCGGACACCGCCGACCACTCCACCGTCAGGGTCTCCCCGCGCCGGCGCAGCGCGCCGCCCTTGCCCTTGCGGACGAAGATCCGGTCGATCTCCCAGTCGCGGCGGGCCGGCAGCTGCTGGATCGCCACGTCCAGCACGGTGACCTCCTCGCCGCCGTCCACCAGGCGCACCCGCCGGTCAAGCAGCTCGCCGAGGACCAGCCGCTCGGTGGGGCGCTGTTCGAAGCGCCGCATGTTGACGACGCCGGTGGTGATGACCTGGCCGGACTCCACGCCCGTCACCCGGGTCATGGGCAGGAAGATCCGGCGCCGGCTGACGACCTCGACCACCAGGCCCAGCAGCCGGGGCGGGCGGCCGCCGACCCGCAGCATCGCGACGAGGTCGCGGACCCGGCCGACCTGATCGCCGTTGGGGTCGAAGACGGGCACACCCGACAGATGCGAGACGAAGATCCGCGGGGCGCCTGCAGCCATCCGTGCGCCTCCTAGAGCGTCCATCAACAGTCGTGCCGTGCCTCAGGCTAGCCCGTGCCGGGGGAAGGCGTCCTGGTGGGGCCGTCCGGCCGGGGTGTGTACGGGGGCCCGACGGGGCCCGGGCCGCGGAGGGGTACGCTGCCTGCTGCCCCGACCCCCGACGAGAGGCACGCGCCCGTGACCGCCTACACCCCCGCCGTACGGCTGCGCCGGGCCGCCTTCATCGGTGCCCTGTGCGCGGGCCTCGCCGTCGCCGGGACGGGCTGCGCGGAGAAGGCGGACCCGGACAAGGGCACGAACGGCGTCGGCAAGCTCGGCCCCGACAAGATCGAGGGACAGGCGAAGGCCGCCGCCGGCGCGGCGAACTCCGTCCACCTGTCGGGCACGCTCGTCACCGGCGGCAAGACCTTCACCCTCGACATGCGGCTGAAAGCGGACGGCGGCTCCGGCGAGGTGAAGTCGGCCGAGGACACCTTCCAGCTGCTGCGGGTCGGCGAACAGCTCTACCTGAAGGCCAGCGCTGCCTTCTGGGGCCAGTCGGACTCGGCGGGCAAGCTCGGCGACAAGTACGTGAAGGTGCCCGAGGCCGACCCCTCGTACAAGCAGTTCCGCGGGTTCACCGACATGCACGTCCTGCTGGACGGGCTGCTGGGCCTCCAGGGCAAGCTCACCAAGGGCCCCTACACCACGGTCGGGCACACCAAGGCGGTCCCCGTCTCGGCGGACGCGGGCAAGGGCGGCAAGCTGTCGGTCTCCCTGGAGGGCACCCCGTACCCGCTGCTCATGGAGCGCGCGGGCGGCGCCGGCCGCGTGGAGCTGTCCGAGTGGGGCAAGCCCTTCCCGCTGGAGGCGCCCGCGCAGGACCAGACCGTGGACTACGGCAGCCAGCTGCCGACCACCAAGGACGGCAAGGGCACGGGCGCAGGCACGGGCACTGGCACGGGCGCAGGCGCCGGGGCCACGCCGACGCCCTCGAAGCCCTCCGGCCAGGGCTCCGACCCCACGGGCTGACCGGCGGACACCCTCTAGCGCTTGGCCTTCTTCCGCTTCAGCAGCAGCTTCGGCAGCCCCGCCGGGATCGGCCTGCGGGTGACCGCGGGGGACCCCACCGGCCGGGCGGCCAGCGAACCCGTCGGCAGCTGCCCCACCGCCACCGGCTCCAGCCGCAGCAGCCGGCACTCGCGCGCCCAGCGCTCCGTCATCGCCTCCGAGTCGGGCGCGTTCAGCCGCTTGCCCTTGAGCTCGGCGACGGCGGCCTCCCAGGAGTCGCTGCCGGGCACGAGCTCCCGTACGGCCGCGGTCCAGGCCACGAGCCGGCCGCCCTTGTCCTTGCTGCGCACGGTCACCTCGGCCGAGGTGCCGTCGGTGAGCCCGGGGAAGGGCTGCTCGCCGGGCCCGTCGCCGAGCACGTGCGCGGCGCCGTCCACCCAGGCGTGCCACAGGGCCCGGTCGGCACCGGTGCCCCGGACCCAGATCAGGCCGGACTTCTTGGAGGCCTCCTCGACGAGGGCCAGGTCGAGCGCGCTGAGAGTCATGCGCACAGCGTAGGCGGTGCGCTCCCGCGTGCCACGACCGGCGGCCCCCGGGGCCTACAGCCAGCCGTTGCGCCGCAGCGTCCGGTGGATGGCGAAGCAGCTGCCGACGATCGCGGCCATCACCAGGGGATAGCCGTACTTCCAGTGCAGCTCCGGCATGTGGTCGAAGTTCATCCCGTACACGCCGCAGATCATCGTAGGGACGGCGATGATCGCCGCCCAGGAGGTGATCTTGCGCATGTCCTCGTTCTGCGCGACCGAGGCCTGGGCGAGGTTCGCCTGGAGGATCGAGTTCAGCAGCTCGTCGAAGCCGATGACCTGCTCGTGCACCCGGGCGAGGTGGTCCGCCACGTCCCGGAAGTACTTCTGGATGTCGGGATCCACCAGCCGCATCGGCCGCTCGCTGAGCAGCTCCATCGGCCGCAGCAGCGGCGACACCGCCCGCTTGAACTCCAGCACCTCGCGCTTGAGCTGGTAGATGCGGCCCGCGTCGCCGCCCCTCGCGACACCCTTGGCGGGCGTCGCGAAGACCGCGCTCTCCACCTCGTCGATGTCGTCCTGCACGGCCGCCGCGACCGCGATGTACCCGTCGACGACGTGGTCGGCGATGGAGTGCAGAACGGCCGACGGGCCGCGCGAGAGCAGCTCCGGGTCGTCCTGGAGGCGGTGGCGCAGGCTCCGCAGGGAGCCCTGCCCGCCGTGCCGGACGGTGATGACGAAGTCCGGGCCCGTGAAGCACATCACCTCGCCGGTCTCCACGACCTCGCTGGTGGCGGTGAGTTCGGCGTGCTCGACGTAGTGGATCGTCTTGAAGACGGTGAAGAGGGTCTCGTCGTAGCGCTCCAGCTTCGGCCGCTGGTGCGCGTGCACCGCGTCCTCCACGGCGAGCGGGTGCAGACCGAAGGTGGCGGCGATCCCCGCGAACTCCGCCTGGGTGGGCTCGTGCAGGCCGATCCAGGCGAAACCGCCGTCCGCGCGGACCCGGCGCAGCGCCTCACCGGGCGTCAGACAGTCCCCCTGGGCGCGCCGGCCGTCGCGGTACACGGCGCAGTCGACCACCGCACTGCTGGCCGAGGGGTCGCGGGTGGTGTCGTAGCCGGGCTGGACGGGGGTGGACTTGCGCAGTGCCGGACGGACGGCGGCACGGAGGTAGGGCAGCATCGACATGGCAGGCTCCTTCTCGCGCACGGCTGCGGACCGTACGGGTGGGAGGCCCTCCGCGACCGGGGCACGGAACCCGGGGCCGGTAGAGGGGAACAGGACGGGAGGACGAAGTTCTGCCGTCGCTCTTCTGCTGATCAGAAGATCAAAGGGGGCTGGAGCCGCCCTGGAAGGACGCCGAAGAGCGATTGGTACTGCACGATCGACTTCGATCCATCGCAGCCCCACCTCCTCCGGCCGGTCCCCCGTGGGGGACGTCCTGTCGCCGGAGCACTGGAAGCAACGCTTCTGCGCGCGGCCCCGACCAGCTGTCAACACTATCAGCCGACGGATGGTCAAGACCCGCCCTTTACCCGGTGGATACGAGTTCTATGCTCGGTCCATGGCAGAAATTCTGGCCCTCGTCGAAGCCCGGCTGCGCAGCACGCTCGGCGAACCCGACGCCCGCGCCTCCGTCACCTTCCTCGGCACCGACCGCATCGAGGTCCTCCGCTTCTCCGAGGGCGACCTCGTCCGGTACGCGACCCTCGGCATGTCCGCCCACCCGATGACTGACCCCACCGCCGTCGTCGCCGACCCGGTGCGCGGCCCGCGCGCCGAACTGGTGCTGACCGTACGCACGGGCCTCGCACCCACCGACAAGCTGCTCCGGCCGCTCGCCGTCCTCGCGGCCTCCCCGATGGTCGAGGGCCTGATCGTCGCCCCCGGAGCCTCGTTGGACGTGGGCGAACCGCTCTGGGACGGAGCCCCGTTCACCTCCGTCCTCGTCGCCGAGCCCGGCGGACTCGTCGAGGACCTGGAGCTCGACGAGCCCATGGACCCCGTCCGCTTCCTCCCGCTGCTCCCCATGACGGCGAACGAGGCCGCCTGGAAGCGGGTGCACGGAGCCGCCGCGCTCCAGGAGCGCTGGCTCGCGCGCGGCACGGATCTGCGGGACCCTCTGCGTACGGCCGTCGCACTGGACTGAGCCCGGACGGGTGATCGCGTCTTGACGACGCCCCGGGCGGGGAGGAGCGTGCTTCTTATGAGGGGCGAACCGAGTTGCCCGAAGTGCGGTGGCCGGGTCCGCGCGCCCGGCCTCTTCTCCGACTCCTGGCAGTGCGCGGTGCACGGCGCCGTCCACCCGCTACAGCCTGTGATCCCGCCCAGCGTCGAAGGGCTGGAGGTCGTCGTCAACCGGGCGAACGTGCCCGTCTGGATGCCGTGGCCGCTGCCGGTCGGCTGGCTGTTCACCGGGGTCGCGAGCGCCGGTGACGACCGCAGCGGCGGCCGGGCCACCGCCGTGGCCTGCACGGGCCCCGGCCCGCTCGGCGGCCTGGGGGAGCTGCTGCTGATCGCGGAGGAGCTCGGCGTCGGACTCGGCTCCCGCTTCGCCGGCATCGACGCCCCCGACCCGGGCCCTCACATCAACGTCTCGGCCCCGCCGCACGCCAAGGTCGTCGCGGCGGGCCGCCCCACACCGCTGTGGCACGTCAAGGGCACCCCGGAGGACCGCGCCGTCTTCGCGGGCGAGGCACGCGGCCTGTGGCTGTGGGCCATCGTCTGGCCCGAGCAGTCGGGCCTGCTCATGTACGACGAACTGGTCCTGACGGACCTCCGCGACGCGGGCGCGGAGGTCGAGCTGCTCCCGTGCGGAGCCCTGAGCCCGAGGATCCTGGGGTAGGGGCGGTAGGGGCGGTAGGGGCGGCGGGGGGTACGGCGATTGCGGCGCGGGCCGGCTATCTCCCCCTCGAGGGACGACGGCCGGGCGGTGGTTGCCCACCCGCCCCCGGGTGCGGGTGGGCGGGATGGGGGCCGTACCCCCTGGGGCCGGGTCGGGGAGGGGCTGGGGGTTTCCCGTCAGTCCCATCGTCGTTCCGTGTCGTGCCGGCCTGTCAAGGGCGCTCCCTGCGGTCGCGTCACTTCGTGATCGCCTTCGGCGACCCTTGACAGCCCGTCCCGCCCCGGAAAGCCGAAAGACTGCCGGGAAACCCCCAAAAGAACGGTCACGGGGCAAAAGCAGGAGGAGCGGGTCCCTCAGAGATGGGCGAGGGGCCGAGGGCCGGTCGGCCGGGCATCCGGGCCCCCTTGATCCCTGGGTCAGGGCCGGGGGCCCGGCTACCTGCAGAAAAGGTTGATCAGAGCGACCTGCGGACCACCCAGACGCGACAGATCGCTACACGCTCCTCATTGCTTGGCGTCCGGCGCCCGTCCGGGGCTGATACCCGCAGTTGAGGACGACCAGGACAGCCGGGAAGCGGGCGGGCGCGTGAGATCGCTACGCGCTTCTCTGATCCCGGCGGCTGGCGGCCGTCTGGGGCTGATACCCCCGCCCCGGGCGCGTCATAGCGCTCGATGGGCGGCCGGGGGTGCGGGTGGCTTGGCCGGGAGATCATCGGGCGCCGGTCAGGCGGGTTCGTGCCAGAGCTGTGGGTCCACGGGGAATCCGGCTCTCTCGACGGACCTGATGGCCTGGGTGATCGGGTCCGGGGTGCTTGTCTCTCCTCAAGGGGTGCGGACGGCGAGCTCGATGTTGGTGACGGCGGTGGTGCGCGGCCGGAGGCGCCCCGGATGTAGGCCAGCTCCATCCAGCGCTCGAGTCCGGGAAGCCGACGGCCCAGCCGTCTTGGAACAGTTTCCGGGTACGTCTTCCGGACCATCCGGGAGCAGCTCGGCCACACGCAGGACAGCCTCGCGGAGGCCTTTCACCTCTCGACGGACGCCATCGCGGGATGGGAATCCGGCAGACGGCCGCTCACGGCACTCTCCGTCGGGCAAATGCTCGGACACCGTCATCGGCTCATGCGCATGGGGACTCCGGCATCCTTACTCGCCGCCCTGGAAGGAGCGATGGAGGCGGATGTCCTGTTGCTGAGTGCCCTCGGAGGGGACGAGTCGACCAATGTCAGCCCTCTTGGGGCATGGGTCATGCAGCGCGATCTGGTGGAAGTGCTGGCTTGGCCGCTCAACGGTGAAGCCCCGGAGTCCATGCGTGCGCTGCCGCTGCCGAGCCGCTCCCGGCGCGGCCCGGTACCAAGCGGGCCCGAGTTGGGCAGGGCAGAACGCGCCCACTTCTTCCAGTACTTGCGCACGGCGGCCGAAGAGGCCTGTGCGGCTGATCAGTTCCTACTGCGCCGACAAGCCCTGTACCTCGCGGGCTACGACCAGGCAGCGGCTCCAGGGCATCGAATACAAGGCCCAGGGCTACGCGAACGCACAACGCTGGATCGACAACAGCCGCGGCCGACTGACCACGGAAACCGCCCAGCGCCTCGCCGACGAACTCCTCGCCCATGGCACCCTGGGCTGGCTTCGCGCAGCCATGGGCGAACAGCCCTGACGGTCTTATCAGCCCCGGACGGCCGTCAGTCGCCGAGATGTGAGAAGCGCGTAGCGATCCGATGCGCCTGTCCGCTTCCCCCAGCGCTCTGATCGACCTTTGGCGCGGGTATCAGCCCCAGGCGGTCGCCGGACGCTGAGACATGAGGAGCGCGTAGCGATCTGGTGCGTCTGGGTGGTCCGCAGGTCACTCTGGTCAACCTCTCGTGCAGGTAGCCGCGCCCCCGGTCCGGAATCGCCGTCATGGGGGCCCGGATGCCTGGCCGGCCAAGGCCCGGCCCCTCGCCCATCGCTGACGGACCCGCTCCTCCTGCTTTTGCCCCGTGACCGTTCTTTTGGGGGTTTCCCGGCAGTCTTTCGGCTTTCCGGGGCGGGGCGGCCTGTCAAGGGTCGCCGAAGGCGATCACGAAGTGACGCGACCGCAGGGAGCGCCCTTGACAGGCCGGCACGACACGGAACGACGATGGGACTGACGGGAAACCCCCAGCCCATCCCTGACACGGGCCAAGGGGCTACCGCCCCCCCCGCTCCCGCCCCACCGCCCCCACCCCCCCGCAGGGTGGATGCCCCGCCCGCGCCGCGAGTCGCGTGCCCCCGCCCGGCGGGGGCGTTCCGCTTCCTGTGGGCGGTACCCTGGAGTGTCCCCCGTCCGCGTGAACCCTGGAGTCCGGCTGTGCGCATCGACCTGCACGCCCACTCCACGGCTTCCGACGGCACCGACACCCCCGCCGAGCTGGTGCGCAATGCCGCCGCGGCCGGGCTGGACGTGGTCGCGCTGACCGACCACGACACCGTCGGGGGATACGCCGAGGCCATCGCGGCCCTGCCCGCCGGGCTGACGCTGGTCACCGGTGCCGAGCTGTCCTGCCGCCTCGACGGGGTCGGCATGCACATGCTGGCGTACCTCTTCGACCCCGAGGAGCCCGAGCTCGCCCGTGAGCGGGAGCTCGTACGGGACGACCGGACCCCCCGCGCCCAGTCCATGGTGGCCAAGCTCCAGGCGCTCGGGGTGGACGTCACCTGGGAGCAGGTGGCCCGGATCGCGGGGAACGGCTCCGTCGGCCGCCCGCACATCGCCACCGCCATGGTCGAGCTGGGGGTCGTCCCCACGGTCTCCGACGCCTTCACCGCGGACTGGCTCGCCGACGGCGGCCGCGCGTACGCCGAGAAGCACGAGCTCGACCCCTTCGACGCCATCCGCCTGGTCAAGGCGGCCGGCGGGGTCACCGTGTTCGCGCACCCGGCGGCCGTCAAGCGCGGCGAGTGCGTGCCCGAGTCCGCGATAGCCGCGCTCGCGGCCGCCGGCCTCGACGGCATCGAGGTGGACCACATGGACCACGACACCGCCACCCGCGCCCGGCTGCGCGGGCTGGCCGGGGACCTCGGTCTGCTGACGACCGGCTCCAGCGACTACCACGGCAGCCGCAAGACCTGTCGTCTCGGGGAGTACACGACCGACCCCGAGATCTACGGCGAGATCACGCGCCGCGCGGCGGGGGCCTTCCCCGTGCCCGGCGCCGGTGGAGACGCCCGCGCGTAAGCGCCGCGCCCACACGTCCCCCTCCCGCTTTTTGGTTACACCCCTCACTGCAAGGCATCACTGTGTTTGATTTCGCCGTCTTCGGATCCCTTTTTCTCACGCTTTTTGTGATTATGGACCCCCCGGGGATCACGCCGATCTTCCTGGCCCTGACCTCCGGCCGTCCCGCGAAGGTGCAGCGCCGCATGGCCTGGCAGGCCGTCTGCGTCGCCTTCGGCGTCATCGCCGTCTTTGGTCTCTGCGGCCAGCAGATCCTGGACTACCTGCACGTCTCCGTCCCCGCGCTGATGATCGCCGGTGGTCTGCTGCTCCTGCTGATCGCGCTCGACCTGCTCACCGGCAAGACCGACGAGCCGAAGCAGACGAAGGACGTCAACGTCGCGCTCGTCCCGCTGGGCATGCCGCTGCTGGCCGGCCCCGGTGCGATCGTCTCCGTCATCCTGGCCGTGCAGAAGGCCGACGGGTTCTCCGGCCAGCTCTCCGTCTGGGCGGCGATCGTCGCCATGCACGTCGTGCTGTGGCTGACGATGCGCTACTCGCTGGTGATCATCCGCGTCATCAAGGACGGCGGCGTCGTCCTGGTCACGCGGCTCGCCGGCATGATGCTCTCCGCCATCGCCGTCCAGCAGATCATCAACGGCGTGCTCCAGGTCGTCCGCGGCGCCTGAGCCCCGCACTCGCCCGCTCGCCCGCGCGTACGAACGCCCCCGCACCGGATCGGTGCGGGGGCGTTTCGGGAAGCATCAGGAGGACGCACTCTCGGCCGGTCGGATAAGGATGCGCTGGCCGATGGCGGCCGCCTGCTGCACGATCCGGTTGACGGAGGCCGCGTCCACGACGGTGCTGTCCACGGCGGTTCCGTCGACGTCGTCCAGGCGCAGAATCTCGAAGCGCACGGCTTCTCCCTTCGTCGGTGTTCTCCTTGCACAGGGGTCAACAGGGACCGCGTGAGAAACATTCCCTACGCTAAGGAAATTTTTTCCCTACCTAACTACCGGCCGCTCGAAGATCGCCAGAAGTCCCCTAGAGCACCCGCTGTGACCTGCGGGTTCTCCGCGTTTGGAGAGTGCTCGGCCCCTTCGACGACCACCCGGGAAGCCCCCAGACGTACGGCCATCTCGTCCATCAGCGGCACCGGCCAGGCGTAGTCGACGACCCCGGACAGGACCAGCTTCGGCAGCGGCACCGCCGCCAGCTCCGCCACCCGGTCGGGCTCCGAGATCAGCACCCGCCCGGTGGCGATCAGCTGCTCGGGTACGGTGCCCAGCCAGCGCTCGCGCAGGAACGCCGCCAGTTCCGGCGCGTCGGGCTCGGCGTCCTGCGGGTCCTGGGCCCGCATCGCCGCCCACACCGCCGGCATGTCGTCCCGCAGCTCCTCCAGGGCCATGACCAGCAGCTTCGTACGGGCCTGCTGCTCCTCCGTGATGGCGGCGGGCCCGCTGCTCATCAGGGTGAGGGAGGCGAAGGGCGCGGGGTCGCGCAGCACGGCGGCGCGCGAGATCAGCCCGCCGAGGGAGTGGCCGACCAGGTGCAGCGGCCCCCCGGCCTCCAGCGCCCGGGCCTGGGCCAGCACGTCGAGTGCCAGTTCCGAGAGCTCGTACGCGGACTCCTGGCGCGGGCCGGGGGTCTCGTACTGGCCGCGTCCGTCGACGGCGACGACCCGGTAGCCGGCCGTCGCGAGCGGCTCCAGCAGGCCGATGAAGTCCTCCTTGCTGCCCGTGAACCCGGGGACCAGCAGGGCCGTTCCGCGTACGGGCTCACCCGCCTCGTGCACGGCGAACTCGCCGCGGGCGGTGGTCAGGCGGCGGGCGCGGGCGACGGGCGGCAGGGTGAGGCGCGGCGGCTTGCTCATGGCCCGAGGTTACCGGCCCGTAGCCCCGGCCCGGGTACGGGAACCGGCCCGGGTACGGGAACGGCCCCGGCCCCCTCGTGAGGGGACCGGGGCCGTCGGGGGGCGTGTGCCCGGCAGGGTCAGCGGAACCGGCGGGTCGTCCGGACCGGCTCGACCGGCGGGGCCATCTGGAAGTCCGGCTCGGGCGCCGCGGGGGCGACGACCTTCCGGGCCCGGGTCCGGCGGGGCGCGGGCGCCTCGGCGACGACACCGTCGACCACGTCGGGGATCGGGGTCGCCACGGCCTTGCGGGTCGGGACGCGGCGCGGCTTGACCGGGGCGGCCGCGGCGGCCGGGGCCTCCGCCACCGGGGCCTCGACGGCCTCGGCCGTCTTGCGGGTCCGGGTGCGCTTCGGCTTGGCCGGGGCCTCGTCGGCCACCGGGGCGTCGGCGGGCGGCGCCTCGACGGGGGCCTCGACGACGGCGGCGGCCGTCTTGCGGGTCCGGGTGCGCTTCGGCTTGGCCGGGGCCTCCTCGACCGCGGCCGGGACCTCGACGACGACCTCCGCGACCGGCGCGGCGGCGACAACCGGAGCCTCGGCGGCTTCCGTCACCGCGGCGACGGCCGAAGCGGTCACCCGGGTCCGGCGGCGGCGCGGGCGGCGCGGCTCGTCGGCGGCGGCGGGAGCGGCCTCGACGGGAGCGGCCTCGACGGGGACGGCCTCGACGGGAGCTTCGGCGACCGGGGTCACGGCGCCCGCCTCGGCGGCCGTCTCGGCTCCGCCGCGGGTGCGGCGGCGCTGGCGCGGCGTACGGGTGCGCGCGGGGCGCTCCTCCGTCGCCACGGCGGCACCGCCGCGGCCGCCACGGCCACCGCGTCCGCCGGTCTCGCCCAGGTCCTCCAGCTCCTCGGCCTTCAGGCCGGCCCGCGTGCGCTCGGCGCGCGGCAGGATGCCCTTGGTGCCGGCCGGGATGTTCAGCTGCTCGTACAGGTGCGGGGACGTGGAGTACGTCTCCTCGGGCTCGTGGAAGTCGAGCTCCAGCGCCTTGTTGATCAGCTGCCAGCGCGGGATGTCGTCCCAGTCGACCAGGGTGACGGCGGTGCCCTTCGCGCCGGCGCGGCCGGTGCGGCCCACGCGGTGCAGGAAGGTCTTCTCGTCCTCCGGCGTCTGGTAGTTGATGACGTGGGTCACGCCCTCGACGTCGATGCCGCGCGCGGCGACGTCGGTGCACACCAGCACGTCGACCTTGCCGTTGCGGAACGCGCGCAGCGCCTGCTCGCGGGCGCCCTGGCCGAGGTCGCCGTGGACGGCGCCGGAGGCGAAGCCGCGCCGCTCCAGCTGCTCGGCGATGTCGGCGGCCGTGCGCTTGGTACGGCAGAAGATCATGGCGAGCCCGCGGCCCTCGGCCTGCAGGATGCGGGAGACCAGCTCCGGCTTGTCCATGTTGTGCGCGCGGAAGACGTGCTGCGCGATATTGGCGACGGTGGCGCCCTCGCCGTCCTCGGAGACGGCGCGGATGTGCGTCGGCTGCGACATGTAGCGGCGGGCCAGGCCGATGACCGCGCCCGGCATGGTCGCCGAGAACAGCATGGTCTGGCGCTTCGCGGGAAGCAGGTTCATGATCTTCTCGACGTCGGGCAGGAAGCCCAGGTCGAGCATCTCGTCGGCCTCGTCCAGGACGAGGGCCTTGACGCGGGACAGGTCGAGCTTCTTCTGCCCGGCCAGGTCGAGCAGGCGGCCCGGGGTGCCGACGATCACGTCGACGCCCTTCTTGAGCGCCTCGACCTGGGGCTCGTACGCGCGGCCGCCGTATATGGCGAGGACGCGGACGTTGCGGACCTTGCCGGCCGTCAGCAGGTCGTTGGTGACCTGGGTGCACAGCTCGCGGGTCGGAACCACCACGAGGGCCTGCGGGGAGTCGGTCAGCTGGTCGGGGCGGGCCCGGCCGGCCTCGACGTCCGCGGGGACGACGACCCGCTCCAGCAGCGGAAGGCCGAAACCGAGCGTCTTGCCGGTTCCGGTCTTCGCCTGGCCGATGACGTCCGTGCCGGAGAGGGCGACGGGGAGGGTCATCTCCTGGATCGGGAAGGGGGACACGATGCCGACGGCTTCCAGGGCCTCGGCCGTCTCGGGAAAGATCCCGAGTTCTCGGAACGTAGTCAGGGTGCTGCCTCTTCTGTGAGACGCGGCGCGAGGCGGCGAGGGGGGTCCTACCGTGCCGGGCTTGCAGTACTGCTGTGTACATACAAAGCTGCGCGGGACCACTGGCCTTCGCTCAAGCGCTTCTGCCGCTGAGGGGGCCCCTCGTGCGGGTCGGTGCGCATGGACGCACCACCACAGAGGGCGGTCGGGTGGAGCCGATCGGGCCACCGACCGGGCATCCTCATTCGGATGGCCCGCCGAGTATTCGGCAGGCGCATTACCACTGTACCCCGGAATCGCGCAGGTGTGTCGGGTGAATTCACCGGGTAGGCGTGTTTACCGGGGCCCACGGTGCGCAGGTGTGGTGACTTGTGCGGCCTTTCGGCGGGCTATTGTGCGGAGCATGTCGACCGTAGAAAACGCATCTCCCGCCGACGACGACGCCCCGGCGCAGGGCATCGCCGCCCAGGACTGGGCGACGGCCTCCGCCTCCCCGCAGTACCGGGCGGCCGTGGTGGACCTGCTCGGCGCGCTGGCGTACGGGGAGCTCGCGGCCTTCGAGCGCCTCGCGGAGGACGCGAAGCTCGCGCCCACCCTGGGCGACAAGGCCGAGCTGGCGAAGATGGCCTCCGCCGAGTTCCACCACTTCGAGCGCCTGCGGGACCGCCTCGCGGCCATCGACGCCGAGCCGACCGCCGCGATGGAGCCCTTCGCCAAGGGCGTCGACGACTTCCACCGCCAGACCGCACCCTCCGACTGGCTGGAGGGCCTGGTCAAGGCCTACGTCGGCGACTCGATCGCCAGCGACTTCTACCGCGAGGTCGCCTCCCACCTCGACACGGACACCCGCGCCCTGGTCGTCGGCGTCCTCGACGACACCGGCCACGGCGGCTTCGCCGTCGAGAAGGTCCGCGCCGCCATCGAGGCCGACCCGCGCTGCGGCGGCCGGCTCGCGCTGTGGGCCCGACGGCTGATGGGCGAGGCCCTCTCGCAGGCGCAGCGCGTGGTCGCCGAGCGCGACGCGCTGTCCACCATGCTGGTCGGCGGCGTCGACGGGATGGCGGCCGGCTTCGACCTGGCGGCCGTCGGCGAGATGTTCACCCGGATCACCAAGGCGCACACCAAGCGCATGGCGGCCCTGGGCCTCGCGGCCTAGCCCCCGGGCGGTTCAGCCGGGCTGCGGCGGCCGGGTCATCGGGCCCGGCCCCGGCCGCTCCCGGCCACGGCCGACGCGCGCGGCTCCAGCGGGACCCGAGGTCTGCTCAGCCCCCCGACGACAGCGAAAACGGAGCGCGCCGGGGGGACCTCCCGGAACCGGCGGCCGGGCGCAGCAGCAGGGACAGCACGACGGCCGAGACACCGACGCCGCCCAGCAGCGTCGCGAACAGGGTGTTGTGCCCCGGGCCCAGCGACATGTGCGTCAGGTACGCCCCGAACAGGGCCCCGACCACCCCGCTGACCAGCACCGTTCTGGTGGAGGGCAGGCGCGCCGCGAGCAGCCGCACGGCAACTCCGGCCAGTGCGAGGCCCAGCAGACCGGAGCCGAGCGCCTCCAACAGCAGCATCTGGTCACTCCCATGTGTGAGGGCAAACCGGGTCACTGCCGTCCTACCCGAAGCGGAAGAAAGGGAAACGGCCCGGCGGAACCATCCGCCGGGCCGTTCGCCTCGTTCCTCGGTGCTTCGAGAAGCGTCAGAGCGCCCCGAAACCGACCTTGCGCACGCTCGGCTCGCCCAGGTCGACGTACGACAGGCGGTCGGACGGCACGAGCACCTTGCGGCCCTTGACGTCGGTCAGGCTCAGCAGCGTCGACGTGCCGGACAGCGCGGCGGCCACGATGGCCTCCAGCTCCTCGGCGCTCAGGTCGCTCTCCAGCACGATCTCCCGGGGTGCGTGCTGCACGCCGATCTTGACCTCCACGGCTTTGTCCCTCCGACGGTCCGGTTCGCGCGATCAGCCGCGCCGTACCCGGTCCACATTAGCCCGGAGAGGGGACACGATCGGCTCGCGGCGGACACGCTCGCAGCGAACAGGGACCGACGCCAGGGCCGGTCAGGCCTCCGTGCCGTGCAGCGGGAAGCCGGCGATGCCCCGCCAGGCCAGGGAGGTGAGGAGGCCCACCGCCGTGTCACGGGGGACCGGGCTCTCGCTGGAGAGCCAGTACCGCGCCACGACCTGCGAGACCCCGCCCAGGCCCACGGCCAGCAGCATCGACTCGTCCTTCGACAGGCCCGTGTCCTCGGCGATCACGTCCGAGATGGCCTCGGCGCACTGGAGTGAGACCCGGTCGACGCGCTCGCGCACCGCCGGCTCGTTCGTCAGGTCGGACTCGAAGACCAGCCGGAACGCCCCGCCCTCGTCCTCGACGTACGCGAAGTAGGCGTCCATGGTCGCCGCCACGCGCTGCTTGTTGTCGCTCGTCGACTCCAGCGCCCCGCGCACCGCCTGCAGCAGGTTCTCGCAGTGCTGGTCCAGCAGGGCCAGGTACAGGTCGAGCTTGCCGGGGAAGTGCTGGTACAGCACCGGCTTGCTGACGCCGGCCCGCTCGGCGATGTCGTCCATCGCAGCGGCGTGGTAGCCCTGCGCGACGAAGACCTCCTGGGCCGCGCCAAGCAGCTGGTTGCGCCGGGCACGGCGCGGCAGTCGCGTGCCCCGCGGACGCGCTGCCTCGGTCTGCTCGATGGCTGTCACGCCGCCTCCCACTTTCTCTAAGAACACAGTGCGCTCTGCGCCGCGCCGCCATCGTACTTTTCGGTAACCGAATCTGGTGGGTTCAAGCCGAGTTTTCTCGCGGTACGGACCGCTCGGACACACGCCTGACACGCTGGTCAGCGCCCGTCGGGGCGGGTCAGCGGTAGTCCTCCTCGTCCAGGGGGACCACCCGGGCCTGCTCGGCGGCGTCCGCCTCCGGGGCCTCACCCCGGTCCAGGCCGAAGAGCGGTTCATCCTCCTGCGGCTGGATCTCGGTGTGCTGCTCGGCAGCGTCCGCCTCCGGGGCCTCGGCGTCGAGGGTTTCCCGGAGCTGTTCCCGGAAGGTGTCCGGTTCCGCAGGGTCGACAGTCATTCCGCTCCCCTCGCCTTCGCTCGTACTACTACGAGCCTAGGAGGATCGGGAGTGCGCCGCCAGACGGTCCTGTGACCGCGAACACAAGGGAACGCAAGGGGACCGGCGTGATCGTCTCGTAACATTGGCCCATGTCTTCGACCGAGCCGCCGGGCGTACGGTCCACCGCCGAAGCGGCCTCCCAGGTGGGTGCCGTCCGGGTGGCCGAGGGAGAGCAGCTGCGCACCGTCGCACTGCCGGGCCTGGAAATGAACGTACGTTTCCGGCCACCGCTGCGCGAGGGGCTGGCGCCGGCGCTCTTCGTGCACGGACTCGGCGGTTCCTCCCAGAACTGGTCCGCGCTCATGGAGCGGCTCGCGGGCACCGTCGACGGCGAGGCCGTGGACCTGCCCGGATTCGGCTGGTCCCCGCCGCCCGCCGACCGGGACTACTCGGTGACCGCGCTCGCCCGCGCCGTCATCCGCCACCTCGACGCCGCCGGGCGCGGCCCGGTGCACCTCTTCGGCAACTCCCTCGGCGGCGCCGTCTCCACCCGTGTCGCGGCCGTCCGGCCCGACCTGGTGCGCAGCCTGACGCTGGTCTCGCCCGCGCTGCCGGAGCTGCGCGTGCAGCGGTCGGCCGTGCCCACGGCCCTGCTGGCGCTCCCGGGCGTCGCCGCGCTGTTCGGGCGGCTCACGGTCCGGCTGACGGCCGAACAGCGCACCCGGGGAGTGACGGACCTCTGCTACGGCGACCCCTCACGGGTGACGCCGGAGGGCTTCCGGGCGGCCGTGGAGGAGATGGAGCGGCGCATGGCGCTGCCCTATTTCTGGGACGCGATGACCCGTTCCTCGCGGGGGATCGTCGACGCGTACACCCTCGGCGGGCAACACGGACTGTGGCGCCAGGCGCAGCGCGTGCTCGCACCGACCCTGCTGGTCTACGGTGGGCGCGACCAACTGGTCTCGTACCGTATGGCGCGCAAGGCGGCCGCGCATTTCCGCGGCTCGCGGCTGCTGACCCTGCCCGAGGCCGGGCACGTGGCGATGATGGAGTACCCCGAGGTGGTGGCGGCGGCGTTCCTGGAGCTGCTGCGCGATGCCGCGGAGCGGGAGACCGACCGAAGTACCGAAGACGGCAAGGGCTGAGGACGTGGGACGACATAGTCGCAAGGCCTCCGCCCCGGCCCGTCCGCAGCCGGAGCCGGAGCCCGGGCAACAGGCGCCGTACGCACCGCAGGCGTACGCGGCCGGCCCCTACGGGGACGGGCTGTACACGCCCGAACCGTACGAGCCCGCGCCCCACCCCTCCGAGCAGTACGCGCCCGGCCCGTACGCCGCCGGGCACCACGCCCCCGACCCGTACGCGGCCGACCCGTACGCGGCCGACCCGTACGCGGCCGACCCGTACGCGACGCACGACGCGTACCCGCACGACCCGTACGAAGCCGCGCCGCACGAGCCCGCGCCGCACGAGCCCGCGCCGTACGGCCGGCGGGCCGCCGATCCCACCGTCGTCCACCAGGGGTACGCGCCCCCGGCCCGCCCCGGCGGTCACCCCGAGCAGCGCGAAGCGGGCGGCGCCTGGGGCGACGGGCCCGCCACCCCGCCCCCGCCCGCCTCCGTCTACGGCGACTGGCGCGGCGCACCCCGGGCCGCCGCCGCACCCGCTCCGGCACCCGCCCCGGCTCCGGTCCGTGACACCGCCGGCTTCCCCCGGGCCGAGCAGCCGGAGCCCGCCCCGCGCGACCCCCTCACCTCGACCGGCTCGCACCGCAGGGTGCCCGGGCCCCGCAAGCCCGAGGCGTCCCCCGCCGCGCCCGCGAGCAGCCGCGGCACGAAGATCCGTACGTACACCGGCATGGCCGCGGCGGCCGTCACCACCGTGCTCGCCGTCGTGGTGGCCGGGCAGGTGGCCGCCGACGGGGACTCCGACACCGCCGCCGCCCGCGCCGCCGCCGGGGACGACGCCCCGAAGCGCACCCAGACCGACAGCTCCCCGGCCTCACGCTCCGACGGCCGTGCGACCCCGGACACCGCCCCGGTGCCGGCCGCGGCGCCGCCGACGTACGAGCAGCAGATGGCGCAGCAGCTGCCGATCGACGCGAAGCTCACCGGCCCGGGCACCTTCGACACCGTGCCCGGCGTGGCCAAGGCCCCCGGCAAGGGGAAGCGGGTGCGCTACCGGGTGGACGTGGAGCAGGGCCTCGGCATGGACCCGCAGCTGTTCGCCGACGCAGTGCAGCGCACCCTCAACGACCCGCGCAGCTGGGCCCACAACGACGCGATGGCCTTCGAGCGGGTGCCGGGCGGCGAGGCCGAGTTCGTGATCACCCTGGCGAGTCCCGGGACCACCGGCGTCTGGTGCGCCAAGTCCGGGCTGGACACCACCGTCGACAACGTCTCCTGCGACTCGGCCGCGACCGAACGCGTGATGATCAACGCCTTCCGGTGGGGCCAGGGTTCGCAGACCTACGGCGCCGACCAGATGCTCGCCTACCGGCAGATGCTCATCAACCACGAGGTCGGACACCGGCTCGGTCACGGGCACGTCAACTGCCAGACCCCGGGCGCCCTCGCTCCGATCATGCAGCAGCAGACGAAGTCCCTCGACATCGACAACATCCCCTGCAAGGCCAACCCCTGGGTGCATCCCGGGAGTTGAAGCCGGCCCGGGCGCAGCGGCGCGGCCTCGGCGGCGCGGCGCCGCGGGTCCGGCGGCGCGGCCGCTCCGCGCGCCGGGCCGAACGCCAGGAGGCCTTCGCGTAACGCCCTTCTTAGCGTGCTCGAACGCGAACCGTACGGGAAAGTTACGACTCTTCACCCCTTCCGGTGGCGCGACGGACAACCGTCCGTCGCGCCACGGGCGCATCCGCTTGAGTTCTCCCGCGGCGGGTCGCCGGACCGACGGCGGCCGCCTGGAACCGGAGATCGGGGGTGCCACTCGTGCGGATCGGACTGGTCACGGAAGGTGGTTATCCGTATGCGGCGGGAGAGGCGAGGCTCTGGTGCGACCGGCTCGTGCGCGGACTGCCGCGGCACGAGTTCGAGCTCTACGCGCTGAGCCGCACCGCCGGACAGGAGGAGCGCGGCCGGGTCACGCTCCCTCCACAGGTCACCCGCGTGCGCACCGCGCCGCTGTGGGCCCCCGCCGACGACGGGAGGACGTACTCCCGCCGGGAGCGCAAGCGCTTCGCCGAGTGCTTCGCCGAGCTGGTCCGCGGGATCTGCGCGGGCGAGCCCGACGCCTTCACCGCCGGACTGTACGGACTCGCCGAACTCGCCCGCGAACAGGGCGGGATGTACGCGGCCCTGCGCTCCGAGACGGCCGTGCGGGCGGTCGAGGCCGGCTGCCGCGCCCCCGGCGCGAACCGCTCCGTCCAGCCGGCGCGCGTCCCCGACCTGCTGGAGTTCGTGGACGAACTGGAGCGCGCGCTGCGGCCGTTGTCCCTCGACTGGTACGAGGACGAGGGCCTCGGCCGGGCCGACGTCTGCCATGCCGCCGCCGGCGGGATCGCGGCCGTTCCCGGACTCCTGGCCAAACGCTTCTGCGGGGTTCCGCTGCTGGTCACCGAGTACGGCGTCCAGCTCCGCACCCACTACCTGGAACGGCGCGAGGACACCCGGCCCGCCGTACGCGCCCTGCTGGCCGCCTTCCACATCCGCCTCGCCGGCGAGATCTACGCCCGCGCCGACCTGCTCACCCCCGGCAACGCGCACGCCCGGCGCTGGCAGGAGCGGTGCGGGGCGACCCGGGACCGGCTGCGCACCGTCTACCCCGGTATGGAGGCGGACCGATTCGCCGCCGTCGGCGAGGACCCCGACCGGGGGGACCCGGGCACGCTGGTGTGGGTCGGGCGGATCGAACCGGCGAAGGACCTGATCGGCCTGCTGCACGCCTTCGCCGAGGTCCGCCGGGCCGCGCCGCACACCCGGCTGCGGATCTTCGCCTCGGCGGCCGCCCCCGGATACCTGGCCGACTGCCGCTCGCTGGCGGCGCAGCTCTTCCCCGACGAGGCCGCCGACGCGCGGACCGCGGGGGAGAGCCCCGTGAGCTTCGAGGAGATCGGCGGCCCGGAGGCGCCCACGCAAGCCGACGCGTACGGGGCCGGGCGGATCGTGCTGCTGTCCTCGGTGATCGAGGGCTTCCCCATCACCCTCGCCGAGGCCATGTTCTGCGGCCGGGCCACCGTCTCCACCGACGTCGGGGCCGTCCGCGAGGTCATCGGCGGCACCGGGCTCGTCGTCCCCCCGCGCAACCCGCGCGCGCTCGCCGAGTCGTGCCTGGCCCTGCTGGAGGACCCCGAGCGGGCCCAGCGGCTCGGCGCCGCGGCGCGGGCCCGGGCGCTCGAACTGTTCACCGTCGAGCAGAACGTGGAGGCCTTCCGCGAGAGCTACCTGCGGCTGCTCGCCGTCGGTTCCTCACGGGGAGCGGGGGAGGTCCCGTTCGAGCGGCCCGCCGAAGCCAGGGTCCCCGGACCGTGGGTCGCCCGCGCGGCGTCGGGTTCGGAGGCGGCGGTATGACGGCCCCGGACATCACGGGTGCGGTGCCGCTGCCGAAGGCGCCGCCCCCGGCCACCGCCGGGGGTGCCCCCGGCCACCGCCGGGAGGTGCCCCCGGGCGAGGCCGGAACCGGCGGCGCCGCCACCGGATCCGGCCGGCGGAAGGGCGGCGGGGACCCCGTCAAGGCGTTGCTGCACCGGCACCGGGAGCTCTGCGAGCGGGCCGTCGACCCGCTGGAGATCGCCGCCGGGCTGGAGGCGCACGGCATCACCGACCGCACCGCCGCGCGCTTCCGGCACCGGGACGTCTTCGGCCTCGCCGAGGAGCTGTACGCCCGGACCCCGCGCGGCGACGCCCCCGACGCCGCGCCCCCGCGGCCCCCCGCCGGGGCCCGGGCCGTACGCGGCTTCGGGTACGCCCTGCTGCCCGGCGCCCTCGCCCTGGGGGCGGCCGCCACCGGGACACCGGGGGCGGGACCCCTCGCGGCGCTCGTCACCGCCGCCGCGCTGGTGTGGCCCGGGCGGAGCGCCGGGGGGCGCTTCCCCTACGCCGCCCACCTGCTGGCGGCGGCCGCCGTCGGCTGGGCCGTCCACCGGCACGGCCCCGCCCTCGGAGCCGCCCTCGCGCTGGCCGTCGCCCCCGCGCACCTGGCCGGAGTCCTCTACGCCGCCCGGGCCCGCCGCAGGCTCGCCGCGAGCCGGGCCCTGGAGGACTTCACCGCCGGGGCGCGGCCCCTGCTCGCCGGGATCCTGCTGCTGTTCACCGCGGCCGCCACGGGGGCGGCCGCGGTCACCGGAGCCGCCCCGGGGACGGCCGTGCCGCTCGCGGTGCTGCTGTTCCTGGCCCGGCTGCTGCTGCGCCACGGCGCCCACCGCCCGCCGGTGGCCGCGGCCCTGGCGCTCGCCCTGGTCCCGGCCCCGGCGGCGGTCGTCGCCGCCGCGGCGGGACTCCTCGTACACGGCTTCCTCGCGCTGTCCCGTGCGTCCGCACACGCGCGCCACCGACCCCACCGACACCAAGGAGAAACAGCATGACCGGCCAGCCAATCGACCAAGGGGTTGCGCGATGAGGGTGCTGCTGATCGGAGCCAACGGATACCTCGGGCGCTACGTCGCGGACCGGCTGCTCGCCGACCCCGCCGTGCAGCTCACCGCGCTCGGCCGGGGCGACGACGCCGACGTCCGCTTCGACCTCGCCACGGGGAGTCCCGGCGCGCTCACCCGGTTCCTGGACGCGGTCCACCCGGGCGTCGTCATCAACTGCGCGGGCGCCACCCGCGGCGGTGCCCGGGAGCTGACCCGGCACAACACCGTCGCCGTCGCCACCATCTGCGAGTCCCTGCGCCGCAGCGGCTGCGGGGCGCGGCTCGTACAGCTCGGCTGCGCCGCCGAGTACGGGCCAAGCCAGCCAGGATCCTCCACGGCCGAGGACGCCGTGCCGAGACCCGGCGGACCGTACGGCGTCAGCAAACTCGCCGCCACCGAGCTGGTCCTCGGCTCGGGCCTGGACGCCGTCGTCCTGCGGGTCTTCTCACCCGTCGGACCGGGCACCCCGGCGGGCTCCCCGCTGGGCCGGCTCGCCGAGGCGATGCGGCGGGCCATGCAGTCCGGGGACGGCGAGCTCAAGCTGAGCGGCCTCGGGGTGCAGCGCGACTTCGTCGACGTACGGGACGTCGCGCGGGCCGTGCACGCCGCGTCCCTGTCCGCCGCCCAGGGGGTCGTGAACATCGGCACCGGCCGCGCGGTCCGGCTGCGCGACGCGGCGGCCGTCCTCGCCCGGGTCGCCGGCTACGGCGGCGCCCTGTACGAGCTGGACGTCCCGCACGGCGCCGACCGGCTCGGACACGGGCACGGCGGCCGGCCGCAGGGCCTCGCCGCCATCGGCTCCCCCCGCTCCGAGGCCACGCCCGAGCAGCTCGCGGCGGCCGCCCCCCAGTCGTACCCGTACCCCGACGGCTGCGGTGCCTGGCAGCAGGCCGACGTGCGCACCGCCCGGGACCGGCTCGGCTGGCGGCCCCGGATCAACCTGGAGGAGTCCCTCGCGGACATCTGGATGGAGGCGGCGTGCCGTATCTGACCACCCCGCCCGGGGCCACGGCGGCCGCCGCGACCGAGGCCGGCCGGCTCGGCCTGGGCATTCCCGGCTACGCGCACCCGCTGGTCGCCCCGGTGGAGTGGGCCGAGCTGACCCGCCCCGGCACCCCGCTGCACTGGGCCGTGCTCAACGTGACGGACGGCCCCGGCGGCCGTCCCGATCCGCACTGCACCGAGGCGGCCGCGAAGCTGCGGGAGGCCGGCGGGACGGTCCTCGGGCATCTCGCGATGCGGGACGGCTCCCGGTCCTTCGGGGAGCTGGTCTCCGACGCCCACCGCTTCCGCGACTGGTACGGCGTCGGCGGCTTCTACCTGGCCGGCGCCCCCGCCGGCCGGGCGGACCTGCCCGCCGTGCGCCGGGTCACCGACGCCCTGCGGGGGCTCGGGGAGGGGCTGCGGATCGTGCTGGGACACGGCACGCACCCCTACGAGGGCTACGTGGAGGCCGCCGACCAGCTGGTCACCTTCTCCGGGGCCTGGGCGGACTACCGCTGGTCGCAGGTGGCGGAGTGGACGGCCGAGCACCCGCCCGAGCGGTTCTGCCACCTCGTCCACGGCGTGCCCCGCACCCACCTGGAGGAGGCGGTGCGCATCGCCCGCTGGCAGGGCGCCGGGACCATCTGGTTCACCGACCGCAGGGGCGCCCCGGACCGGGACCCCTGGGCGTCAATGCCCGCGTACTGGGACGAAATCGTCTCACGTATCGGACCGGGTGTCTCGGAATGAAGAAGGGCGTGGCAGTGTTACGGGAAGAACCACCGTTCAGACTTACCCATCTACGGAGTCCCCGTGTCGCTGCCACCCCTGGTCGAGCCAGCTGCTGAGCTCACCGTTGACGAGGTCCGTCGGTACTCCCGCCACCTGATCATCCCGGATGTCGGGATGGACGGCCAGAAGCGCCTGAAGAACGCCAAGGTGCTGGCCGTGGGCGCGGGCGGCCTCGGCTCGCCCGCCCTCATGTACCTGGCCGCGGCCGGCGTCGGCACCCTGGGCATCGTGGAGTTCGACGAGGTCGACGAGTCGAACCTGCAGCGCCAGATCATCCACAGCCAGTCGGACATCGGCCGCTCCAAGGCCGAGTCCGCCCGCGACAGCGTGCTGGGCATCAACCCGTACGTCAACGTGGTGCTGCACGAAGAGCGGCTCGAAGCCGACAACGTGATGGAGATCTTCAGCCAGTACGACCTCATCGTCGACGGCACGGACAACTTCGCCACGCGCTACCTGGTCAACGACGCCTGCGTACTGCTGAACAAGCCGTACGTGTGGGGCTCGATCTACCGCTTCGACGGCCAGGCGTCCGTCTTCTGGTCCGAGCACGGTCCCTGCTACCGCTGCCTGTACCCGGAGCCCCCGCCGCCGGGCATGGTCCCGAGCTGCGCCGAGGGCGGCGTGCTGGGCGTGCTCTGCGCGTCCATCGGCTCGATCCAGGTCACCGAGGCCATCAAGGTCCTCACCGGCGTCGGCGAGCCGCTCGTCGGCCGCCTGATGATCTACGACGCCCTGGAGATGCAGTACCGCCAGGTCAAGGTCCGCAAGGACCCCGACTGCGCGGTCTGCGGTCCGAACGCGACCGTCACCGAGCTCATCGACTACGAGGCCTTCTGCGGCGTCGTGTCGGAGGAGGCGCAGGAGGCCGCCGCCGGCTCCACGATCACTCCCAAGCAGCTCAAGGAGTGGATCGACGACGGCGAGAACATCGAGATCATCGACGTCCGCGAGAAGAACGAGTACGAGATCGTCTCGATCCCCGGCGCGAAGCTGATCCCCAAGGGCGAGTTCCTGATGGGCACCGCCCTCCAGGACATGCCGCAGGACAAGAAGATCGTCCTGCACTGCAAGACGGGTGTCCGCAGTGCGGAAGTCCTCGCGGTGCTGAAGTCCGCGGGCTTCGCCGACGCGGTGCACGTCGGCGGCGGCGTCATCGGCTGGGTCCACCAGATCGAGCCCGAGAAGCCGGTCTACTAGAAGTGCCCTGAGCAGTGCCCCGAAGGGGCCGTACCCGCCCGCCGGTACGGCCCCTTCGGCATGCCGTGCCCGGGCCGCCGGGCTCAGGCCGCCGTGCAGACGGTGCCCGCGCGCGGCACCTTCCCGTCCAGCAGGTACGCGTTCACCGCGCCCTGCACGCACGGGTCGCCGCTGTTGTACGCGCCGTGCCCCTCGCCCTTGTACGTGAGCTCCACGCCCACGCCCTTGCCGAGCCGCTCGGCCATCTTGCGGGCCCCCTCGTACGGGGTCGCCGGGTCGCCGGTGTTGCCGATCACCAGGATCGGCGCGGCACCGGGAGCCGAGACGTCCGGGGTCTGCCAGGCGCCCGGCACCGGCCAGTCGGTGCAGCCGAGCATCGCCCAGCCGAGGAAGTCCCCGAAGACGGGCGAGGCCTTGCGGAACTCGGGCAGCCGGGCCCTGGTCTCCTCCAGGGTGTAGCGCTCCTTCGAGTCGGCGCAGTTGATGGCGGTGTTGGCCGCGCCGATGTTGCTGTAGCGGCCGTTCTGGTCACGGCCGTTGAGGGCGTCGGACAACGCCATCAGCAGCTGCCCCTGCCCGCCCTCGGCCTCGTCCAGCCCCTGCTCCAGCAGCGGCCACAGCTCCTTGGAGTAGAGGGCCTGGGCGATGCCGTTCGTCGCCTGGGACTCGGTCAGCTGCCGGTCGCCGATGCCGGGGATCGGCTTGGCGGCCAGCTCCTTCTGCAGCTTGATGACGTTGTCCTCGATCTCCTTCGCCGTACTGCCCTGGATCCGGCACTGGTCGCCGCGGTCCACGCAGTCCTGGGCGAAGTTGCCGAGGGCCAGCTGGAAGCCCTTCGCCTGGCCGAGCGCGCCCTGCTCGGCGTCCTTGGTGGGGTCCACGACGGCGTCGAAGACGGCCCGGCCCACGTTCTTCGGGAAGAGGTGGGCGTAGACCCCGCCGAGTTCGGTGCCGTAGGAGATCCCGAAGTAGTTCAGCTTCTCGTCGCCGAGGGCCTGGCGGATCCGGTCCAGGTCACGGGCGGCGTTCTCGGTGCCCACGTACGGGAGCACCTTGCCGGAGTTGGCCTGGCAGGCCTTCTGGTACGTCCGGATCCCGTCGACGAAGGCCTTCTCCTCCTCCGGGGTGTCGGGGGAGGAGTCCTGGGCGTAGTAGGCGTCCAGCTCCCTGTCGCTCTCGCAGCGGACGGGGGCGCTGCGGCCGACCCCGCGAGGGTCGAAGCTCACCAGGTCGTACCGGGTGCGCAGGGCCTCGTACTCCTTGGCCGCGCCGGGCAGGGTGGCGATCCCGGACCCGCCGGGCCCGCCGAAGTTGAACACCAGCGAACCCAGCCGCTTCGACTTGTCGCGGGCCTTGGCGCGGATCAGGGCGAGGGGGATGGTCTCGCCCTCGGGTTCCGCGTAGTCGAGCGGCACGTCGAGCGTGGTGCACTGCCAGTCCTGCCCGGGTGCCGCCCCGCCGCCCTCGGCGGCCGTGGGGGCGTCGCACTCCCCCCAGGCGAGCGGCTTGACCGGCTTGGCGGTGCCGGTCCCGGTTCTGCTCGCGCCGCCGTCGCCGTCGGAACAGGCACCGGTGGTGAGCAGAGCGGCGGCGAGCGCGGCGGTGGTGGTGGCCCGCAGGACGTTTCTCGGCATGCCCCCATCCTGGGCGCCCGCCCCCGCCGCCGCCCCCGCGCTGACCCGTTCGGGGGGTACGGGGGCGGGGGCCGGTTCAGCCGCCGGCGGCGACCTGCCGGGCCGCCGCGCGGCCGGTGGCGACGCAGGCCGCGACGCCGACGCCCTCGTACGCGGCACCGCACAGGGCCAGCCCCGGGAGCTTCCCGGCGGCCTCGCGGATGCGGGCCACCCGGTCCAGGTGGCCGACGCCGTACTGGGGCAGGCCCCGGTCCCAGCGGGTCACCCGGGCGGCGTGGGGCTCGCCCATCGGGCCGACCGCGCGGTGGAGTTCGGCCATCACCGTGCGGACGAGGTGGCGGTCGGGGCGCTCCAGCAGGCGTTCCTCGCCGATCCGGCCGACGGACGCGCGCACCACGAACTCCGCGGGGGCCGCGTCCCGCAGCCAGGCCCACTTGTTGGACAGGAAGGAAGCCGCCTTCAGGGTGTGCCCGTCGGCCGGCGGCACCAGGAAGCCGTTGCCGTCCGGGAGGGAGTGGGCCCGGCTCCGTGAGAACAGCAGGGTGACGACCGCCGTCGAGGCGTGCGGGACCGCCGCGAGTTCCGCCTCGGCGAGCGGTGCGTGCGGCCGCAGCAGCGGTGCCGCCGCGAAGGCCGGCACGGCCAGGACCACGCCGTCCGCCTCCAGCGTCAGCGGGCCGTCGGCCGTCATCGCCCCGACCCGCCACCGGCCGTCCGGCAGCCGCTCCAGCGAGCGGGCCGCTGTCCCGGTGAGGATCCGCGCCCCCGAGGCCCGGGCCACCGCGTGCGGGAAGAGGCCCGTGCCGCCGGCCACGCCCCGGACGGCCGAGGGGGCCGGGCCCGCCGCGCGGGCCGCCGCTGCCGCCCGCATCCGGCGCAGCGCCGGCAGCAGCGGCTCGCCCCGCTCCGCGACGGCCGCGATCCGGGGCATCGCCGCCCGCAGCGACAGCCGGTCGGCGCGGCCCGCGTACACCCCGCCGAGCAGCGGCTCGACCAGCCGGTCCACCGGCTCCCGGCCGAAGCGGGCGGCCAGGTACTCCGTCACCGAGCAGTCCCCGGTGAGGGGGACCGCGGGGAGGGTCTCCTCCCGCTCCATCCGGTCGAGGCCCTCCGCCGAGAGCAGCCCGGTGCCGGCCAGCGCCGCCGGATCGGCCGGTACGCCCATCACGTGCCCGGGCGGCAGCGGGCGCAGCGCCGCGCCCGTCCAGACGGTGGTGGCCGAGCGGGCGGGGTCGCACAGCGCGTCGCCGAGGCCGACGGCCGCGGCCAGTTCCACGGCCTCCGGCCGCAGCGCCATCAGGGACTCGGCGCCCTCGTCGACGGCGACCCCGGCGATGGTGCCGGTACGCAGCTTCCCGCCGACCCGGGCGTGGGCCTCCAGCACGGTGACGTCCGCCGTGCCCCGCAGTTCCCAGGCGGCGGCCAGACCGCTGATGCCGCCGCCCACGACGATCACCGAACGCACGGTGTGCTCCTTCCGGCGGCGCCGCCGGTCAGGCGCCGCAGTTCCTCCTGGTACGGGAAGCTGCCGGGCTCGTACGCGCAGTACGGGTCCTCGGCGAGCACGTCCCGGGCGGAGCCGTACGCGCGGGAACGTGAACCCCCGCACACGGACTTGAACTCGCACGCCCCGCACCTTCCGCGCAGCAGCGCCGGATCGCGGAGCGAGGTGAACAGCGGGGAGTCCCGGTAGAGCTCCGGCAGCGGGCGGTCCTTCACGTTGCCCGCCGACAGCGGCAGGAAACCGCTGGGGTGCACCTCGCCGGTGTGCGACACGAAGACGAAGCCGCGCCCCGAGGACACGTCCAGCGGCGGCCTGCGCACCGCCCGGCGTTCCCCGTCGAAGAGGCCCAGCCGGCCGGCGCGGACGCGCAGCCGCTCGTACAGGGGCCCCAGCACGGGCCGTTCGCCGTGCTCTTCGAGGACCGTGCGCTGGAGCACGACCCGGCGGAAGTGGTGGCCCTCGGTGGTCTTGGTGGCGAGGACCGCCCCGCAGTCGTAGAGGAAGTGCAGGACGTCCTCGGTCTCCGCCGGGGTGAGCGCGTCCAGCCGCCGGGCGCGCCCGGCCGGTACCAGGACGAAGCCCGACCAGAGCATCGCGCCCTCGCGCCGCACCAGGGCGGCGATGTCCGCGAGGTCCTCCAGGCCGCGCCGGCTGACCGTGGTGTTGACCTGCACCTTGAGTCCGAGTTCGCGGGCGGCCCGCCAGCCCTCCAGGGTCCGGTCCCAGACCCCGGGCACGCCGCGGAAGGCGTCGTGCCGCTCGGGGGTGGAACCGTCCACGGAGAGCGAGAGCGCCACCGCGCCGGCGTCGCGCACCGCCCGGAGGTTCTCCCGGGTCAGGGTGGGCGTACCGGAGGGGGAGACGGCGACGCGCAGGCCCAGCGAGGTTCCGTACGCGATGAGGTCGGTGAGGTCGGGGCGCTCGAAGGGGTCGCCGCCGGTGATCACGAACAGCGGGGCGGGCCGGCCGAAGGCGGCGGTCTGGTCCATGACCCGGCGGGCGTCCGCCCCGTCGAGCTCGCCGGGGTCGCGGGCGGTCCGCGCCTCGGCCCGGCAGTGCAGACAGGCCAGCCGGCAGGCGCGGGTGGCCTCCCAGATCACCAGGAAGGGCCGCTCGGCGGCGTCGTGGCGGGGCGTGCGCACGACGCCGCGCGGGGTGCGGGTGCTCATGACACCCGCTCCCATCCGCGCCGGTCGGGGCGGTTGGACGTCAGCCGCGGGTCCCGCTTGCGGTAGACGACGAACGGGCGGAAGAGGTACTTCAGCGGTGCGGAGAACATGTGCACCAGCCGCGAGTACGGGATCAGCGCGAAGAGGGTGAAGCCGAAGAGGACGTGCAGCCTGAAGGCGAGCGGGGCGCCCGCCATCAGGTGGTAGTCGGGGGAGAGGGCGAACAGGCTGCGGAACCAGACCGAGACGCCCTCGCGGTAGTCGTAGCCGCCGGTCCGCCCGGTGGAGTTCAGGACGGTCGCGGTCAGGCCCAGCAGCATCGCGCCGAGCAGGACCGCGTACATGAGGTGGTCGCCGCGCAGGGTGGCGCGGCGTACGGCGGGCACCGTGAACCGGCGGTACACCAGGATCCCGATGCCGGCGGCGGCCGCGACGCCCGCCACCGCTCCGGTGGAGACGGCGAGCAGGTGGTAGGCGTGGTCGCTCAGCCCGGCTGCGTCGGTCCACTCCTTCGGGACCAGCAGGCCCACCACGTGGCCGAGGACCACGAAGAGCATGCCGAAGTGGAAGAGGGGGGAGCCGATCCGCAGCAGCCGCGACTCGTACAGCTGGGAGGAGCGGGTGGTCCAGCCGAAGGCGTCGTAGCGGGCCCGCCAGACCGTGCCGGCGACGAGCAGGGCGATCGAGACGTACGGCAGCACGCCCCACAGGAGGAGGTCCATCAGGCCGTCTTCCTTTCCGGGAGGGTGGGCCACGGGAGGTCGGCCGGCCGGTCGGTACCGGGCCCGAAGGGTTCGAGCGGGGAGCCCGCGCCCACCAGCTCCTGCGGCGGCCCGCTCCGGGCGAGGGCCTTCGCCTCGGCCTTCGTCTCGGGGGACGGGCCGGGCAGCGTCGCGCAGACGGCCTCCAGCACCCGGGTGTACGGGCTGGCGGACTCGGCGAGCGCGAGCCGCAGCAGCTCCAGCCCGGCCCGGTGCTCCTGGAGCAGCTCGGTGCCGGCCTCCTCGCGCAGCGCGGCGAACTCCAGGGCCGCGGGCAGGAAGTCGGGCAGCTCCTCGTCCGCGTACTCCAGCCCGAAGTCCCGGTAGATCCGCTTCAGCCGTACGAGGGACAGTCCGCGCCGGCGCGTGTCGCCGTCCGTCCACCAGGTCAGGTACAGGCAGCGCCGGTTGCGGGTGTCGAAGGTGGAGGTGTACCGCTCGCACAGCGCGATCGGGGACAGCCCCTCGGCCTCGTCGAGGAACGAGCCGAGCAGCGCGGCCGGTCCGGCGGGCGCCCCGCCGAGGGCGGCGCGCAGCCGGGGCAGTTCGTCGTGGAAGCGGTCGCCGGGGTACTGCAGGACGCAGCCCGCGACGAGGCGGACGAGGGCTTCGGGGGTCACGAGCTCCTCCTGGTGGGGCCGAGGTTGAGCATCACGCGGGGCTTCCCGGGCCGCTCCCCGACGGGGCACCCGCCGTCCAGGGGGTGGGAGGCGGCGAGGGCGTCGGCGTCGGCGCGGGCCGCCGTCGGGATCACGAAGCGGTCTTCGAGCTTGGCGATGGCGAGGAGGCGGAACATGTATTCCATCTCGGCGCCGGTCAGGCCGACGGCGCCGGCGATCGACTCGTCCCGCTCCTCACCGAGGTTGATCTTCCGCATGTAGGCGCGCATGGCCGCCATCCGGTGCAGTACGGCCTCCACGACGTGGGTGTCCCCGGCCGTGAGGACCTCCGCGAGGTACTCCACGGGGATGCGCAGGGCGTCGATGGCGCCGAAGAGGTTCCCGGCGTCCTCGCCGTCGCTGCCGGTGGCGGCGACCGCCTCGACGACGGGGGAGAGCGGGGGCACGTACCAGACCATCGGCACCGTCCGGTACTCCGGGTGGAGGGGGAGGGCGACCTGGTAGGTGGCGATCAGGTCGTAGACGGGGGAGCGCCGCGCGGCCTCGATCCACTCCCGGGTCAGGCCGGCCGCGCGGGCGGCGGCGACCACGTCCGGGTCGTGCGGGTCGAGGAAGCACTCCAGCTGGGCGGGGTAGAGGTCGTGCTCGTCCTCGACGGCGGCGGCCTCGGCGACCTTGTCGGCGTCGTAGAGCATGACCCCGAGGTAGCGCATCCGTCCCACGCAGGTCTCCGAGCAGACGGTGGGCATGCCGACCTCGACGCGGGGGAAGCAGAAGGTGCACTTCTCGGCCTTGCCGGTGCGGTGGTTGAAGTACACCTTCTTGTAGGGGCACCCGGTCACGCACATGCGCCAGCCGCGGCAGCGGTCCTGGTCCACGAGGACGATGCCGTCCTCCTCCCGCTTGTACATCGCGCCCGAGGGGCAGGAGGAGACGCACGCCGGGTTCAGGCAGTGCTCGCAGATCCGGGGGAGGTAGAACATGAAGCTCTGCTCGAACTCGAAGCGGATCCTCTCCCCGACCTCCTCGCGGATCTTCTCCACGACCGGGTCCTTCGGCGCGTGCGCGGGGGCGCCGCCGAGGTTGTCGTCCCAGTTGGGGCCCCACCGGATGGTGTCCAGGGGCTCGCCGGTGAGCTGGGAGACGGGCCGGGCGGTGGGGAGGTCGTCGCCCGCCGGGGCGTCGGTGAGGTTCTTGTACTCGTAGCTCCAGGGCTGGTAGTAGTCGTCGATCTCCGGCATCTCCGGGTTCGCGAAGATCTTGCCGAGCTTCGCGAGGCGGCCGCCGGCTTTGAGGCGCAGCCGGCCGGAGCGGGTCCGCTCCCAGCCGCCCTTCCACTTCTCCTGGTCCTCCCAGCGGCGGGGGTAGCCCTGGCCGGGGAGGGTCTCGACGTTGTTGAACCAGACGTACTCGGTGCCCTGCCGGTTGGTCCACGCCTGCTTGCAGGTGACCGAACAGGTGTGGCAGCCGATGCACTTGTCGAGGTTCATGACCATCGCGACCTGTGCCATCACCCGCATGTCAGAACTCCACCTTCTGGTCGCGGCGGCGGATGACCGTCACCTCGTCGCGCTGGTTGCCGGTCGGGCCCAGGTAGTTGAAGGCCCAGGTCAGCTGGGCGTAGCCGCCGATGAGGTGGGTGGGCTTGAGCATCACCCGGGTCAGCGAGTTGTGGATGCCGCCGCGGCGGCCCGTCTTCTCGGTCTTCGGCACGCCGACCGTGCGCTCCTGCGCGTGGTTCATGTAGACCGTGCCGGGCGGCATCTTGTGGGAGACGATCGCGCGGGCGGTGACCACGCCGTTGCGGTTGACCGCCTCGATCCAGTCGTTGTCGGCGACCCCGATCGCCTCGGCGTCCTGCGGGGACATCCACACCGTCTGGCCGCCGCGGCCCAGGGTCATCATGTACAGGTTGTCCTGGTACTGGCTGTGGATGGCCCACTTGTTGTGCGGGGTCAGGTACCGGACGGCGACCGACTTCTGGTCGACGACGCCGAGTTCGGGCTCCCCGTACAGGGTGTGCATGTTCAGCGGCGGCTTGTAGACGGGCAGCGACTCCCCGACCTCGTGCAGCCAGTCGTGGTCGATGAAGAAGTGCTGGCGGCCGGTGAGGGTGTGCCACGGCTTGAGGTGCTCGGTGTTGACGGTGAAGGCGGTGTAGCGGCGCCCGCCGGACTCCGACCCCGACCACTCCGGCGAGGTGATCACCGGTACCGGGCGGGCCTGGGTGTCGGCGAAGCCGATCCGCTTGCCCTCCGCCTCGGCGGCCAGGTGCGCCATGCGCGTGCCGACCTTCTTCTCCAGGGTCTCGAACCCCTGGGTGGCGAGGCGGCCGTTGCTCGTCCCGGACAGGGCGAGGATGGCCTCACAGGCCCGCTCCGCGGTGTCCAGGCGGGGGCGGCCTTCACCGGCGCCGGCTCTGACCAGGCCGTTCTTCTCGCCGAGGTACGCGATCTCCTCGGCCACGTCGAAGGTGATCGCCTTCGTCGTCACGCCGAGCCGGTCGACGAGCGGGCCCAGCGCGGCGAACTTCTCGCCGACCGCCCCGTAGTCCCGCTCGACCACCGCCAGGCTGTACATCGTCCGGCCGGGCACGGGCTCGCACTCGCCCTTCGACCAGTCCAGCGCCACCCCGCCCGGCTGGGCCATCTCGCCGCCCGGGGTGTCGTGCTGGAGGGCGGTCGCCACCAGGTCCCGGCGTACGCCGAGGTGGATGGCGGCCAGCTCCCCGAAGCGCTCGGCGATGAGTCGGAAGGCGTCGTAGTCGGAGCGGGCCTGCCAGGGCGGATCCACGGCCGGGGTGAAGGCGTGCAGGAAGGGGTGCATGTCCGTGGAGGACAGGTCGTGCTTCTCGTACCAGGTGGCGGCGGGCAGGACCACGTCCGACAGCAGGGTCGTGGACGTCATCCGGAAGTCCATCGACATCAGCAGGTCGAGCTTCCCCTCCACGTCCTCCTCCCGGTAGACGACGTCCCTGGGCGTGCAGCGCGGCCCGTCGTCAGGGAGGTTGGAGTGCGTGCCGAGCAGGTGCTTCAGGAAGTACTCGTTGCCCTTGGAGCTGGAACCCAGGAGGTTGGCCCGCCACACGTTCAGCACGCGCGGCCAGTTGCGCGGGTCGTCGGGGTCCTCGCCGGCGAAGCCGAGCGTGCCCTCCTCCAGCGCGCGCACCGCGTCGCCCACCGGGTCGGCGCCCTCGCCCAGCTCCAGGGGGTTGCGGTCGAAGGTCGGGTACGAGGGCATCCAGCCCATGCGGGCGCTCGCGGCCAGGCAGTCCGCGCCGCTCATGCCGTCGAAGGCGCCCTCGGCGAGCGGGGAGGCCAGCGCCTCCGCGGGGAGGGTGTCGTAGCGCCACTGCCCGGTGTGCAGGTAGAACCAGGCCGCGCCGATCATCTGGCGCGGCGGGCGCGACCAGTCGGAGGCGGCGGCGAGGGTGGCCCAGCCGGTGACCGGGCGGCACTTCTCCTGGCCGACGTAGTGGCCCCAGCCGCCGCCGTTGCGGCCCTGGCAGCCGGTGAGGGTGAGCAGGGCGAGGAAGGAACGGTAGATGGTCTCCGAGTGGAACCAGTGGTTCGTGCCGGCCCCCATCAGGATCATGCAGCGGCCCCCGGAGCGCTCGGCGGTCTCCGCGAACTCCCGCGCCACCCGGGCCGCCTGCGCGGCGGGCACCGAGGTCAGCGACTCCTGCCAGCCGGGGGTGCCGGGCTGGGAGGCGTCCTCGTAGCCGGCGGGCCACTCGCCGGGCAGGCCCGCGCGGGCCACCCCGTACTGGGCGAGCATCAGGTCGAAGACGGTGGTCACGAGCCCGCCGCCGAGGCGGCGGACGGGCACCCCGCGGCGTACGGTGCCGCCCCGCTGGTCGTCCTCGAAGCGGGGGAGCACGATCTCGGCGCTCTCGCCCTCCCCCAGCAGGGTCAGCCGGGGGACGGTGCCGCCGAGGTCCAGGTTCCACTCCGGGGTCTCGTTCCCGCCCCAGCGGTGGCCGAGGGTGCCGTTCGGGACGACCGGCTCGCCGGTGGCGTCGTCGACCAGGACGGTCTTCCACGCGGCGTTCTCGGTGTCCTGCCCGAGATCGGCGGCGGTGACGAACTTGCCCGGCACGAGACCGTGCTCCGTTTCCCGGAGGGAGACCAGGAAAGGCAGGTCCGTGTACTGGCGGACGTAATCCGTGAAGAAAGGGGTCTCCTTCTCCACGAAGAATTCCTTCAGGATGACGTGGCCCATCGCCAGGGCCAGCGCACCGTCCGTGCCGGGATGCGGGTGCATCCACTCGTCGGCGAATTTCGTGTTGTCCGCGAAATCCGGGGAAACCGTCACCACCTTCTGCCCGCGGTAACGGGCCTCGGCCATCCAGTGCGCGTCGGGAGTGCGGGTGACGGGGACGTTCGAGCCCCACATCATCAGGTACGCGGCGTCCCACCAGTCGCCCGACTCCGGGACGTCGGTCTGGTCGCCGAACACCTGCGGGGAGGCGACCGGCAGGTCCGCGTACCAGTCGTAGAAGCTCAGCATCGGCGCGCCGATGAGGGAGTGGAAGCGGGCGCCGGCGGCGTGCGAGGCCATCGACATCGCGGGGATCGGGGAGAAGCCGGCGACCCGGTCCGGGCCGTGCTCCTTGACGGTGTGCACATGGGCGGCGGCGATGATCTCGACGGCCTCGTCCCAGCCGGCCCTGACCAGCCCGCCCTTGCCGCGCGCCCGCTGGTAGCGGCGGCGGCGCCCGGGGTCGGCCTGGACGTCGGCCCAGGCGAGGACCGGGTCGCCGAGCCGCGCCTTGGCCTCGCGGTACATCTCCAGCAGCGCCCCGCGCACGTACGGGTAGCGCACCCGGGTGGGGGAGTACGAGTACCAGGAGAACGAGGCGCCGCGCGGACAGCCGCGGGGCTCGTACTCGGGCCGGTCGGGGCCGACGGAGGGGTAGTCGGTGGCCTGGGTCTCCCAGGTGATGATCCCGTCCTTGACGAACACCTTCCAGCGGCAGGAACCGGTGCAGTTCACGCCGTGCGTGGAGTGCACCACCTTGTCGTGGCTCCACCGGTCGCGGTAGAAGGCCTCGGCGGCCCGGCCGCCGGTCCGGTGCACCGTGCGCAGGTCGTCGGAGACCTCGGCCCGGGTGAAGAAGCCGCCCGCCCTGACGAGCGAATCGACGGCTGAATCGACGGAATCACGCGCGTCCAAGGTGACCCTCCAGGCGACCGGAAAACGGGATGGTTGGGCGGTCCGGGGAAAGGGGGACCACGCGTCGACGCTACGCCCGTCGGAACGGGGCGACGGGCGGCAAAGGTCCCGGCGGAGGGTGACCAACTTCCGCTCTTCGCCGGGCCGAGTGGCCGGGGAAAGGCGAAATCAAATCACGCGGAAAAACTCCGATTTGCTTTGATGGAAGGATGGATTGCATGCCACGGACACGCACGCGGAAACAGACGCGGAAACGGGCGCGGAACTGGATTCCCGACCAGCACGGGGCGTGGGCGATGCTGGTCGTGCCCTTCCTCGCCGGCACCCTCCTCGCCCCCCACCCCGGCCGGGAGCACGCGCTGCTGCTCGCCGCCTGGCTCCTCGGGTACGCGGCGGTCTTCCACGCCCAGCAGTGGCTGCGGCTGCACGCGCGAGGACTGCGGTCGGCGCGGCGGCACACCCTTCCGGCGCTCGTCCTCGGCGGTGCCTGCGCGGTCGTGGCGGCCCCGCTGGTGCTCGCGCACCCCTGGCTGCTGCTCGCGGGCGCGGCGGCCCTGCCGTTCATGGCGGTGAACACCCGGTACGCGTGGCGGGGCCGGGAACGGGCGCTGGCCAACGGCCTGGCGGCGGTGGTCCCGGCCTGCGGCATGACCCTGGTCGCGGCCCGGCTCGGCGGACTCGCCCCGGGCGGGGCGTGGCCCGCGGCGGTGGCGTGCCTGCTGTACTTCGCGGGGACGGTGCCGTACGTGAAGACGATGATCAGGGAACGGGGCTCCCGGGCGTACCGGCGGGGCTCGGTGGCCTACCACGCGGCGGCGCTCCCGGCCGCCGCGCTCCTCTCCCCGTGGCTGGCCCTGCCCTTCGCCGCCTACCTGGCCCGAGCGGCCGCGCTCCCGTCCCGCGCCCTGCGCCCGGCGGCGATCGGCGCGACGGAACTCGCCTGCGCGACGGCCCTCCTGACGACCCTGACCCTGGCCGCCCCTCCGTGACGCGGTCTCCGCCCGCCGGGCCTAGATGGCCTCCTTGCGGGTCAAGTAGTTGAACGACAGCCACCCCGGCAGCACCGGGAGCCAGAACGTCATCAGACGGAACAGCAGCACCGCCGAGATCGCGACCTCCTTCTCCAGCCCCGCCGCGATCAGACCCAGCGTCAAGGTCGTCTCCACCGCGCCCATACCGCCCGGCGTCGGCGCCGCCGAGCCGAGCGCGTTGCCCGCGAGGAACACCACCGCGATGCTCGCGTAGCTGATGGCCTCGCCGCCCCCGAAGGCGCGGATCGAGGCGTCCAGGCACATCACGAAGCAGCCGGTCAGCAGCAGCATCCCGCCGATGCCCGTCACCAGCTTCTGCGGCCGCTGGAGCACGTCCAGCATGCGCGGCACCACGCCCGCGAACAGCGCCCGCACCCGCGTCACCACGAACTTCCGCAGGAACGGCACCGCCGTGACGACCAGCACCAGCACCGCCACCGTCAGCAGACCCGCGATGACCGTCCTGGACGGCGTCATCTCCGGGGTCTTCTCGGTGCCCGTCAGGTAGCCGAAGGCCAGCAGCAGCAGGATGTGGCTGGCCAGCCCGAACAGCTGCGACGCGCCGACGCTCGCCACGGCCAGCCCCGGCCGGACCCCCGCCCGCTGGAGGAACCGGGTGTTCAGCGCGACGCCGCCCACCGCCGCCGGGGCCACCAGCTTCACGAACGACCCCGCGACCTGCGCGACGACCGTCCGCAGGAAGGGAACCCGCTCCGGGACGAAGCCCAGCAGGCTCATCGCCGCCGCCACGTACGTCACCGCCGAGAACGCGAGCGCCGCCCCGACCCAGCCCCACTGCGCCTCCCCGACGATCGTCGCGAAGTCCACGTGCGTCAGCTGCGTCAGCAGGAAGTACGCGCCGAATGCACCCGCGATGAACGACACCAGGGTGCGTGGCCTGATCCGTTCCAGCCGGGCCGGTTCCACCGGCGCCTGCGGGCGGATCAGCAGCACCTGCCGGCGGATCTGACTCAGCAGGTCCTCCTCCCGCGCCCCCTCCAGCGCGTCGTCCAGCGCCCGCTTCTCCGCCTTGCGGTCGGCGGCGGCGCTCGCCGTCTCCCCGCCGCCCGCTCCGGCGGCCTCGCGGGCCGCCTTCGCCGCCCGCGAGGACTCCAGTACCGCTTCCCGCTGCCGGTCGGCGCGCTCCCGGGCGAGCCGCCGCAGCGTCGCCCGGGTGGAGCGGCTCAGGGCGATCGGCTGGAGCAGCGGCAGGCAGTCCGCCACCGCGTCCGGCCCGAGCACCGACACCGCCGAGGCGACCGACCGCTCCGCGCCTACCCGCAGGCCGAGCGTGGTCAGCAGCTGCGCGATGTCCATCCGCAGCACCAGGTCGCCGGCCGCGATCTCACCGCCCCGCAGGTCCGTGAGGATCACCCTGCCGGAACGATCCACCACCAGCGCGTCCCCCGTGAGCCGGCGGTGCGCGATCCGGCGCGACTGGAGGGCCCGTACCTGCTCCCACGCGTTGCGGCTCAGCTCGTCGGTGATCTCCTCGTCGGCGAGCGCGTCCAGGTTGCGGCCGCCCAGGTGCTCGTAGACGAGCATCACGGCGTCCGGACCCAGCTCGGAGGTGGCGATCAGCTTCGGCGCGTTCGCCCCCGCCGCGATCGCGGCGTAGGCGAGCAGGGCCTCCTGCTCCAGCGCCTGGCGCAGGGACTGGATACTGCGCCGGGTGGTGATCCCGCGCAGGGTCATCCGCCGCCAGACCCGGTAGAAGAAGCCCTGCGCCTGCTGCTCGCGGTCCACGACGGTGACGTCCAGCGGGGGCCCGTCCTCCAGCGTGACGTGGTACCGCCGGCCCCGGTCGCCTGCCTCGGTGCCGTCCCCGTCCTGGGCCTCCGCGCGCATGGCGCTGACCGGCTGGAAGCCGACGCGGCGCAGCCCGGCGAGGAGGTTCTGCCCGGTGGGCCGGACGTTCGGCGAGCCGACCGCGTACAGGGTCCCGTACGCCACGCTCCAGCCGATCAGCACCGTCAGGATGATCGAGAACGGCGTGGTGTAGCCGCTGACCAGCATCGCGAAGGCGTCCAGCAGCAGCACCACCCACAGCGCGACCCGCCAGCGCGGCCGCCGGGTCATCCCGACGGCCGTCATGTACGCGATCACCGGCGCGAGGTACCCGTGCACCGGGTCCGTGGACGCGCCGGCCGTGCCCGTGGCGCGGGTCAGGGCGTCCTGGATGGTCTCGGGGGCGCCCTGGGACACCCACAGGTCGGTGGCGAGCGTCACACCGTGCGCGAGGACGGCGGCGAGGACGCCGTCGGCGATGCGCAGCCCGTCGCGTTTGATCAGCCGCTCGATGGCGAAGGCCACCGGCACGAGGAGCACGGCGATGCTCGACACCAGCCCCGCGACCTTGATGAGGACGTCGGGCGCCTGGCCGGTGCCCTGGGTGATGTCCTGCTCCAGGCCGGCGGTGGTGCCGTGGGCGAAGGCGGCGATGCCGAGCACGACGGCGATGCCGAGGATGCCCGCGAGGAGACGCACCAGATCGGAGGGCCGGTGCACGCGGGCGGCGAGCAGCGGCTCGTCCACCTCGACGCGGTCGGCCGCCGTCGGCGTGTGGCCGGGCGGGTCGTCGGGATGCGCCTCGTCCGGGCGCGCGTCATCGCCCCTCGCCGCGCCGTCCGGAGGGCTCACGACCCGCTCCTTCGCCGTCACATCCGTCTCTTCTTGATCACGTATCACCAGTCACCGCCCGGAAGATGGTGGCACGGACGGGCGGCCGCGCGGGGCAGCAGGGTGCGAGCCGGTACGGAAGGAAAGCTTCCACCGGAGCGGCCGGGGCGTCCGGCACCATGTGCCGAATGAGCGAAGAGCTGCCCGCCTACGCGGAGCGGGTACTGGAGGTGGCCGAGCGGATTCCGCCCGGCCGGGTGATGACCTACGGCGACGTCGCCGAGTGGCTCGGCGAGGGCGGCCCGCGCCAAGTCGGGCGTGTCATGGCCCTGTACGGCGGAGCCGTCCCCTGGTGGCGCGTGGTGCGGGCGGACGGCGTACCCCTGCCCGGCAGCGAGCGGCGCGCCCTGGAGCACTACCGCACCGAGGGCACCCCGCTGCGCGAGACCCCCTCCGGCGAGCCCCGCCTGGCCATGCGGCGGGCGCGCTGGGACGGGCGCGACGGCGGGGACGGGGGCGACGAGGCTCACACCTGACAGCTTCCGGCATACGAGACGCCGGTGGCGGGTCGAAGGCCCGTACGGAGGACGACGCCGACGGCCTCCCGGACGACGCCCCGCCCCGGCGGGACGGACTGCGGGGGCCGGCGCGGTTGGCGTAGCGTTGCCTCTTCGGCGTACGCGGCCGAGGTCCCCCCGACCGCCGCGGCCGTCGGCCAGACCGCAGCACCGCCCGCAGACCCACCAGGACCGGCACCCCACGTGATCACCTCTTCTCCCGGCCGCTCGGAGCGGCGTACGCGGACCCCTGACGCGTACCGCCTGGTGCGGACCGGGTCTCGGCAGGTGGCCGTCCCTGTGCTGGACGCAGCGCAGCGCGCGGTGGTTGATCACACCCGGGGACCGCTGCTGGTCCTCGCCGGACCGGGCACCGGCAAGACCACGACCCTCGTCGAGGCGGCCGCCGCCCGGGTCGAGGCCGGCACCGACCCCGCGCGGATCCTGATCCTGACCTTCGGCCGGAAGGCGGCCGTGGAACTGCGCGACCGCGCCGCGCTGCGGCTCGGCGGCGCCCGCGCCCCGCAGGCCACCACCTTCCACTCCTTCTGCTACGGCCTGGTCCGCGCCCACCAGGACCACGAGCTCTTCGCCGACCCGCTGCGGCTGCTGTCCGGCCCCGAGCAGGACGTGATGGTCCGCACCCTGCTGGAGGGCCAGCGGCGGCTGCGGTCGATCCGCTGGCCGGACGACCTGCGGGCCGCGCTGACCACGCGCGGCTTCGCGGACGAGGTCCGCGCCGTCCTGGCCCGCGCCCGCGAGCTGGGCCTGGGACCGCGGGCCCTCGCGGACTTCGCCGACCGCATCGGCCGCCCCGACTGGAAGGCGGCCGCCGCCTTCCTCTCCGAGTACCTCGACGTCCTCGACCTCCAGGGCTCCCTGGACTACGCCGAACTCCTGCACCGGGCCGTCCTGCTGGCGGAGACCACGCCGTCCCTCGCCTCCGCGTACGACGTGATCTACGTGGACGAGTACCAGGACACCGACGCCTCCCAGCTGCGGCTGCTGCGCGCGCTGAACGGGCCGGCCGGGACGCTGGTCGCCTTCGGCGACCCCGACCAGTCGATCTACGCGTTCCGCGGCGCCGACATCAACAACGTCCTCGACTTCGAGTCGGCCTTCCCCGGCGCGCGGGTCCGGGCACTGACGGTCGGCCGCCGCTCGGGCTCGGCCCTGCTGGCCGCCACCCGCCTCCTCACCACCCGCATGCCGGTCCCGCGCCTTCCCGCCGCCGCCGTCCGCGCGCACCGGTCGCTGGAACCGGCGCGGGAGGGCGGCAGCGTGGAGGTGTACACGTACCCCACCGCCGGCGCCGAGCTCGACAACATCGCCGACATCCTGCGCCGGGCCCACCTGGAGGACGGCGTGCCGTGGCGGGACATGGCCGTCCTGGTCCGCGCGGGCGGGCGCACCCTCCCGGCGATGCGCCGCGCCCTGATCGCGGCGGGCGTCCCGGCGGAAACGGACGCGGGGTCCGCCCCCCTCCGCCACGAGCCGGCGGTCGCCCCCCTCCTGACGGCCCTCCGCCTCACGGCGTCCGCCGCCGCCCGGCCGGGCACGGACCCGGACGCGGACGCGGCCGGTTCCGCCGGCGCGGGCCTGCCCGGTCCCGGCGCCGCCGCCGAGGAGCGCGAGCCCGCTCGCGACCTCGGGGCGGACGGGCCGGACGGGCCGGACGGGCCGGACGGGCCGGAGCCTCGTCCGGACGCGGACGCGGACGCCGACGCCGGCGCGCGGGGCGGCACCGCCCCCGAGGACGCCGCGGCCGCCGACGCCGACGGGTGGGTCGGGGTCGAGGACGCCGTCGTGCTGCTCACCTCGCCGCTCGGCGGAATGGACGCCGCCGACCTGCGCCGGCTCGGGCGGGCGCTGCGCGACGAGGAGCGGGCCGCCGGGGTCGCCGTACCCGCCCCCTCCGACGTCCTGCTGGCCCGCGCCCTCGCCGAGCCCGAACGGCTCACCGCGCACGACCCCGCGCACGCCCGCGGCGCCCAGCGCCTCGGCCTGCTCCTGCGCAAGACCCGCGAGCTCCTCCAGGGCGGCGGCACCGCCGAAGAGGCCCTCTGGACCCTCTGGGACGGCACCCCCTGGCCGCAGCGCCTCGAACGGCAGGCCCGCCGCGGCGGCACCTCCGGCCGCAACGCCGACCGGGACCTCGACGCCGTCTGCGCCCTCTTCGACAACGCCGCCCGCGCGGAGGAACGCACCGGCGGCCGCGGCGCGCTCAACTTCCTCGAACAGCTGGAGGCCGAGGACATCGCGGCCGACACCCTCACCGGCCGCGCCGTACGCCCCGACGCCGTACGGCTCATGACCGCGCACCGCTCCAAGGGCCTGGAGTGGGGCCTCGTCGTCGTCGCCGGGGTCCAGGAAGGGCTCTGGCCCGACCTGCGCCGCCGCGGCTCCCTCCTCGAAGCCGACCGCATCGGCCGGGACGGCCTCGCCGAACCCCTCACCCCCGGCGCCCTCCTCGCCGAGGAGCGGCGGCTGTTCTACGTCGCCGCGACCCGCGCCCGCCACCGCCTCGTCGTCACCGCCGTCAAGGCCCCCGCCGAGGACGGCGACCAGCCCTCGCGCTTCCTCACCGAACTCGGCGTCACCCCCAAGGACGTCACCGGCCGCCCCCGCCGCCCCCTCGCCGTCCCCGCCCTCGTCGCCGAACTCCGCGCCACCACCGTCGACCCCGACGCCTCGCCCGCCCTGCGCGACGCCGCCGCCCGCCGCCTCGCCCGGCTCGCCGCGCTCACCGACGACGAGGACCGGCCGCTGGTCCCCGCCGCCCACCCGCAGCGCTGGTGGGGCCTGTACGAGCCCACCGCCTCCACCGTGCCCCTGCGCGACCGGGACCGCCCCGTCACCCTCTCCGGCAGCGCACTGGACCAGCTCGCCAACACCTGCTCCCTCCAGTGGTTCCTGGGCCGCGAGGTCAAGGCCGACACCCCCTCCAGCGCCGCCCAGGGCTTCGGCAACGTCGTCCACGTCCTCGCCGACGAGGTCGCCTCCGGCCGCACCCCCGCCGACCTCGCCGTCCTCATGGAACGCCTCGACTCCGTCTGGGACGCCCTCGCCTTCGACGCCCCCTGGAAGTCCCGCCAGGAGAAGGACAATGCCCGCGCCGCCCTCGAACGCTTCCTGCGCTGGCACACCACCGACCGCGGCGGCCGGTCCGCCGTCGCCACCGAGCACGACTTCGACGTCACCCTCGACGCGGGCGAGTACGCCGTACGCATCCGCGGCTCCATGGACCGGGTCGAGGCCGACCCGCAGGGCCGCGCGTACGTCGTCGACTTCAAGACCGGCAAGGGCGCGCCCACCAAGGACGAGGTCGCCCGTCACCCCCAGCTCGCCGTCTACCAGCTCGCCGTCCGCGAGGGCGCCGTCGACGAGGTCTTCGACGGCCGCCGCCCCGAGCCGGGCGGCGCCGAACTCGTCCAGCTCCGCCAGGGCGCCGCGAAGCGCGACGGCGGCGACGAGGTCCCGAAGATCCAGGCGCAGGAACCCCTCTCCGGCGGCGGCTCCGGCGCATGGGTCGGCGACCTGCTGGCCACCGCCGCGGGCCGGGTGCTGGACGAACGCTTCGCCCCCGCCACCGGCGAACACTGCACCCGCTGCACCTTCCGCAGCGCGTGCAGCGCCCTGCCCGAGGGCCGCCAGACCGTGGAATGAGACGCGGGCCGGGAGTGTCCGTGGCGGCGGCTAGCCTTTTGAGGTGACCGCGTACGCGTCCGGGCGCGCCCCCGTCCTCGACGATCCCGAGCAGCTCAAGGAGCTCCTCGGGATCCCGTTCACGCCCGAACAGCTCGCCTGCGTCACCGCCCCCGCCGCCCCCCAGGTCATCGTCGCGGGCGCCGGCTCCGGCAAGACCACCGTCATGGCCGCCCGCGTCGTCTGGCTGGTCGGCACGGGCACGGTCGCCCCCGAACAGGTCCTCGGCCTGACCTTCACCAACAAGGCCGCCGGGGAGCTCGCCGAGCGCGTCCGCAAGGCCCTCGCCCGCGCCGGGATCACCGACCCGGACCCTTCCCCCGCCGACGTCGAGGCCGGCACCGCGGGCGGCGAACCCCGCATCTCCACCTACCACGCCTTCGCCGGGCAGCTCCTCAAGGACCACGGCCTGCGCATCGGCCTGGAGCCCAGCGCCCGCCTCCTCGCCGACGCCACCCGCTTCCAGCTCGCCGCGAAGGTGCTCCGCGAGGCCCCCGGCCCGTACCCCTCCCTCACCAAGTCCGTCCCCGACCTGGTCAGCGACCTCCTCGCGCTCGACGGGGAACTCTCCGAGCACCTCGTCGAGCCCGACGCGCTGCGCGCCCACGACACCGCCCTGCTCGACGAGCTCGCCGGCGCCAGACTCACCAACGACGACCTGCGCAAGGTCCCCGAGGCGGTACGCGGCCGCCTGGAGCTGCTGGAACTGGTCTCCCGCTACCGCGTCGCCAAGCGCTCCCGCGACCTCTTCGACTTCGGCGACCAGATCGCCCTCTCCGCCCGGCTCGCCACCACCCGCCCGGAAGTCGGTGCCCTGCTCCGCGAGGAGTTCCGGGTGGTCCTCCTCGACGAGTACCAGGACACCTCCGTCGCCCAGCGGCTGCTGCTGTCCGGGCTCTTCGGCGGCGGCACCGGGCACGCCGTGACCGCCGTCGGCGACCCCTGCCAGGCCATCTACGGCTGGCGCGGCGCTTCCGTCGCCAACCTCGACGACTTCCCCGAGCACTTCCCGCACGCCGACGGCCGCCCCGCCACCCGCCTCTCGCTCAGCGAGAACCGCCGCAGCGGCGGCCGCCTCCTCGACCTCGCCAACGGCCTCGCCGCCCCGCTGCGCGCCATGCACGAGGGCGTCGAGGCGCTGCGCCCCGCGCCCGGCGCCGAGCGCGACGGCGTGGTCCGCTGCGCCCTGCTGAACACCCACGCCGAGGAGCTGGAGTGGCTCGGCGACTCCGTCGCCCACCTGGTGCGCACCGGCACGGAGCCCGGGGAGATCGCGGTCCTGTGCCGCTCGGCCGCCGACTTCGCCCGCATCCAGGCCGTCCTCGTCGCCCGGGACGTCCCCGTCGAGGTCGTGGGCCTGTCCGGCCTCCTCCACCTCCCCGAGGTCGCCGACCTCGTCTCCGTCTGCGAGGTGCTCCAGGACCCCGGCGCCAACGCCGCCCTGGTCCGCCTCCTCATCGGCCCCCGCTGGCGGATCGGCGCCCGCGACCTGGCGCTCCTCGGGCGCCGGGCCCGGCAGCTGGTGGCCCGCCCCGGCGCCGCCCCCGGGCCCGACGGCCGGCTCGCGGCGGCGGTCGAGGGCGTCGACCCGGCCGAGGTCGTGTCCCTGGCCGACGCCCTGGAGACCTTCCTGGACGGCGCGGCCGACGACGGCCTGCCGTTCTCGGCGGCCGCCCGGGTCCGCTTCGCGCACCTCGCCCAGGAGCTCCGCGACCTGCGCCGCTCGCTGGCGGACCCCCTCATGGACGTCCTGCACCGGGTCCTCGCCACCACCGGCCTGGACGTGGAGCTCTCCGCCTCCCCGCACGCCCTGGCGGCCCGCCGGCGCGAGACCCTGTCCAGCTTCATGGACGTCGCCGCGGGCTTCGCCGCCCTGGACGGGGAAGCGACCCTGCCGGCGTTCCTGGGCTTCCTGCGCACCGCCGCCCAGTACGAGAAGGGCCTCGACCACGCCCTCCCCGGCGGGGAGAACACGGTGAAGGTCCTCACGGCCCACAAGTCCAAGGGCCTGGAGTGGGACGTGGTGGTCGTCCCCGACCTCTGCGCGGGCTCCTTCCCGAAGGAGAAGGCCCCCGAGGCCTGGACCGCGTACCCGAAGGTGCTCCCGTACGCCCTGCGCGGCGACGCCCCGACGCTGCCGGGGGACCCGGAGTGGACCTCGGCGGGCCTGAAGTCCTTCAAGGCGTCCCTGAAGACCCACAAGCAGACCGAAGAGCTCCGACTCGGCTACGTGACGTTCACCCGGCCCCGCTCCCTCCTGCTGGCCTCCGGCCACTGGTGGGGCCCCACCCAGAAGCGCCGCCGCGGACCCTCGGCGTTCCTCCAGGCCCTCTACGCCCACTGCGAGGCCGGGTTCGGCGAGATCGAGGCCTGGGCGGACGAACCGGAACCCGACGCCGAGAACCCGGCCCTGGCCGGCGATGCCGCCCCGGACCACTCCTGGCCCCTGCCCCTGGACCCGGCCTCCCTGACCCTGCGCCGCCGGGCGGCGGCCCTGGTGGAAGCCCACCTGGCCACGCCCGCGCCGCCGCCGTCCCCGTCCGAGGACCCCTACCTCTGGCCCCCCGACTGCGAGGACCCGTCGTACGAGGACGAACCCCTGCCTCCCGCGGACGACGCGTGGGCGGGCGAAGCCCTGCCCGCGCGGCCCGGCGCGGGTCCCCGGGCGGGGGCCCCGGCCGCCGTGCCCGCGGTGTCCCCCGACGGGGACGGCCCGTGGGCGGGCGAAGCCGTGCCCGCCGACCCGTGGGGCGGAGCCCCGTCCCCCGCGGAGCCGCTGTCCGGCACCGCGGGGGAGAGCACCCTCCGGCCCGGGTCCGCCCGCTCCGCCGAGGACGACCTCTGGGCGGGAGAGGCCGCACGTCCCGCCCCCGGCGGCGCCACGGCCGCCGATGTGGATGACCTCTGGGCGGGGGAAGCCGGGCTGTCCGCAGCCGGGGGCGCCACGGCCGGAGGCATGCGGGCCGGCGGGCCGGAGCCGGACGGCCTCTGGGCCGGCGAAGCCGCCGTACCCGGGGCCCGGGGCCCGCACGCCGTCCCGGAGGGCCCGGCGCGGAGCGGCGCCGGCGACCTCACCCCCGAGGAGGCCCGCGCGGTGGCCTCGTGGGACCGGGACCTCGACGCCCTCGAGGGCGAGCTCCGCCGCTCGCGCGCAGCCGTGCGGGACGTCGAGTTGCCCTCCGCCCTGTCCGCGAGCCAGCTCCTGCGCCTCGCCGCCGACGAGCAGGGCTTCGTACGCGAGCTCGCCCGCCCCATGCCCAAGCCCCCGCAGCCCGCCGCGCGCCAGGGCACCCGTTTCCACGCCTGGGTCGAGTCCCGCTTCGACGAGCTGCCCCTGCCGCTGCTCGACGACCTCCTCGACCCCGCCGCCGACCTCCCCGGCTCCGACCAGGAGGTCGCCGACGAGGCGGACCTCGCCGCCCTCAAGGCCGCCTTCGAGCGCAGCGAGTACGCCGAGCGCGTCCCGTACCGGATGGAGGCCCCGGTCCAGCTCACCCTCGCCGGCCGGGTGATCCGCGGCCGGATCGACGCCGTGTACCGCGGCCCGGACGGCTCGTACGAGGTCGTCGACTGGAAGACCGGCCGTACCACCCAGGCCGATCCCCTCCAGCTCGCCGTGTACCGACTGGCCTGGGCCGAAGCCACCGGCACCCCCCTCGACCGGGTCTCCGCCGCCTTCCTGCACGTGCGCAGCGGCCGCGTGATCCGGCCCCGTGACCTGCCCGGACGCGAGCGTCTTGAGCAGATCCTCCAAGGCAAAACGGGCACGGACGGCACCCCCCGGGCGGACGGCTAGGCTCGTGGCCATGAGCGAAACCCCGGACAACGTCGTCCGCACGTACATCGGCACCCACCGCGAGGCCTTCCTCGACGACCTCGCCGAGTGGCTGCGCATCCCCTCCGTCTCGGCCCAGCCCGAGCACGCGGACGACGTACGCCGCAGCGCCGACTGGCTCGCCGCGAAGCTCAAGGAGACCGGCTTCCCGGTGACCGAGGTCTGGGAGACCGCCGACGGCAGCGGCGCGCCCGCCGTGTTCGCGCACTGGCCGGCCGCGGACCCGGCCGCCCCCACCGTCCTCGTGTACGGGCACCACGACGTCCAGCCCGCCGCCCTCGCCGACGGCTGGCACACCGAGCCCTTCGAGCCGGTCGTCAAGGACGGCCGCATGTACGCGCGCGGCGCCGCCGACGACAAGGGCCAGGTCTTCTTCCACACCCTCGGCGTCCGCGCCCACCTCGCCGCGACCGGCGCCGAGGCCCCCGCCGTGCACCTCAAGCTGCTCGTCGAGGGCGAGGAGGAGTCCGGCTCCCCGAACTTCCGCTGCCTCGTCGAGGAGCGCGCCGCCGAGCTCGCCGCCGACGTCGTGATCGTCTCCGACACCGGCATGTGGTCCGAGACCACCCCCACCGTCTGCACCGGCATGCGCGGCGTCGCCGACTGCGAGATCGACTTCCAGGGCCCCGACCAGGACATCCACTCGGGCGCCTTCGGCGGGGCCGTGCCCAACCCGGCGACCGTCGCCGCCCGCGTCGTCGCGGCCCTGCACGACGAGGACGGCCGCGTCACCATCCCCGGCTTCTACGACGGCCTCGCCGAGCTGACCGAGGCCGAGCGCCGGCTGATCGCCGAGCTGCCCTTCGACGAGGCCGAGTGGCTCCGTACGGCCAAGTCCCACGCGGCCGCCGGCGAGGCGGGCTACTCCACCCTGGAGCGCGTCTGGGCCCGCCCCACCGCCGAGGTCAACGGCATCGGCGGCGGCTACCAGGGCCCCGGCGGCAAGACCATCGTGCCCGCCTCCGCCCACCTGAAGCTGTCGTTCCGCCTGGTCTCGGGGCAGGACCCGTACGAGGTCGAGGCCGCCGTCCGGGAGTGGGTCGCGGCCCGCGTCCCCGCCGGGATCCGGCACCGCATCGTCTTCGGTGCCCCCACCCGGCCCTGCCTGACCCCGCTGGACCACCCGGCGCTGCAGTCCGTGGTCCGCGCCATGGGCCGCGCCTTCGGGCAGCGGGTCCGCTTCACCCGCGAGGGCGGCTCGGGCCCGGCGGCCGACCTCCAGGACGTGCTGGGCGCACCGGTCCTGTTCCTGGGGATCTCCGTCCCCTCCGACGGCTGGCACTCGCCGAACGAGAAGGTCGAGCTCGACCTCCTCCTCAAGGGCGTGGAGACCGCCGCCTACCTGTGGGGCGACCTCGCCGAGAACTGGTCGCCCGCCGCCACCGCCTGAAGCACGTCCCGTACGCCTGCCTTGTCCCACCACCGGGGGAGTTGGAAGTACCAGTGAGCACCCACACCGAGCGTCCTCTGTCGCTCACCGCGCCCAGCGGGATCGACCGCGCCGCGCACCACCGCCTCGACGAGGCGTGGCTCGCCGCCGCCTGGAGCCACCCGACGACCCGTGTCTTCGTCGTCTCCGGCGGCCAGGTGCTGATCGACGACACCCCCGACGGCGGGACGGGCATCGTGATGACCCCGGCCTTCGAGGCCCCGGTCACCGAGACCCACCGGTACTTCCTGGGCACGGACGAGGACGGCGTACGGTACTTCGCGCTGCAGAAGGACTCCCTGCCGGGCCGCATGGACCAGTCGGCCCGTCCGGCCGGGCTCCGCGAGGCCGGGCTGCTGCTGAACCCGCGCGACGCCGGGCTGATGGTGCACGCGGTGGCGCTGGAGAACTGGCAGCGCATGCACCGCTTCTGCTCCCGCTGCGGCGAGCGCACCGTCGTCGCCGCGGCCGGCCACATCCGCCGCTGCCCGGGCTGCGGCGCCGAGCACTACCCGCGCACCGACCCGGCGGTGATCATGCTGGTCACCGACGAGTACGACCGGGCGCTGCTGGGCCGCCAGGTGCACTGGCCCGAGGGCCGCTTCTCCACGCTGGCGGGGTTCGTGGAGCCGGGCGAGTCGATAGAGCAGTCCGTGGTCCGCGAGGTGTGGGAGGAGGCGGGGGTGCGCATCGGCGAGGTCGAGTACGTCGCCAGCCAGCCCTGGCCGTTCCCGTACAGCCTGATGCTCGGCTTCAACGCGCGCGCGGTCAGCTCGGAGATCACGGTCGACGGGGAGGAGATCCAGGAGGCCCGCTGGTTCTCCCGCGAGGACTACCGCGCCGCGATCGAGGCCGGTGAGGTCCTGCCCCCGTCGGGCATCTCCATCGCGGCCCGTCTGGTCGAGCTCTGGTACGGGCAGCCGCTGCCGAAGGGGCCGTCGGCCGTCTGAGCCCCGGTGTCCCCGCGGGCCGCCTCCCCGCGGACCGCCCCCGGACGCGGAACGGCCCCCGCCGCGGCGGGGGCCGTTCCGGAAGCGCGCGTCCGGAAGGTCAGACGGCGAGGGCCTGCTTGACCTGGGCCAGGCTCGGGTTCGTCATCACCGACTCGCTGCCGGCGGCGGACTTCACGAGCACGGTCGGAACCGTCTGGTTGCCGTTGTTGGCCTTCTCCACGAACGCCGCGGACTCCGGGTCGAGCTCGATGTTGATCTCGTTGTACGCGATGCCTTCCCGGTCCAGCTGGGTCTTCAGCCGCCGGCAGTAGCCGCACCAGGTGGTGCTGTACATCGTGACGGTGCCGGTGTCCTGCATGCTCGCTCCTCTGTGAGGTCTCGGTGGATCGCGGTACCGGTTGATCCGAGGAGTCGAACGTCCCGTCCCGCCGCACCATTCCCGCCGGGGCGTCCGGTGTGACCGATCCGACTGCCGGCCGGCCCGCTCCCCGGGCACGCCCGGCCGGCCCTTGCGGCACCGGCTGATCCGCCCGTCCGCCCGGTACGACGGACACCGCGGGCCTGTGGACGGGTTTCCCGTCCGGCCCACCGGACCTGGCAGCATGGCGGGGTGACAGCAGCAACGCACTCCTCATCCGTACCGGCCGGCGGCGGCGCGCCCGACGTCGACGCCGACGCCGTGCTCCAGGGCCTCGACCCTGAGCAGCGCGAGGTCGCCACGACCCTGCGCGGCCCGGTGTGCGTGCTGGCGGGCGCCGGTACCGGCAAGACCCGCGCGATCACCCACCGCATCGCCTACGGCGTCCGCTCCGGCCAGCTGATGCCGGCCAGTGTGCTGGCCGTCACCTTCACCAACCGCGCCGCCGGGGAGATGCGCGGCCGGCTGCGCGCCCTGGGCGCGGGCGGGGTCCAGGCCCGTACCTTCCACTCCGCCGCCCTGCGCCAGCTCCAGTACTTCTGGCCCCGGGCGGTCGGCGGCGAGGTGCCCCGGCTCCTGGAGCGAAAGGTCCAGTTCGTGGCCGAGGCCGGGTCGCGGTGCCGCGTCCGCCTCGACCGCAACGAGCTGCGCGACGTCACGGGCGAGATCGAATGGGCCAAGGTCACCCAGACCGTGCCCGCCGACTACCCGGCGGCCGCCGTCAAGGCGGGCCGCGAAGCCCCCCGCGACATGGCGGAGATCGCCCAGATCTACGGCACGTACGAGCAGCTCAAGCGCGACCGGGGCATGATCGACTTCGAGGACGTGCTGCTCCTCACCGTCGGCATCCTCCAGGACCGGCACGACATCGCCGAGCAGATCCGCGCCCAGTACCAGCACTTCGTGGTGGACGAGTACCAGGACGTCAGCCCGCTCCAGCAGCGCCTGCTGGAGCTGTGGCTCGGCGACCGCGACAGCCTCTGCGTCGTCGGCGACGCCAGCCAGACGATCTACTCCTTCACCGGTGCCACCCCCGACCACCTGCTGAACTTCCGCACCCGCTACCCGCAGGCCACCGTGGTCAAGCTGGTCCGCGACTACCGCTCCACCCCCCAGGTGGTCCACCTCGCCAACGGCCTGCTGAACCAGGCCCGCGGCCGGGCCGCCGAACACCGCCTGGAGCTGGTCTCCCAGCGCGAGCCCGGCCCCGACCCGGTCTACGCCGAGTACCCCGACGAACCCGCCGAGGCCGAGGGCGTGGCCCGCCGCGTCCGCGACCTGATCGCGGCCGGAGTCCCGGCCGGCGAGATCGCCGTCCTCTACCGCATCAACGCCCAGTCGGAGGTCTACGAGCAGGCCCTCGCCGACGCCGGGGTGCCCTACCAGCTGCGCGGGGCGGAGCGCTTCTTCGAGCGCGCGGAGGTGCAGAAGGCGGTCCTCGCGCTGCGCGGAGCCGCCCGCTCCGCGGGCAACGACCCGCTGCTCGACGACGTCGTCGAGCTGGGCGCCCAGGTCCGGGCCGTGCTCAGCTCCACCGGCTGGACGGCCGAGCCGCCCGCCGGCTCCGGCGCCGTGCGCGACCAGTGGGAATCCCTGGCCGCCCTGGTCCGCCTCGCCGAGGACTTCGCCCGCGCCCGGCCGGGCGCGGGGCTGGCCGAGCTCACCGTCGAACTGGACGAGCGCAAGGCCGCCCAGCACGCGCCGACCGTCCAGGGCGTCACCCTCGCCTCCCTGCACGCCGCGAAGGGCCTGGAGTGGGACGCGGTGTTCCTCGTGGGCCTCACCGACGGCATGATGCCGATCACCTACGCCAAGACCGACGACCAGGTCGAGGAGGAGCGCCGGCTGCTGTACGTCGGCGTCACCCGCGCACGGCTGCACCTGACCCTCTCCTGGGCCCTCTCCCGGGCTCCGGGCGGCCGGGCCTCCCGTCGCCCCAGCCGCTTCCTGAACGGCCTGCGGCCGGGCTCGGCGACCCCCGGCGCCAGGCCGGGCGCCCCGGCCGAGGGCGGGCCCCGCAAGCGCGGCCGCCGCGGGCCGGTGCTGTGCCGGGTCTGCGGCCGGACCCTGACCGAGGCCGGCGACATCAAGCTGATGCGCTGCGGGGACTGCCCGTCGGACATGGACGAGGGGCTCTACGAGCGGCTGCGTGACTGGCGGGCCGGTCAGGCGAAGCTCCAGGGACTCCCCGCATACTGTGTTTTCACGGACAAAACGCTCATGGCGATCGCGGAGGCCGCGCCCTCCGAGCCCGGGGAGCTCTCGATGATCTCCGGAGTGGGCGGCCGCAAGCTCGACCGGTACGGAGCCGACGTCCTGGCCATCTGTACTGGTCAGGAGACTGACGGTGAGGATCCTGACGACGCGTAGAAACTCGTCGGAAAAATAGTTTGCACATGCCCGGCGAAGCCCCATAGGTTCTTAGCAACGGAAACGGTGGCTTCTCCGAAGCTCCGGATCCGTGCTGTACTTATCCGAATACATGGGACAGGCCCCCGGGCCGAGTCCCCGAGACGCCGAGAGGAGGCGAGACCAGTGACCAGCTTCATGACCTTCACCAAAATGACCGATCGCTCGGTCGACGCTTCCTGCCTGCTCGGTTCCGTCTCCCTCCTGGGCACCGGTCTGTCCGCGATTTCCGCCGACAAGCCCGCCCTGCTGGCGACCCTTCCGGTCAGCGAGCGCAATGAGCGACCGACCAAGGCACTGGTGGCAGTAGCGGAAGCCCGGCAGGCGCATGGCGCCTATGGCTTCGCGGCCGCCGCCGGTGCCGGATCCAAGACGCAGCAGACGACGCAGCACCACCTGATGTGGGCCTTCCGCGGGCTCGAACCCTGGAGTGATCCAGCCTGATCGCATGATCAGGCCGGCGCCTTCAGGGCCGCGGAACCCCACCCGGGATCCGCGGCCCTTCTGTTTGTCCCCGAACGGGGATGACGGAGCGAAGGGGCCTCGGGACTGGCAAGACCAGGTACCACAGCCGCCACCCGGCCGACCGGCCGGAACGACTAGCCGAACAAGACGAGGAAGAAAACACCGTGCAACTCGAAGCGCACGCCCCGTCCGTACCGCAGACCCAAACGATCTCCCCGCCCGCAGTCCCGGAGGACCCCGCCTTGACCCCCCTCACCGCGCTCACCGCGCTCGACGACGCCATCGAGAACCTCGGCGTCCCCGTACCGTGCCGCACCTTCGACCCCGAGGTCTTCTTCGCCGAGTCCCCGGCGGACGTCGAGTACGCGAAGTCCCTCTGCGGCACCTGCCCGCTGGTCGAGGCCTGCCTCGCCGGCGCCAAGGAGCGCCGCGAGCCCTGGGGCGTCTGGGGCGGAGAGCTCTTCGTCCAGGGCGTGGTCGTGGCCCGCAAGCGGCCCCGTGGCCGTCCGCGCAAGAACCCGGTTGCAGCGGCATGACCGCCATCGGAACCATCGACCGCCCCCTGACGCACGACCCCTTGAAGCAGGCCCCCATGTCCCCCCACGCCACCACGAGCGAGCAGCCGCACGGCTCCGCCACCGCAGACTTCATCACCGCAGGCGCGATCACCTCGCGTCAGAACAGGACCCGCGAAATGCAACTCATTCCAGAAGCCCTGGCCCGTGCCCATATGGACGACCGCATGCGCGAGGTGGACGCCGAGCGTCACGCCCTGCGCCTGGTCGCCGCGCGGCGCATGCAGCGAAGGGCCGAGCGCGTCTCCATGCGCGCCCGGCGCGCGCTCGCCATGGCCGTCATGCACTGAGGGCCACGAGACGGGCCCGACAGGGCCCGGACACGGCTCGAAGACGCCTCGAAGGCGACGTGAGAACGGCTTGAACGCCGCCGGATCCGGCCGAACCCGGCCGGCGACGGCAGCACCGGGGGGACCGGTCCGAACGGACCGGTCCCCCCGGTGCGTTGCACGGCCCGGCACGGCCCGGCGGGGATATCGTCTGGTGGTGGACCAGCCGACCCCCCACCCCACCCCGCCGGGGCCCGAGGACCAGCCCGTCGTCTGCGCGCGCTGCGGTGCCCGCTCCCCGGAAGGCGCCCCGCCGCCGCCCACCTGGACCTGCTCGGTGGAGAACGGGACCAGACAGTACTTCTGCGTCGACTGCGCGCGCGCCAACCTCCGGGCGATCGAGGGCAGGCTCGACTCCGCCTGGTGGTGACCCGCCCAGGGCCGCCGCCGAGCCCCGGTCCGGTCAGTCCTCGGGGAGGAACCCCGGCAGCCAGGACTCCAGTTCGTCGCGCAGCCGCACCGTCGCGCCCAGCTGGCACAGGACGCCGATGGTGCTCAGCGTCACCCGGTGGATCAGCAGGTAGGACGGCGGCAGGTTGATCTGCCGCCCCAACTGGTGCGCGGGGGAGCGGGGATCGGCGATCCGCGCCGCCTGTCCGCGCAGCCACGGCCGGGTGAAGGTGAACTCGTCGGCCTCGGCGGGCTCGATGATCGGCTTGAGGTAGTCGAGCACCGCGTCCGGGTCGAGTTCGACGCTCTCCCTCACGAACCCCTCCTCGCACAGGTGCCCATAGACCCCTTCGGCGTCCCCGTCGAGGGTCATCCGCAGCGACCGGCCTATGGGCTTGGGCCAGCCGCCCGGCAGCCGGTCCACCGTGCCGAAGTCGAGCACGCCCAGCCGCATCCGGCCGTCCGCCCCCGTCACGAGCCGGAAGTTCCCTGGGTGCGGATCGGCGTGCAGCAGCCCGGTGCGCGCGGGCCCGGAGAAGAGGAACCGGGCCAGCAACTGCCCGGCGCGGTCGCGCTCCTCCTGCGTGCCGTCGGTGATCACCTCCGAGAGCGGGGTTCCCTCCAGCCACTCGGTCACCAGCACCTGGTCGCCCTGGTGCACCACGTCCGGGACCAGTACGTCCCCGTCGGTGTCGAAGGCGTCGGCGTGGGTGCGCTGCGCCTCGGCCTCCAGCTCGTAGTCCAGCTCCTCGGCGACGCGGTCCCGCAACTCGGTGATGAGCGGCTTGAGGTCCATGCCCGGCACCAGCGGACCCAGCAGCCCGGCGAACCGGCCCAGCTGCTTGAGGTCCGACAGCAGCGCCTCCCCGGCCCCCGGGTACTGGACCTTGACCGCCACCTGCCGCCCGTCGTGCCACACCGCCCGGTGCACCTGCCCGATCGAGGCCGCCGCGGCCGGCTTGTCCTCGAACTCCTCGAACAGCTCCCGCCAGTCCTCGCCGAGCCGCTCCGCCAGCACCTCGTGCACCCGCGCCGCGGGCAGCGGCGGGGCCGCCTCCTGGAGCTTGGTCAGCGCGGCCCGGTAGGGTCCGGCGACCTCCTCGGGGAGCGCCGACTCGAAGACCGACAGGGCCTGCCCGAACTTCATCGCGCCCCCCTTCAGCTCCCCGAGGGTGCGGAACAGCTGCTCGGCGGTGCGCTGCTGGAGCTCGCGGGCCACGATCTCGGCCGACTTGCCGCCGATCCGCTTGCCCAGCCCCCATGTGGCCCGGCCCGCGATGCCCAGTGGGAGCGCGGCCAGCTTGACGGTGCGCGTGACCGCCTTCCGGGGAAGATCAGACATGAGCCCCTCCAGTTTCCGGACTGCTGTGCCGCAAGCGGCGGTTCGAGGCGCGACTCGGCCCCCGTCGCATCCTGCCATGACCCCCCAGGCCCCCGGACCGGGGCACCCGCCCGGGATCCGCCCGGAGTCCGGCGGCTCACGACCGCACCGCCCCGGACGCCGCCGCCCCGGACGCCGCCGCCACCCCCGACCCCGCCGCCACGGCCCCCGGGACCGGTGCGGCCGGCGGGACCGCCGCCGCGCAGGGGCAGTCCGGGTGCGGCCGTACCGCGGAGTGCTCCCAGTGCAGCCCGGGCAGGGCCACCTCCCACCGGGTCCCCGTGGACGCGGGCAACTGCCCGTCGAGGAAGGCCAGGGCGTGCGCCGCCGCCAGGCCGGCCACCGCCGTCGACAGCCCCAGGTCACAGGCCGCCGTCCCGCGACGGCGGTGCGCCGAGCGCCACTGGACCAGCATCCGGGGCCAGGCCGGGTCCCGGTCGACGCGGTCGCGCTCCATGCACCCCGCGCAGGCCGTGGACCCCGGCAGCACCAGCGGCCCGACCAGCCCCGTCCCCTCCAGCACCCCCGCGTACAGGTGCGGGGTGCCCGTCGCCACCCAGTCCGCGGCCGTCGCCGGATCGGGCGCCCACGCCTGGAGGCCGTCCCGGGGCGCGACCACCACCAGCGCGAGCTCCGGCCCCGGCCCCCCGGGGTCGCCCGCGCCCGGAGCCCGCGCCGGGGCCGCACCCCGCACCAGAGCCCCCGCCGCCTCCGCCCGCGGCCGGCCCACGCTCCCCGGATCCAGCCCGCCCGGCGCCACGTCGCCCGGCTCCACCCGGCCCCCGTCGAGCACCTCGACCCGGCCCACCCCGGCCCCCGCCAGTACGGCGGCGATCACCGCCCCCACCCGGCCGCTCCCGCGCACCCGGACCCGTAACCCCCTGCGCGCCGCGACCCCCCTCAGGTCCCCGCCCGGCTCCCGGTGCACCAGCGACAGCGAGCCCAGATCGGGCCCCAGCCGCTCCAGCGCCTCGGGACTGCGCCGCACGGCCTGCGCCCGCGGACCCCCGGCGGTGTGGTCGTCGAGCAGCCCGGCCCCCGCGAGGTGCCGGACCAGCCCGTCCACCTGCCCCTCCGGCAGCCCCATCCCGGCCCCCTCGGCCCGCAGCCGCACCATGCTCCGCGTCCCGTCGATCCGGTCGACGAGCGAGCCGGTCGCCGTGTCCAGAGGTCCGAGTACCACCGCGTGGGCGGGCGTCACCCCGAACTGGACCGTCTGCAGATCCCGCCACGCCCGCGCCAGCGCCGGCTTCACCTTCGGATACATCACGGCCTCCCCGTTCGCCGATTTCCCCTGTCGTCCCTGCTTCTCCGCCACGATGCCCCGCCGCGGGACCGCGTGCGGGAATTCATCCACAGGCAAGGGGTGTAAGGCATATGAGATGAGGAAAGGGGGCGCCCGGGGCGCCGCCCGCGAACGGATCGTGCCCGAACCTCGGACGTACGGGATTTCCCCGACGGTGACCGGGTACCGTCGAGGCGTGCCAGCCGACCCGCCACAGCGCGCCGTCGAAGTCCGCCGGAGCGCGCGCCGCCGCAGGACCGTGTCCGCCTACCGCGAGGGCGAGCGGACGGTCGTCCTGATCCCTGCCCGGATGTCGGAGGCGGAGGAGCGGCGCTGGGTGGGCGTCATGCTCGACAAGCTCGCCGCCCAGGAGAGCAAGCGCACCCTCGGCGACGCGGAACTGATCGCGCGCGCCGAGCGTCTGTCCGAGCAGTACTACAGCGGTCGCGCGCGGCCCCGTTCGGTCCGCTGGGTCACCAACCAGAACACCCGCTGGGGCTCCTGCACCCCCGCCGAGGGCAGCATCCGGCTGTCCCACCGGATCCAGGGGATGCCGGAGTACGTCGTCGACTACGTGCTGCTGCACGAGCTGGCGCACCTCCTGGTGCCCGGTCACGGCCCCCGCTTCTGGGAGCTTCTGGAGGCCTACCCGAAGACCGAAAGGGCCCGCGGATTCCTCGAAGGAGTGGCCGCGGCGGAGCGCATGCCCCGTATTCCGGCCGCCCGGGAGGAATGATCTTCCGGCGCGGAAGGCGGTGTGCACAGGGTCGCCACCGGCTTGGCCGGATGTCGCCGGGAGCCGTTAGCCTGAGCGGCAAACATCGAGCAGTCGAAGTCGGGATGGGGGACGGTCGGACACATGGCCAGGGAATTCCAACGCGGCCACAAGGCCAAGATCAGTGATCTCACGGCGGGTACCGATCTGTACGTGGGCGTCCAGATCGCCGGGCCCGGACTCGCCTTCGACATCAGCTGCTTCGGTCTCGACGCGGACGAGCGGCTCTCGGACGACCGCTACTTCGTCTTCTACAACCAGCCGAAGTCGCCCGAGGAGTCGATCCAGCAGCTCGGCCCGCAGGCCGGGGACACCGAGTCCTTCCGGGTGACCCTCGACCGCGTGCCCGCTTCCATCCACAAGCTGTCCTTCAGCGCCACCCTCGACGGCGCCGGACAGATGTCGCAGATCGGCCCCGGCTACATCCGGATCGTCGCCGGCGGCGAGGAAGTCGTCCGGTACTCCTTCACCGGCTCGGAGTTCAGCACCGAGCGCGCCCTGATGATCGGCGACTTCTACCGCAAGGACGTCTGGCGCTTCGCCGCCGTCGGCCAGGGCTTCGACGGCGGACTCGCCGCGCTGCTCCAGAACTTCGGCGGCGAGGTCGCCGAGGAAGAGGAGCCCCAGCAGCAGGCCCCCGCCCAGCCGCAGGCCGCCGCGCCCGGGTTCGCCCCGCCGGCCCAGGCCGCCGCCCCGCAGGCCGCCGCCCCGGCGCCCTCCTTCGGCGCCCCGGTCCAGCAGCCGGCCGCCCCGGCGCCCGCCCCCGCGCCGTACGCCCCGCCGCAGCAGCAGCCCCCGGCGCAGCAGCCCCCGGCCGCCGCGCCCGTGCACTCGGCGCCGACCATGGTCGCCCCGCTCGGCGCGCCCGCGCCCGCCGCCCCGTACGGTCAGCCGCCCCAGCCGCCGCAGCAGCCCGGCCCGCCCCCGTATGGCCAGCAGCCCTCGTACGGCGGCCAGGTCCCGCCCCCGGCCCCCGCGCCCTACGGCCAGCAGCCGCAGCCCTCGTACGGCCAGATCCCGGGCCAGCAGCCGGGCGGCGCCCCGCAGCCCCCCTACGGCCAGCAGCAGCCCCCGTACGGGCAGCAGCCCCCGTACGGCCAGGCCCCGCAGGCCGCCGCGCCCGGCGCCGGCCTCGCCGCCGCCCTCCAGCCGTACAAGGAAGCCCCGACCGGCGCCCGCTGGACCCCGCAGAACCAGCAGCTCATGCGGGTCGACCTCGCGATGGGCGGCCAGGCCGTCCTCGCCCGCCAGGGCAGCATGGTCCTGTACCAGGGCAAGGTCGACTTCAGCTACAAGGGCGCGGGCTTCGCCGGCCGCATCGTCGGCAACGCCACCGGCCAGGAGATGCAGCTGATGCGCTGCACCGGCCGCGGTCAGGTCTTCCTCGCGGAGAACGGCGCCCACCTGCACGCCATCGAGCTCCAGGGCGACGGCATCTGCGTCTCCGCCGAAAGCGTCCTCGCCTTCGACGAGACCCTCCAGCACGAGGTCCGCCGCATCGAAGGCCACGGCATTCCCGGCGGAGCCCTGTTCACGATGCTCTTCCAGGGCACCGGCACGGTCATCGTGAAGACGCACGGCGTGCCCGTCGTCCTGCCCGTGACCCCCACCACCTTCGCGGACAGCAACGCCATCGTCGCCTGGTCGGCCGCCTCCCAGGTGATCATTTCCAGCCAGGTCCGGCTGCGCCGCAACGCCTACCCGGGCCACAGCGGGGAGACCGTGAACCTCCAGTTCCGCGGCGCCCCCGGCAACTTCATCGTCGTCCAGCCGTACGAGGTCTGAGGGAGCCCGACATGAACGCCATGAACGCAATGAACCAGCAGCTCGCGGGCTACGCCCCGACCCCCGTCACGGCCCGCATGGAGAACCACGGCCGGGCCATGCTCAAGGTCGCGATGCAGAGCGGCCAGGACCTCTTCGCCCGCACCGGCTCGATGGTCGCCTACGAGGGCTTCGTCCAGTACGAGCCCAACCCGCCCGCCGTCCGCCAGATGGCCTCGCAGTGGCTGACCGGCGAGGGCGCACCCCTGATGAAGTGCACCGGCGACGGCCTGCTCTACCTCGCCGACTACGGCGCGGACGTCGTCTGCATCAACCTCGCCAACGACGCCCTCTCCGTCAACGGCACCAACCTCCTCGCCTTCGACGCCCACCTCCAGTGGGGCGTCGAGCGGGTCAAGGGCATGGCCAAATTCGCCGGCCAGGGCCTCTTCAACGTCCAGGTCTCCGGCACCGGCTGGGTCGCCATCACCTCCCGGGGCACCCCGATCGTGGTCGACTGCGGCCGCGGCGACGACGAGACGTACGTCGACCCGGACGCGCTCGTCGCCTGGTCCCCGAACCTCAAGGTCAAGGGGAAGCGCAGCTTCAAGGCCTCGTCGATGATCGGCCGGGGCAGCGGGGAGGCCTACCAGATGGCCTTCTCCGGCCAGGGCATCGTCGTCGTACAGCCCAGCGAGGACAGCACCGACCGGCTCCGGACCCGGGGCTGAGGGGGAGCGGACACACCATGCAGAGCTCACTTTTCGGCCACGCCGAGCAGCAGTCCCAGGACCGCTACACCGTCCAGAACCCCCAGCTCCTGAGGGTGACCCTGACCGGCTCCGACGACGTGCTCGCCCGCAAGGGCTCGATGGTCGCGTACCAGGGCATCGTCGACTTCGACGGGGAGTACCAGAGCGGCAACCAGCGCAACGCCCGCCGCCGCACCGGCGAGGGGCTGGACCTGATGCGCTGCTCCGGCCAGGGCACCGTCTACTTCGCCAACCTCGCCCAGTACGTCCACGTCGTCGACGTCGACCACGACGGCCTCACCGTCGACAGCAGCTACGTCCTCGCCATGGACTCCACGCTGCACTCCGAGGTCATCGCCGTCGACAGCCAGTACGGGATCTCCGGCTCCGGCAAGTACCAGCTCAACATCTCCGGCCGCGGCAAGGTCGCCCTCATGACCTCCGGACAGCCGCTGATGCTCCAGGTCACCCCGGACAAGTACGTCAACGCCGACGCCGACGCGATCGTCGCCTGGTCCACCTCGCTGCGCGTGCAGATGCAGGCCCAGACCCACTCCGCCGGCGTGTGGCGGCGCCGCGGCAACACCGGCGAGGGCTGGGAGCTCAGCTTCCTCGGCACGGGCTTCGCCCTGGTCCAGCCCAGCGAGGTGCTGCCCCCGCAGAACGCCCAGCTCGGCCAGGGCCTCGCCGCCCAGTACGGCGTGGGCCAGCACGGCGCGCACGCCCAGAACCAGAACAACGCCTGGAACTGACCGGACCGGACCGGCGCACACGGGAGGGGCGGACCCGCACGGGTCCGCCCCTCGCCGCAGGACGCCGGCTCACGCGCCCCGCATCAGCTCACGCGCCCAGCCGCGCCCGCGTCGCCTCCAGCAGCCGCACCACCGAGGTGTCGGCGACCTCCGCGACCTCGTCGTACGCGAACCAGCGCAGGTCCAGCGACTCGTCGCTGATCTCCGGCTCCGCGCCGGCCGGGGCCAGCACCGCGTACTGCACGTCCAGGTGCCAGTTGCACGGCGCGGGGATCGGGTGCCGGTCCAGGCGCACCGGCCCGCCCGCCACCAGCGTCAGCCCCGAGCCGATGCCCGACTCCTCGACGGCCTCGCGCATCGCGGCCCCGGCGAGGCTGGTGTCCCCGGGCTCGCAGTGCCCGCCCATCTGGAGCCACAGGCCGAGCTTCTTGTGCAGGGTCAGCAGCACGCGGCCGCCGGCCGGGTCGATCACCAGCGCGCTGCCCGTGACGTGACCGGCCGTACAGGGCTTGTAGACCCCGTCCGGATGGGCGGCCAGGTGCTCCAGGTAGACCCCGCGCAGGTCCTGCTGCTCGGCGTCCGGGCCCTCGTACTCCTTCAGGACCAGGACGGCGTCCTCGTACAGGCTCACTTCTTGTCGTCGCCTTCTTCGTCACGCTGCTGGGCGGCCTCGCCGAGCATCTTGTCGATCTCCGAGAAGTCCAGCTGCTCGCGGTGCACGAACCCGTCCGGGTCGTCCAGGTCGGAAGCCGTCGGCAGCATGTCCGGGTGCTCCCACAGCCCGTCGCGGCCGTCCACCCCGCGCGCGTCGGTGAGAGAGGCCCACAGCCGCGCGGCGTCCCGCAGGCGCCGCGGCCGCAGCTCCAGCCCGATCAGCGTCGCGAAGGTCTGCTCCGCCGGACCGCCCGAGGCACGCCGCCGGCGCATGGTCTCGCGCATCGCGTCGGCCGAGGTCAGACGGGGCTTCGCCGCCTCGTGCACGACCGCGTCCACCCAGCCCTCGACCAGCGCGAGCGCCGTCTCCAGGCGGGCCAGGGCGGCCTTCTGCTCCGGGGTGTCCTGCGGCTGGAACATGCCGCCCTGCAGGGCCTCCTGGAGCTGCTCCGGGTTCGTCGGGTCGAGCTGGCCGACCACGTCCTCCAGCTTCGAGGTGTCGACCTTGATGCCCCGCGCGTAGCCCTCGACCGCGCCGAACAGGTGCGAGCGCAGCCACGGCACGTGCGCGAACAGGCGGGCGTGGGCCGCCTCGCGCAGCGCCAGGTACAGCCGTACCTCGTCCGAGGGGACGCCCAGGTCCTTGCCGAAGGCCTCGATGTTCAGCGGCAGCAGCGCCGCCCGCCCGGCCGGGCCCAGCGGCAGCCCGATGTCCGTGGAGCCGACGACCTCGCCCGCGAGCGTGCCCACGGCCTGGCCGATCTGCTGGCCGAACATGGCCCCGCCCATGGACCGCATCATCCCGAGCAGCGGGCCCGCCATGGCCTGCATCTCCTCGGGCAGCACGCCGCCCATGGCCGCGCCGACGCGCTCGGCGACCGGGTCCACCAGCTCCTTCCACACCGGGAGGGTCGCCTCGACCCACTCGGCGCGGCTCCACGCGACGGCCGCGTTGGCGCCCGACGGCAGCGAGGTCACGCCGTCCAGCCACAGGTCGGCCAGGCGCACGGCCTCCTCGACCGCGGACTTCTCCGCGATGCCGACGCTCGCGTCCTTGACCCCGTCCGCGGTGCCCTGCGCGACGGTCTGGCGGGCGATGTCCTTGGCCATGTCCCAGTTGACGGGACCGCCCTCGTAGCTCAGCATCTGGCCGAGCTGCTGGAAGGCGGCACCCAGGTCGTTCGGGTTCATGGAGCCGAACATCGCGGCGAACGGATTCTCCGCGCCGCCGGGGAAGCCGCCGGGACCGCCCGGGCCGAACCCGAACGGATTGGCCGGGCCGCCCTGGCCGCCCTTCTTGCCCTTGTCGCCGTCCTCCGGCTCCTCCGGCGGAAGGCCGAATCCGAATGGGGTGTCGCTCACGGGTTTCCTCGGCTCGTAGGGCCGCCGGCGGACGCCGACGGGCGATGGTAGGACAACACCACCCAGCGTAGACACCACTCCCGCTTCCGGTCTCGGTGCTCCGCCGGGTCCTGGGCTGCGGCAGGATGGACATCACCTGGTGGGTACGCGTCACAGCGCGTCCCCACTGAAGACAACCGCTGGAGACGCCCGGTGAGTTCCCCAGATCCGCAGGCTCGCGCGCCGCACGACGCCGAAAACCGCCCTGACCACGACGACAGCGCCCCCGGCGTTCGCCAGCCGCGAAACCAGGCCGGCCCGCGCCGTCCCAGCCCCGTGATCGCGGTGACCGGCGCCGCCTCCGGGGTCGGCGCGGCCCTGGTGAGCCGGCTCGTCGAATCCGACGAGGTCAAGCAGGTCGTCGCGATCGACGAGCGGCGCGGGGACTGCGCCGCCGCGCAGTGGCACGTCCTGGACGTACGGGACCCCGCGATCGCGGAGAAGCTGCGCGGCGCGGACGTGGTCGTCCACCTCGCGCTCGACCTGGACCTGGAGTCGGACCCCGCGGCCCGTACGGCGTACAACGTACGCGGGACCCAGACCGTGCTGACCGCCGCCGCCGCGGCCGGCGTGCACCGGGTCGTGCTGTGCACCTCGGCGATGGTCTACGGAGCCCTGCCCGACAACGACATCCCGCTCTCGGAGGACTCCGAGCTGCGGGCCACCGCCGAGGCCACCGGCGTCGGCGACCTGCTGGAGATCGAGCGCCTGGGCCGCCGCGCCCCCCGCGCGCACCCCGGGCTGAACGTGACGGTCGTACGCCCGGCGGTCCTGGTCGGCGGCACGGACACCGCCCTGACCCGGTACTTCGAGTCCCCGCGCCTGCTCGTCTGCGCCGGCTCCCGGCCCACCTGGCAGTTCTGCCACGTGGAGGACCTGGTCAGCGCCCTGGAGTACGCCGCCCTGGAGAAGGCCGAGGGAGAGCTCGCCGTCGGCTGCGAGGGCTGGCTGGAACAGGAGGAGGTCGAGGAGCTCAGCGGGATCCGGCGCATGGAACTGCCCTCGGCGGTCGCCCTGGGCGCCGCGGCCCGGCTGCACCGCATCGGCCTGACCCCGTCCCCGGCCGGGGACCTCGCGTACACGATGCACCCGTGGGTGGTCAGCGTCAGCGGGCTGCACGCGGCCGGCTGGCGGCCCCGCTGGACCAACGAGGAGGTGCTCGCCGAGCTCCTCCAGGAGGTCGCGGGCCGGCACACCGTCGCGGGCCGCCGCCTGGGCCGCAAGGACGCCGCCACGGCCGCCGGCGCCGCCGGTGCGACGGTGGCCCTGCTCGGCGCCGCGGCCGCCGTACGCCGCGCCCGGCGCCGCCGCGGCCTCTGACCTGCGGGCCCGGCCCGGGCCCGGCCCGGGCCGGAGGGGCGCGGCCTCCTGTAGGAGGCTCCCAACCGCGGCGCCGGGCACCGGGCGAAACGGCTATTCCACCGGATCGGCGGCTAGGGCACGATGGGGAACATGGCACCGCACTTCGACCACCCCGGCGAGCAGGCCGCCCAGGACCCCGTCCGCCTGCTCGAAATCCGTGAGACCCCGCTCTCCATCGACGAGGTCTTCCAGGCCGTCGGCGACGACGCCACGGGAGGCACCACCCTCTTCGTCGGGACCGTGCGCAACCACGACGGCGGCGCCGACGTCGACTCGCTCGGCTACTCCTGCCACCCGACGGCGGAGGCCGAGATGCGCCGCGTCGCGGACCGCGTCATCGCGAAGTACCCGGTCCGCGCGCTGGCGGCCGTGCACCGCGTCGGCGACCTGGCCGTGGGCGACCTGGCCGTGATCGTCGCCGTCTCCTGCCCGCACCGCGGCGAGGCCTTCGAGGCCTGCCGCATGCTGATCGACGACCTCAAGCACGAGGTCCCGATCTGGAAGCACCAGACGTTCTCCGACGGCACCGAGGAGTGGGTCGGCGCCTGCTGAGCCGGGGGCCGGGCGCGGGGTCCGGACGGGCGGGGGGTAGCGTCACCCCCGTTCGGCCGCGCAACACGCCCTCGATTTGCGTAACCCCCCTCCGGGCACGAGCGTTGAAGCCACCAACGACACGTACTTTCGGGGCAGGGAGGCACGTTCATGGCATCACTGGCGTGGTTGCTGATTCCGCTGTTCGCCGCCATCGGAGCGGCGATATGGGGCAGCTGGGCGGCCCGCGACCGCACCCAGGGAGACATATCCGAACTGGCCGGCTACGCCAGGTTCCGCGAGGCCATGGACAGGGCCGACCGGGCCGGGTCGAACGAGAAGGCGCACTCCGGTTCCGACGCCGTCTGACGCGTCCCGTGAGCCCCTTCCCCGTCCCCGCTGAGAATCCGGTGAGAGTTCCGTCCGCGGGCCCCGTACGGACCGGCCCCACGGGCCGCCCGGCCGGGCCGTCCCGTACTGTCGATCCATGCCACGCCGCACCGCGACGATGCTCGCTTCCTTCCTCGTGCTGTTCGCGCTGCTCTGCGCCGGGGTCTTCATCAAGGTCCCGTACTCCGAGATGAGCCCGGGCCCCACCGTGAACACGCTGGGTGACTCGCGCGGTGAGCCGGTGCTGAACATCTCGGGGCGCAAGACGTACCCCACCAGCGGCCACCTCAACATGACCACGGTCCGCGTCACCGGCGCCGACTACGACATGAACCTGGTGGAAGCGGTGTACGGCTGGCTGGCCGGCGACAACATCGTCGTACCGCACGAGAACCTCTACCCGAACGGCAAGACGGACAAGCAGTCCACGCAGGAGAACGCCGAGGAGTTCAGCCAGTCGCAGGAGAGCGCCAAGGTGGCCGCCCTCAAGCAGCTCGGCATCCCGGTGACCGCCCGCGTCGTCGTCTCCACCGTCGTCAAGGCCAGCCCTTCCGAGGGCAGGCTGCACGCCGGTGACGTGATCAAGGAGGTCGACGGCACCGCCGTCACCGTCCCCGGGGACGTCGCGAAGCTCGTGACCAAGCACAAGCCCGGCGAACCCGTCGTGTTCACCGTCGTGCCCGCGGCCGAGGCCGCCGAGGCCGAGAAGGGCAACCGCGAGCCCACCGGCACCTCGAAGATCACCATCACCGCGGGCAAGGCGGAGGACGACGGCCACGCCATCGTCGGCATCCGGGCCGGGACCGACCACACCTTCCCGTTCCCGATCGACATCAAGCTCGCCGACGTCGGCGGCCCGAGCGCCGGCCTGATGTTCGCCCTCGGCATCGTCGACAAGCTCACCCCCGAGGACCTCACGGGCGGCAAGTTCATCGCGGGCACCGGCACCATCGACGACGAGGGCAGGGTCGGCCCCATCGGCGGCATCCAGATGAAGACCATCGGAGCCCGCAAGGCCGGGGCCGAATACTTCCTGACCCCGGCCGAGAACTGCGCCTCCGCCGCCTCGCACACCCCCGACGGCCTGACCCTGGTGAAGGTCGCCACCATCGCGGACGCCACCAAGGCGCTGGAGAAGATCGGCAAGGGGGACACGGCCGGACTGCCGAAGTGCACCGCGTCCTGACCGTGCCCCCTCCCACCCCCGCCACAGGCGGGGGCGCGCCCTAGGCGAAGGTCGCGGCCAGCGCTTCGGCCAGCCCGGGCACCAGGCCCGCGCCGGTCAGCACCTCGCTGGAGGAGTCCTTGTCGCGCAGCCGTACGGCCGACTCGCGCGAGCCGTCGCGCAGCACGCCCACCGTCAGGCGGACCTCCTGCCGCTCGGGGTGGCCGGCGACCCACTTGGCCAGCTGCTTGTCGCTGAGCCCCTCCGGTACGGAGGCCTCCGCGGACGGCGGCAGCATCAGCCGCTCCACCGTCAGGGCGCACCCGGCGACCGCGTCGGGCCAGGCGATGGTGCCGAGGAACTTGTCCAGCGGGGTCCCGGCCGGCACCTCCTCCTGCTCGATCGGGGTCAGCTGGCTCTTGCCGGCGTCGTCCTGGTCCAGGCCGAGCTGCCCGGCGATGCGGGGCTCCTGCCTCCGCAGCCGGGCCGTGTCGACCAGGGCGAAGAGCCGGGCCGGCTTGTCCCAGCCGAGGGTGGACGCGTACTCGTCGATCTCGAGGACGGCGCGGGTCAGCGGACTGGCCGCCATGGGGGTGCCGGGGGAGGGCGAAAGGTTGGACATGGACAACATCCTGCCTCCTTCACCCCCGATACCGGGAACTGACTAAAGCCTCAGTAAGTTGCATGGGTGGGGCCTACGATCGGGGCCCACCACCAGACACAGCGACTTTCGAGGTGCGCACCTTGGCTTTCCAGATGCCGGACCGCGGCGGAGGCCCCTCCGGGCCACGGATGAGAGTCGGCCGCCCGTCCCGGCGCGCCCGGACTCTACTGACGACTTTGGGCGTCCTTGCCGTCCTGGCCATGGCGTTCATCATGTTCGCCGGGTTCTGGACGGACTGGCTCTGGTTCCGATCCGTCAAGTATTCCTCGGTCTTCACCACCACCCTGTGGACCAAGGTCGGCCTCTTCGCCGTCTTCGGGCTGCTGATGGCCGGTGCCGTCGGGCTGAACATCTGGCTGGCGTACCGGCTGCGGCCGCCGCTCAGCGCGATGTCGATGGAGCAGCAGAGCCTCGACCGCTACCGGATGAGCGTCGCCCCGTACAAGAAGTGGCTGCTCCTGGCCATCTCGGCGGTCGTCGGCCTGATCGCGGGCGCCTCGGCGGCCGGCCAGTGGAAGACCTGGCTCATGTACGTGAACGGGGTGCCCTTCGGGCAGAAGGACCCCCAGTTCCGCCTGGACGTGTCGTTCTACACCTTCGACCTGCCGTGGTACCGGTTCCTGCTCGGGTTCGGCTTCGCCGCGGTCGTGCTCTCGGTGATCGCCGCCGTCGTCGTGCACTACCTGTACGGCGGCCTGCGCGTGACCAGCCCGGGCGCCCGCGCCACCGCCGCGGCGACCGGGCACCTGTCAGTGCTGCTCGGCCTCTTCGTCACCTTCAAGGCCGTCGCGTACTGGCTCGACCGGTACGGCCTCGCCGTGAAGTCCAGTGACTTCAAGGCCGCCGACAACTGGACCGGCCTGCGCTACGTCGACGCCAACGCCTACCTGCCGGCGAAGACGATCCTCGTCGCCATCGCGGCGATCTGCGCGGTGCTGTTCTTCGCCACCCTGTGGCGGCGCACCTGGCAGCTGCCGGTCATCGGCTTCGGCCTGATGGTCCTCTCGGCGATCCTGATCGGCGGGCTGTACCCGGCGATCGTCCAGAAGTTCCAGGTCCAGCCGAACGAGCAGGCCAAGGAATCCCCGTACGTCGAGAAGAACATCAAGGCCACGCGCGACGCCTACGGGATCGCCGGGGCCGACGTCAAGGACTACCCGGGCGTGCCGCAGACCGAGGACCGCACCAAGCTGCGCTCGGTGGCCGACACCACCGCCAGCCTGCGCCTCCTCGACCCGAACATCGTCTCGCCGGCCTTCCAGCAGCTCCAGCAGGTCAAGGGCTACTACGGCTTCCCGTCCACGCTGGCGGTCGACCGGTACGACGGCCAGGACACGGTCATCGGGCTGCGCGAGCTGAACATCGGCGGCATCCCGAAGAACAACTGGATCAACGACCACTTCAAGTACACGCACGGTTACGGCGTGGTCGCGGCCAAGGGCACCACCGTCAAGGACGGCGCCCCCGACTTCACCCAGTCCGACCTGCCCTCCAAGGGCATGTTCGGGACGGACTTCGAGCAGCGCATCTACTACGGCGAGCAGACGAAGCAGTACTCGATCGTCGGCGGTCCGCAGAAGGAGCTCGACTACTCGGACGACAAGGGCGAGAAGGAGACCAGCTACAAGGGCAACTCCGGGGTCAACCTGGACAACCCGGTCAACCGGGCCGCGTACGCGCTCGCCTTCAGCGAGCCGCAGATCCTCTACTCCGGCGCCATCGGCGAGGGCTCGCGGATCCTGTACAACCGCACGCCCAAGGACCGTGTCGAGGCCGTCGCCCCCTGGCTGACCATCGACGGCGCCCCCTACCCGGCGGTCGTCGACGGCCGGATCAAGTGGATCGTCGACGCGTACACGACGACGAACGGCTACCCGTACGCCTCGCGCACCACGCTGGGCCGGAGCACCGCGGACTCGCTGACCAATAGCCAGCGCGCGGTGGTCGCCCAGGAGAACCAGGTCAACTACATCCGCAACTCGGTGAAGGCCACCGTCGACGCGTACGACGGCACGGTCGAGCTGTACCAGTGGGACACCAAGGACCCGGTCCTGAAGACCTGGATGAAGGCCTTCCCCGGCACGGTCAAGCCGAAGAGCGAGATCGCCAAGCCGCTCATGGACCACCTGCGGTACCCGCAGGACCTCTTCAAGGTCCAGCGCGAGCTGCTGACCCGGTACCACGTCACCGACCCGCAGACCTTCCTCAGCGGCAGTGAGGCCTGGGCCGTCCCGGACGACCCGACGACCAAGGCCGGCACGGCGGTCCCGCCCTACTACCTGTCGATGAAGATGCCGGGCCAGCCGGAGAAGGACCAGGTCTTCTCGCTCACGACGACCTTCACGCCGAACGAGCGGCCCAACCTGAGCGCCTTCATGGCGGTGAACGCCGATCCCGGTACCCCGGAGTACGGCAAGATCCGAATCCTGAAGATGCCGACCAGCAAGCCGCCGGACGGCCCCGGCCAGGTCCAGAGCAAGTTCCAGTCGGAGCCGAAGATCGCCGAGTCGATCCGGCTGCTGCGCGGCGGTGACTCGGAGATCGAGTACGGCAACCTGCTCGCGGTCCCGATGGACGGCGGGATGCTCTACGTGGAGCCGGTGTACGTGCGCAGCTCCGGGCTGAAGTACCCGCTGCTGCGCAAGGTGCTGGTGACCTACGGCGGCCAGACGGCCTTCGAGGACACCCTGGAGAAGGCGCTGAACGTGGTCTTCGGAGCCGAGGCCCCGACGACCCCGACCACGCCGACGCCGCCGACCACGCCGACGAACCCGAACACCCCGCCGACCGCGCAGGACCCCACGGTCAAGGCGGCCCTCGCCGACGCCCAGAAGGCGGTCGAGGAAGCCGACAAGGCCATGAAGGCGGGCGACTGGGCCGCGTACGGCAAGGCGCAGAGCGACCTCCAGGCGGCGCTGAAGCGGGCGATCGACGCGGAGGCGAAGCTGACGGCGCCCAAGCCGGCCGGCTAGGCGGTGCGCACAACCCGGTAATGGCTCGGTCCCGCGTCGTGATACTGTTGTTTCACCGACGCGGGGTGGAGCAGCTCGGTAGCTCGCTGGGCTCATAACCCAGAGGTCGCAGGTTCAAATCCTGTCCCCGCTACTGAAGACGAAGGCCCGGATCCAATGGGATCCGGGCCTTCGTCGTGCCCGGAGCACCGAAAAGGTGCCGCTGGGAGACACGGGGTCACTGGGGCGGGTGAGTTGGAGCGTGAGCGTGTTTGACTTGTCTCTCTGTGGGCATGTCGACAAAACGCTGTAGTGACCTCACTGGCTGCGACATACCAGGTGTACGCATGTAGCAGGTGATGCGACGATGGGATTTATGGGGGACAGGTCAACTCTGCTGGAGACAGGGCGGTTTGTGAGGGCGGAGGCAGAGTCGGGCACGGGAACGGGCGTGGCCGCTCCGACTGTTAACGCGCAGACCGCACTGACCGATGCGGATTTCGCGGCAGAAGCCTTCGGGGACGCCGAGGGCGCCACCGACGCCGAGCTGGAGGCCCGCCACCGGGTGGCCGCCGACAAGGGCGACCCGGGCGCCATGAGCGTGCTCGGCGCCCTGCTGCTGCGCCGCGGTGACCTGGCCGGGGCCGAGCCCTACCTGCGCGGCGCCACCGGCGCCGGCGACCGCGCCGCCGCCAACAATCTCGGGGTCCTGCTCCTCCAGCGCGGCTACCCCGACGAGGCCGCCGGCTGGTGGCGGGTCGCCGCCGTCGCCGGATCCGCCCCCGCCGCGCACGCCCTCGGCCGCCACTACCGCGAGCGCGGGGACGAGCCGGCCGCCGAGTACTGGCTGCGCCAGGCCGCGGAGTCCGGACACGCCCTGGGCGCGTACGGCCTGGCCGACCTGCTGGAGCACCGCGGGGACAAGGGCATCGAGCGCTGGTTCCGCGCCGCCGCCGAGCAGGGCCACCGCGAGGCCGCCTACCGCCTCGCCCGCCACCTGCGCAAGGGCGACCCCGCCGAGGCCGAGCAGTGGTACCGCCAGGCCGCGGCACGCGGCCACCGCCGCGCCGGGCTGCACCTCGGCGCCCTGCTGGAGGCGCGCGGCGAGCTGAAGGAGGCCGGCCGCTGGTACCTGAGCTCCGCCAAGCAGGGCGAGGCCCGTGCGGCCTGCGCCCTCGGCTTCCTGCTGCGCGACGCCGGGGACGAGGACAGCGCGGCCGCCTGGTGGCACCGCGCGGCCCAGGACGGCGACGGCAACGCGGCGAACGCCCTGGGCGCCCTCCACGCGGCCCGGGGCGAGACCCAGACGGCCGAGAAGTGGTACCGGGTCGCGATGGACGCCGGCGACCACAACGGCGCCTACAACCTGGCCCTGCTCTGCGCCGCCCAGGAGCGGACCGCGCAGGCCGAGCAGTGGTACCGCCGGGCGGCCTACGCCGGCCACCGCGAGGCCGCCAACGCCCTGGCGATCATGCTGCTCCAGGCCGGGGACGCGGCCGGCGCCGAGCCGTGGTTCTCCAAGGCGGCGGAGGCGGGCAGCGTCGACGCCGCCTTCAACCTCGGGATCCTCTTCGCCAGCCGGGACGAGGACCGCTCCGCCCTGAAGTGGTACGAGCGGGCCGCCGCCGCCGGGCACACCGACGCGGCGCTCCAGGTCGGCATCGCCCTGGTGCGCGACGGCGAGGAGCGGGCCGCCGAGCGGCACCTGCGCTGCGCCGCGGGCGGCGGCAGCGCCGAGGCGGCCTTCCGGCTGGCCGCCCTGCTGGAGTCGCTGGCCCCGCCACCGGAGCCGGTCGCCCTCGGCGAGCCCGTCGGCGGCGCCGCCCGCACCGAGAGCGAGGAGTGGTACGCCCGCGCCGCCGAGCAGGGCCACCGCCGGGCCCAGGTGCGGGTCGGCATGCTCGCCGCCGCCCGGGGCGACCTCGCGACGGCCGCCCGGTGGTACCGGGAGGCGGCGGAGGCCGGCTCGCGCAACGGCGCCTTCAACCTCGGGCTGCTGCTGGCCCGCGAGGGCAGCGAGCCCGAGGCGGCCCTGTGGTGGACCCGCGCGGCGGTGGCCGGGCACGGCCGGGCCGCGCTGCGCCTCGGGCTGCTCGCGGCCCGGCACGGCGACCTGGCCGAGGGGCAGAAGTGGTGCGCACGGGCCATGGAGCTGGGTCCGGCCGAGGTGGCCGAGCGCGCCGCCCGGCTGCGCGACGCGCTCGCGGAGGAACTGTCCGCCTGAGCCCGGGCCGGGTGCCGGCCAATTGATTTGCATCTGCCGGGCGGCCTCCCGTAGAGTCGTGTTTACCGACGCGGGGTGGAGCAGCTCGGTAGCTCGCTGGGCTCATAACCCAGAGGTCGCAGGTTCAAATCCTGTCCCCGCTACTGAAGGCCCGAGGCCCGGATCCCATGGATCCGGGCCTCGAGTCGTTTCTGAACGCGAATCCGGACGCGGGGCCGGTGGCGTACGACGGCAGCGGAAGGAGGCCGGGAGCCCAGGGCTCCCGGCCTTCCTCCGTATGAGCGTGTGAACGCGTCAGGCGCCCGCGCAGTTCGGGCAGACCCCGCGGTACGTCACCTCGACCGCCGAGACCACGAAGCCGAAGCGCTCGCCGTCGGGCAGGTCGGCCAGCGGGTCGCCCGCCGGGTGGACGTCACGGATCGCACCGCACTGGGCGCAGACCAGGTGGTGGTGGGGGCGGTGGGCGTTCGGGTCGTACCGCTTGGCCCGCCGGTCCGTCGAGACTTCCAGGACCTCGCCGAGCGATACGAGCTCGCCGAGGGTGTTGTAGACCGTGGCCCGAGAGATTTCGGGCAGTTTGGCCACGGCCCGTGCGTGCACCTCGTCTGCCGTCAGGTGAACGTGGTCACCGTCGAGCACCTCGGCCACGACGCGGCGCTGGGCCGTCATGCGCCAGCCGCGTCCGCGAAGTCGTTCCAGCAGGTCACTCATACCCGCCAGCCTAACAGCGGGGAATCGGTGCAGTTCCCGAACAGATATGGACTTGGACCCTTGGTTGACTTAGACAAAGTCCAGCGTAGGATCAGTTCTGGAAGTAGCCAGGACAGGACGCACCGCAATGCCGCAGGAGGCGCACGTGACGCAGGGACCGCTCACCACGGAGGCCGGGGCTCCGGTCGCCGACAACCAGAACAGCGAGACGGCCGGCGTCGGCGGACCGGTCCTGGTCCAGGACCAGCTGCTGCTGGAGAAGCTCGCGCACTTCAACCGCGAGCGCATCCCGGAGCGCGTGGTCCACGCCCGCGGCGCCGGCGCCTACGGCACCTTCACGGTGACGGCGGACGTCACCCGGTACACCCGCGCGAAGTTCCTCTCCGAGGTCGGCAAGCAGACGGAAACGTTTCTGCGCTTCTCCACCGTCGCGGACAGCCTCGGTGGCGCCGACGCCCGCCGCGACCCCCGCGGCTGGGCGCTGAAGTTCTACACCGAAGAGGGCAACTACGACCTCGTCGGCAACAACACCCCGGTCTTCTTCATCCGGGACGCCATCAAGTTCCCCGACTTCATCCACACCCAGAAGCGCGACCCGTACACGGGCTCCCAGGAGGCGGACAACGTCTGGGACTTCTGGGGCCTGTCGCCCGAGTCCACCCACCAGGTGACCTGGCTGTTCGGCGACCGCGGCATACCGGCGTCCTACCGCCACATGAACGGCTACGGCTCGCACACGTTCCAGTGGAACAACGAGGCCGGCGAGGTCTTCTGGGTCAAGTACCACTTCAAGACCGACCAGGGCATCAAGAACCTCACCCAGGCCGAGGCCAACCGGATCGCCGGCGAGGACCCGGACTCCCACCAGCGCGACCTGCGCGAGTCCATCGAGCGCGGCGACTTCCCGACCTGGACGGTGCAGGTCCAGATCATGCCCGCCGCCGACGCGGCGGCCTACCGCTTCAACCCGTTCGACCTCACCAAGGTGTGGCCGCACGAGGACTACCCGCCGGTCGAGATCGGCAAGCTGGAGCTCAACCGCAACCCGGAGAACGTCTTCGCCGAGGTCGAGCAGAGCATCTTCTCCCCGGCGCACTTCGTCCCCGGCATCGGCCCCTCCCCGGACAAGATGCTCCAGGGCCGCCTCTTCGCCTACGGCGACGCCCACCGCTACCGCGTCGGCATCAACGCCGACCACCTGCCGGTGAACCGTCCGCACGCCACCGAGGCGCGCACCAACTCCCGCGACGGCCACCTGTACGACGGCCGCCACAAGGGGTCGAAGAACTACGAGCCCAACAGCTTCGGCGGGCCCTTCCAGACGGGCCGCCCGCTGTGGGAGCCGACCCCCGTCACCGGCGGCACGGGCAACCACGCCACCCCCTCGCACGCCGAGGACGACGACTTCGTGCAGGCGGGCAACCTCTACCGCCTCTTCTCCGAGGACGAGAAGTCCCGTCTGATCGAGAACCTGTCGGGCTTCATCGCCAAGGTCTCCCGCGACGACATCGTCGAGCGTGCGATCGGCAACTTCCGCCAGGCGGACGCCGACTTCGGCAAGCGGCTCGAAGCCGCGGTCCAGGCCCTCCGCGGCTGACACGGGCCCCTCTGCGGCTGCGCCGCCGCTCTCGCGGAGGCGGCCGCCCGCCGCAGGGGAACCACGATCGGTGGTTGCTCGCCGAGAGCCGAAGGGCCGGATCCCGTCAGGGGTCCGGCCCGACGGCCTTCTACGCGGGCACGGCCCGGCGGGCCGGCACCCAGCAGCGGATGACGTCGCGGACGGAGACGATGCCGACCGGGCCGCCGTCCTCCAGCACGATCAGGTGCCGGAACCCGCCGTGGACCATGGCCTCGGCGGCCTCCTGCACGGTCGCCTCGGGGGTGCAGAAGACGACGTTGTTCGTGGTGTGGGCGCCCACCGACTCCCGGTCGGGGTCGTGGCCGGCGCCGATCGAGTTCAGGATGTCGCGCTCGGTCAGGATGCCGACCCCGCTGTGCTCGGGGTCGAGGACGACGGCCGCGCCGACGCGCCGGCCGGACATCAGGCAGGCCGCCTGACGGAGTGTGTGGGCGGGTCCGAGGGTCAGGATCACGGTGCTCATGGCGTCGCGGACGAGCATGGAGACAGCCACCTCCTGGGGTGAGCCCCCGCCTGGGTGGGTGCGGAGCGCGAGGACTTCCACTTAGAGAAGTCGTTCACAAGCGCACAAGCGGGGGGATTTTCAGACTCCCACGGGTACGCAAAGTCATCAAGGGGGTACGCTCGGCGCGCGAGGGCGCCGGGCGCACGGGCCGTCAGGCCGTCCGGTCCAGGTACCCCAGCATCTCGTCGTGCAGCAGGCCGTTCGACGCCGCCGCGTTGCCGCCGTCCACGCCCTCCACCCCGGCCAGGCTGGTGAACCGGCCGCCCGCCTCCTGCACCACGACCGCGATCGCGGCCATGTCCCACAGGTTCAGCTCCGGTTCGGCGCACAGGTCCAGCGAGCCCTCCGCGACCATCATGTACGGCCAGAAGTCGCCGTACGCCCGCGTGCGCCAGCACGCGCGCGTCAGGTCGAGGAAGCCCGGGAGCCGGCCCTGCTCCTCCCAGCCGCTCAGCGAGGAGTAGGCGAACGAGGCGTCGTCCAGGGAGGTCACCTTCGACACCGAGATCGGACCGGCCGGCTCGCCGAGCGCGCCGCCCGCGAAGGCGCCCCCGCCCTGCGAGGCCCACCAGCGGCGGCCCAGCGCCGGCGCGGAGACCACGCCGACGACCGGGCGGAACACCCCGTCCCCCGCCTCGGCCATCAGGGAGATCAGCGTCGCCCACACGGGGACGCCGCGCACGTAGTTCTTCGTCCCGTCGATCGGGTCCACGACCCACCGGCGCGGCCCGCTGCCCTTGAGCCCGTACTCCTCGCCCAGGATCGCGTCGTCGGGCCGCGCGGCCAGGATCCCCGCCCGGACGACCTCCTCGGCGGCCTTGTCGGCCTCGCTCACCGGGGTCATGTCCGGCTTCGTCTCGACCTGGAGGTCGAGGGCGCGGAAGCGCTGCATCGTCGCGGCGTCCGCCGCGTCGGCGAGTTCGAGGGCGAGGCGCAGGTCATCGGCATACGTGGACATGGCCGAACAGTACCGAGACCGCGCGGGCCCCGCGAACGAGGTCCACAGTGCGGCCGGGACGCGCCCTTGACGGGATCTGGCGGCCCGTCAACTCTGGTGGGAGGAGCCCGGTCCGGCGAACCAGCGGGGAGGTGGCGATGCCGACGGCCCGTGAGTCCCTGCTGCAAGCGGCCGAGGCCGCGCTGGCCGCCCGGCCCTGGCCGGCGGTGAAGATGGTCGAGGTCGCGGCCGCCGCCGGAGTGTCGCGGCAGACCCTCTACAACGAGTTCGGCGGCAAGGCGGGCCTGGGCCGCGCCCTGGTGCGCCGGGCCGCCGACTGGTACCTCGACGGGGTGGAACGGGCCCTGGCCGCCCCCGCCTCGCGCGGCTCCGCCGAGCGGCTCGCGGCCGTCGCCGACTGGACGGTACGGGCGGCCCGCGCGCGGGTGCTCGTACGGGCCCTGCTCACCGGCTCCTGGGGGCCGGGGCTGCCGTCGCCGCCCCCGGCCGGGGGCCGGCAGGCGCTCGGGCCGGGGGAGCTGACCCGGGCCGCGCGCGACCGGGCCGCCGCCGCGCTGCCGCAGGAGCCGGCGCGCCGCTGCGAGCTCGCCGTACGGCTCGCGCTGTCCTACGTGGTCGCGCCGGGGGAGCCGGGCCAGGAACCGGCCGCGGCGGCGGAGCTGCTGCGGCTGCTCAGTGCGCCGAACCGGAGAGCTGGAGGCCGATGACCCCGATGATCACCAGGGTGATCGAGACGAGCTTCAGGGTGGAGACCAGGTCGCCCAGGAACACCATGCCGTAGATCGCCGTCCCGGCCGCCCCGATGCCCGTCCACACCGCGTACGCCGGGCCCACGTCCAGCTTCTTCAGCGCCAGGGTCAGCAGCCCGAAGCTGCCGAGCGCGAAGCAGGCGAAGGCGATCGTCGGCCACAGCCGGGTGAACCCGTGCGACAGCTTGAGGCAGACCGCGAAGCCCGTCTCCAGGATTCCGGCGACCACGACCAGCAGCCACGCCATGGCGTATGCCTCCCCGCGTCAGGTGACTCGGCGTCACTTGGTGCGATTATGCATTTACCAGACGGAGGTGGTGGCAAACCCCACCGGACGATCAGGCTGCCGCGGGCCGGCGGTCAGTCGCCCTCGCGGCGCTCACGGGTCTGGAGCAGCCGCCGCAGCGAGTACAGCCGCGCCGGGTCCGCGTGACCGTCCTCCACCCACTGGTCCAGCGCGCAGTCCGGCTCGTCGTGGCTGCACGCGCGCGGGCACTCCTCCGTGCCCGGCACCAGGTCCGGGAAGGCCAGGACCACCCGCGACGGGTCCACGTGGTGCAGGCCGAAGGAGCGGACCCCCGGGGTGTCGATGACCCAGCCGTCCCCGGAGGGCAGCGGCAGGGCGAGCGCCGAGGTGGTGGTGTGCCGGCCGCGGCCGGTGACCGCGTTGACGTGCCCGGTGGCCCGCTGGCGGCCCTCGCCGACCAGCGAGTTGACCAGGGTGGTCTTGCCGACGCCGGAGTGGCCGACGAAGGCGGTGATCCGGCCCTCCAGCCGCTCGCGCACCCGCGCGGCGGCGTCGCCCGTCTCCAGCTCCTCGCGGTTGGTGACCACGTAGTTCAGGCCGAAGGTCGAGTAGACCTCCAGGATCTTGTCCGCGGAGGTCAGGTCGGACTTGGTGAGCACCAGCAGCGGCTCCAGCCCGGCGTCGTACGCGGCCACCAGGCAGCGGTCGATCATCCGGGGCCGGGGCTCCGGGTCGGCCAGCGCCGTGACGATGGCCAGCTGGTCGGCGTTGGCGACGACCACCCGCTCGTACGGGTCGTCGTCGTCCGCGGTGCGCCGCAGCACGGACGCGCGCTCCTGGATCCGCACGATCCGCGCCAGGGTGTCCTTCTTGCCGGACAGGTCACCGACGAGCGACACCCGGTCGCCGACCACCGCCGCCTTGCGGCCCAGCTCGCGGGCCTTCATGGCGGTGACCTTGCGGTCCTCGACCAGGCAGGTCAGCCGGCCGCGGTCCACGGTGAGGACGAAGCCGTCGGCGGCGTCCTCGTGCTTGGGCCGGATGTTCGTCCTGGCCCGGTTGCCCTTGGGGTTCGGGCGCTGGCGGATGTCGTCCTCGTCGGTGTGCTTGCCGTACCTGCGCATGACGGGGCCCCTACGCTCCCGCTCCTGCTTCCGCTCCCGCGAGCATGTCCGTCCACATCGTCGGGAAGTCCGGCAGGGTCTTCGCGGTCGTCGCCACGTTCTCGATCTCCACGCCCGCCACGGCCAGGCCGATCACCGCGCCGGCGGTGGCCATGCGGTGGTCGTCGTAGGTGTGGAAGACACCGCCGTGCAGCCTGCGCGGGCGGATGTGCAGGCCGTCCTCGGTCTCGGTGACGTCGCCGCCGAGCTCGTTGATCTCCTTGGTGAGCGCCGCCAGGCGGTCCGTCTCGTGCAGCCGCAGGTGCGCCACCCCGCGCAGGGTGGACGGGCCGTCGGCCAGCGCCGCGACCGCCGCGATGCCCGGGGTCAGCTCGCCGACCTCGCTCAGGTCCACGTCGATGCCGTGGATCCTGCCCGTGCCGCTGAAGACCAGGCCCGCGTCGGTCAGCTCGCAGGAGCCGCCCATCGCGGTGAAGATCTCGCGCAGCGCGTCACCGGGCTGCGTGGTGCGGCGCGGCCAGTCCGGGATCGTCACCGTGCCGCCGGTGATCAGCGCCGCCGCCAGGAACGGCTGGGCGTTGGACAGGTCGGGCTCGACGACCATGTCGCGGCCGAGGAGCGCACCCGGCGACACCCGCCACACGTCCTTCTCGCCGCCCGCCTCGGGGGTGTCCACCTGGGCGCCGGCCGCCCGGAGCATCTCCACGGTCATCCGGATGTGCGGCATGGACGGCAGCTTGCCGCCCACGTGCCGCACCTCGACGCCCTGGTTGAAGCGCGGCGCGGACAGCAGCAGCGCCGAGACGAACTGCGAGGAGTTGGAGGCGTCGATCTCGACCGTGCCGCCCTCCAGGGCCCCGCCGCCCTGGACGGTCATCGGCAGCGCGCCGCGGCCGTCGTCGTCGATCCGGGCGCCGAGGGCGCGCAGGGCGGTGATGACCTGGCCGAGCGGACGCTCGTAGGAGCGCGGGTCGCCGTCGAAACGGATGTCGCCGTCGGCGAGGGTGGCCACGGGCGGCAGGAAGCGCATGACCGTGCCCGCGTTGCCCACGTCGACGGTGGCCGGGCCGTGCAGGGCGGCCGGGATGATCCGCCAGGCCTCGCCGCTGTCGCCGTCGGCGGAGCTGGAGGAGACGGTCTCCTCGATGCCGACGCCCAGCGCGCGCAGCGCGTCCGACATCAGCTGGGAGTCGCGCGAGCGCAGCGGGCGGCGCACCCAGCCCGGCTCGGCCGCGAGGGCGGCGAGCACGAGGGCGCGGTTGGTGACCGATTTGGACCCCGGCACGGTGACGGTGGCGTGGACGGCCCCGTCCGCGAGCGGAGCGGGCCAGAGGTCTTGGAGCGCGGGGGTCTCGGTCATGGCCCTTACTTTAGTGGCTCGCCACGGCCCCGGATCTGGATCGCGGCCCCGTCTCAGAGGGCGAGCAGCCACCGCCCGCCGCCGATGAGGCAGCACAGGGTGACCGTGTGGAACAGGAGCAGCCAGGCGACGGGATGGACGTGGGTGAGCCGGCCCAGCTGGTCGGCGTCCGACTCCGGCGCCGCGCCGCCCCGGCGCTGGGCCTGGAGCTCGAACACCGGCCGCACCGCGCCCAGCAGCAGGAACCACACCACCGCGTACGCGAACGCCGCCTGGACCGCCTCCGGAGCCTTCCAGGACACCAGCAGGAAGGTTCCGCCGGTCAGTACCACCGTCAGCAGCCCGTACGCGTTCCGGATCATCACCAGCATCACCAGCAGCAGCGCGGTCGCCGCCCACAGCAGCAGCGTGATCCGGTGCGCCGCCAGCAGCGCCGCCCCGCCCAGGCCCAGCAGCGCGGGCGCCGTGTAGCCGGCGGCGAGCATCAGGACCATCCCGATCCCGGTCGGCTTGCCCCAGCTGAGGGTGAGCCCGCTGGTGTCGGAGTGCAGGCGGATCCCGGTGAGCCGGCGCCCGGTCAGCAGCGCCACCAGCCCGTGGCCGCCCTCGTGCGCGATGGTGATCGCGTTCCGGGCGACGAGCCACACCGGCCGCGGAGCCACCACCGCGAGCGCGGCCAGCCCCGTCACCACCACCAGCCACCAGGGGGGCGAGGTCTGTATTCCGGAGAGCCGGTCCCAGAGGCCGGCCGTCGTGCTGCTGTCCATGGAGTGGCGGACTCCTTGCGGTCGGGGGTCGGGTCCATGGCAGTGTGTCAGCCATGTGCGGAAGGTTTGCGGCGAGTCGTACGCCCGGGGAGCTGGCGGGGATATTCGGGATCGAGCGGTGGGAGCCGAGCGAGACCCTGGCCCCCGACTGGAACGTGGCGCCGACGAAGGAGGTCCACGTCGTCCTCGACCGTCCCCTGAAAGACGCGCGGGACCCGCGTCCGGTTCGCCAGCTGCGGGTGCTGAAGTGGGGACTGGTCCCCTCCTGGGCGCAGAACCCCGACGGCGCCGCCCGGATGATCAACGCCCGGTCCGAGACCCTGCACGAGAAGCCGTCCTTCCGCCGCCCCTTCGCGCAGCGCCGCTGCATCGTCCCCGCCGACGGGTACTACGAATGGGTCACCGCCCACGAGGAGCGGCAGCTGGAGGTCGAGGGGAAGAAGAAGCGGGCCCGCAAGCAGCCCTACTTCGTGCTCCCCGCCGACGGCTCGGTCTTCGCGATGGCCGGGATCTACGAGTTCTGGCGCGACGGCACCCTGCCCGCCGACCACCCGCGGGCCTGGTGGGCCACCTGCTCGGTGATCACCGCCGAGGCCGAGACGACCCCGCTGGGGGTGGCGCCCGCCGAGGGGCCGCGCTCGCTCTCCGAGATCCACCCCCGCATGCCGCTGATGCTGACCCCGGACCGCTGGGACGCCTGGCTGGACCCCGCCCGCACCGACGAGGACGGCCTGCGGGACCTGCTGGCGCCCCCGCCCGGCGGGCTGATGCGGGCCTACCCGGTGTCCACGGCCGTGAGCAGCGTACGGAACAACGGGCCCGAGCTCCTCGCGGAGCTGGAGGCGCCCGAGGAGGCCACCCTCTTCTAGCTTCCAGCGCGCTTCCAGCTTCCAGCGCGCGGGTCACGACGCGGGCCCGGTGTTCCGCTCCGGGGCCCGCCGCCCGGCAGGATGGGCCCATGAGCACCCGTACCGAGAGCGTCGCCACCCCGGCCGGCGAGGCCCGGATCACCTGGCACACCGCCCGCGCCGCGAAGCTGGTGCTGGCCCTCGGCCACGGCGCCGGCGGCGGCATCGAGGCCCGCGACCTCCAGGCCCTGGCCGCGGACCTGCCCGCCCGGGGCGTCACCGTGGCCCTCGTCGAGCAGCCCTGGCGGGTCGCCGGGAAGAAGGTCGCGGCCGCCCCCAAGGTGCTGGACGAGGGCTGGCGGGCGCTGTGGCCCGCGCTGGAGCGCCCCGGGCTGCCGGTGGTGGCCGGCGGGCGCAGCGCCGGGGCCCGGGTGGCCTGCCGGACCGCCGCCGGTCTGGGCGCGGCCGGGGTGCTGGCGCTGGCCTTCCCGCTGCACCCGCCGGGCAGGCCCGAGAAGTCGCGGGCCGATGAGCTGCTCGGTGCCGGGCGGCCGGTCCTGGTGGTCCAGGGCGGCCGGGACCCCTTCGGGCGGCCCGGGGAGTTCCCGGATCCGGGCGCGGAGGACCCGTACGAGCTGGTGGAGGTGGACTCCGGGGACCACGGCTTCGCCGTCCCGAAGAAGGCCGCCCTGACCCAGGACGAGGCCCTGGCGGTGATCACCGGCGCGGTGGCGCCGTGGCTCGCCCGGCTCACCGGCTGAGCCCGGAACCGCCTCCGCCGCGCTCCGGCCGTGGTCCGGACCTGACAGATTCCGGAGTGACCCCGCTCACCCGCCCCCGCCCGGCCCCGGGAAATGCCGGAAACCCTTGGCGCGCCCGGGAATGCGCTGCCCGGGCCGCCTGTTGTCCCGAGTGTCGGAACGCAGGGAAAAGACGTCGGAGGAGAGGGAGCGCATGACCCAGGTCATCAGCCAGAACCGTCCGCAGGCCGCTGACCTGGACTGGACGGTGCTGCCCGCCCCCAAGCGCGGCTCGCTTCGGGCGGCGGAGGGCCGGGATGGTCGACTATTCTCCGATTCGAGCGGATCCGCTTTCGGAGCCGCCACGCTGTCGGAGGAGGTGGGTCCTGTCGCTGGGACCGACGAAGGCCAGGCGCAGGAGACGACCGCTGAGCGCAACGCGCGTTTCGAGCGGGACGCCCTCGGCTACCTCGACCAGATGTACTCCGCCGCGCTGCGCATGACGCGCAATCCGGCCGACGCCGAGGACCTGGTCCAGGAGACGTACGCGAAGGCGTACGCGTCCTTCCACCAGTTCCGCGAGGGCACCAACCTCAAGGCGTGGCTCTACCGCATTCTGACCAACACGTTCATCAACTCCTACCGCAAGAAGCAGCGTGAGCCGCAGCGCAGCGCCGCGGAGGAGATCGAGGACTGGCAGCTCGCGCGTGCCGAGTCGCACATGTCGACCGGTCTGCGTTCCGCCGAATCGCAGGCGCTCGACCACCTGCCGGATTCGGACGTGAAGGAAGCCCTCCAGGCCATTCCCGAGGAGTTCCGCATCGCGGTCTATCTTGCCGACGTAGAGGGCTTTGCGTACAAGGAGATCGCGGACATCATGGGTACACCCATCGGTACGGTCATGTCGCGACTGCACCGTGGCCGCCGTCAACTCCGCGGAATGCTGGAGGACTACGCCCGTGAGCGCGGGCTGGTCCCCGCCGGCGCGGGAGAGTCGAACGACCTGAAAGGCTCGGGCTCATGAGCTGCGGAGAGCCGCACGAGACGGAGTGCGCCGAGGTCCTGGACCATCTTTACGAGTTCCTGGACCACGAGATGCCCGACAGTGACTGCACGAAGTTCGAGACGCACTTCGGCGAGTGCAATCCCTGTCTGGAGAAGTACGGCCTGGAACAGGCCGTCAAGAAGCTGGTCAAGCGCTGCTGCGGATCGGACGACGTGCCGACCGACCTCCGCTCCAAGGTGATGGGCCGGATCGAACTGATCCGTTCGGGCCAGGCCGTGCCCGAGGGCGACATCACCGACATCACCGCGGGGCCCGCCACCGGCTGAACGCCGGGCCGGGCCGAATCACCGAACCGACGCCCCCGGAAGCCCACTTCGTTCACTCGAAGGTGCTAATCCGGGGGCGCCCGTACGGCGCAATGCGAAGATGTGCCCCGCTCCGTTCGGGGGCCGCCCTATTCTCCCCTCGCGGTACCGCTCCGATCCGGTACCCGGATTTCCCGGCCCACGGGGGAGGAGGGCGCCATGCGGGTGCTTCCGCCGACGGCGCGCGCCTGCGTCCTGGCCGCCGTACTCGCCGCCGCGGTCTGTGCCGCGCCCGCACTCCGCGCGGGAGCCGGCACGCCCTGGCCCGACGTGGCCCTGCTGGCCCTCCTCTACCTCGGGTGCGAGCTGGTCCGCACCCTCCCGCTCCCCGGCGGCCGGGTTCCCGAGGGCATCGGCTCCTTCTTCCCGGTGGTGCTCGCCGCCGTCTTCCTGCTGCCGCCCTCCGCCGCCGCGCTCGTGGCCCTGCCCGGCGGCCTCGCCCAGGGCGTCGTACGGCCCCCCGCCCGCGTGCGCCGCGTCTGGCACGCCGCCCAGCAGGCGACCGCCGCGTGGGCGGCCGGGCAGGCGTACGGGCTCCTCGGCGGCCGGCAGGCCCTCACCGGGCCGCCCGGCGCGGGACCGCGAACCGGGAGCGGGACGGAAGCGGGCCCCGCCGCCTGGGCCGCCGACTTCCCGTACGTGATGCTCCCCGCGGCCGCCGCGGCCGTCGTCTTCTGCCTCGTGCTCACCGCCCTCGACGGCGCCGTCCTGGCAGCCGCCGAAGGCCGCTCCGCCGCCACCGCCTGGCGGGGCCCGGGCGGCCTCCCCCTCGTGCCGCACCTCGTGCACGGGCTCGCCGGGCTGATGATGGCCGTCATGTGGCGCAGCCCGTACGGGGTCCCGGCCGCGCTGCTCGTCCTGCTGCCGATGTACGTCTCCTGCTGGGTCTTCGCCCAGTACCACCGCGAGCGCGCCGCGCACCGGGCCACCATCCGCGCCCTCGTCCAGGCCGTCGACATCAAGGACCGCTACACGCGCGGGCACAGCGAACGCGTCGGCCAGGCCTCCGCGATGATCGCCCGCGAGCTGGGCATGGGGGACGACCGCCTCGAAACGGTTCGGATCGCCGGGATCCTGCACGACGTAGGCAAGCTCGGCGTGCCGACCCGGCTGCTGCGCAAGGACGGGCCGCTCACCCCCGAGGAGCGCCGGATCATCGAGCTGCACCCCGAGTACGGACACGAGATGGTGCGCGGCATCGGCTTCCTCGGGGAGGCCCGGTCCGCGATCCTGCACCACCACGAGCGCGTCGACGGCTCCGGGTACCCGTACGGGCTCAGCGGCGAGCAGATCCCGGTCCTGGCCCGCGTGGTCGCGGTGGCCGACTCCTTCGACGCGATGACCTCCACCCGCTCCTACAGCCGCGCCCGGCCGGTGGCGACCGCCCTGGCGGAGCTGGAGCGCTGTGCCGGGGCCCAGTTCGACCCGGCGATGGTCCGCGCCCTGGTCACCGCCATCGGCCGGCACGGCTGGCACCCCGTGGTCACCTCGGACGAGGACCTCCAGGTCATCGCCGCCCCGCCGGCCCCCGCCGCGATGCCCTCCCAGAGCGGCGCCGCGCCCGGCCCGCCGGGCCCGGGCGGGTCCGGGACGGACCGGGCCGCCGGCCCGGCGGCCCGGTCCGGGAGCGGCCGGTGAGGGCCCTCGCCGTGTGGACCGTACGCGCCGCCGCCGGCGCCCTCACCGCCGCCGGACTGGGCCACACCCTGTGGACCGGCGTCGTCGAACCCGGCACCGCCCTCGCCTTCGGCACCCTGATCACCCTCGGCGAGCTCGCCCGCCGCGACCCCGGTGGGCCCCGGAACCGCCGCGACCGCTGCGACGCCCGCGACGCGCCCGGACAGCACCCCGCCGGGCACCGCCAGCCCGCACCGCTCGGCTCCGCCGGAGCCCTCGCGTACGCCCTCCTCGGGCAGCACGCCGGACACCCCACCCACCACGGGGTGCTCCAGACCGTCGCCGTCGTCGTCGCAGCCGCCCTCGCCGGGATCGTCCCGCACGTCGCCCGGGGCCACGGCCCGGCCCTGGACCACGTGGCCCGCCGCGTCCTCACCGTGGCCTTCGCCGCAGCCTGCTTCCAGCCGCTCCACCACTCCGGGCGGCTCGGCGACCGGCTCGGGCAGGGCCCTTACCTGGTCCTGTTCCTGCTGCTCCTGCTCGGCCTCACCGCCCTGTGCGACGCCGTGCTCGCCGCCGCCTCCGCCTGGGCCCGCACCGGCTGGCCGTACGGGCCCCTGCTCCGCGACGAGCTGCGGGCCCTGCCCGGCACCGGCTCGGCCGTCTGCGCCACCGGGGTCGTCATGGCCCTCGGCGTGGCCGTGGCGGGCCTGTGGGCCCTGCCGGTCTTCTGCGTGCCGCTGCTGCTGACCCAGCTGTCCGTCCACCGGATCACCGCCGTGCGCACCACCTACCGCCAGACCATCACCTCCCTCGCCCGGGCCACCGAGATCGCCGGGTACACCGCGCCCGGGCACGCCCGCCGCGTCGCCGCCCTGAGCTGCGCGGTCGGCCGCGAGCTGGGCCTGTCGGAGCGGGAGCTCACGGTGCTGGAGTACGCCGCGCTGATGCACGACATCGGGCAGCTCTCGCTCGTCGACCCCGTCCCGGCCGGGGCCACCGCCGGGCTGCCCGCCGCCGAGGCCCGCCGGATCGCCGAGCTGGGCGGCGAGGTGGCCCGCCAGACCGGGGTGCCGGCGGAGGTCGCGGTGATCGTGGAACGTCAGGCGGACCCGTACCGCGAGCAGCCCGTCGCCGCCCGGATCGTGCGCGCCGTCAACGCGTACGACGACCTGGCGGCGGGCGGCCGTCACCCGGGCGGCCCACTGGCCGCGCTGGAACAGCTGCGCCTGGGTACGGGGCGCGACTACCAGCCGGAGGTCGTGGAGTGCTTGGCGAGGGTTCTGGCCAGGGGCGGACGCGGCCGAGTCGTACCCGTTCCGCCGGGGTAACCCATGGGTAATGAGCGGCTGTCCGAGCGGGCATGGTTGGATGCAGTAGGAGTGTCCGTGAGGGTGTCCGCAAGGCTGCACCGTGGGACCGGCAGGCGGGAATCGTGAGGATCTTCGGGAAGGTACGGCATCGGCCCTCCGCCTCGTGGCGGCAGGCCACCGACCGCGCGTTCACGCTGATCGGCGACGGTCGGTACGAGGACGCGGGCGCGCTGCTCACCAGGGCGGCGGATCTGGAGCCCTGGCTGTCCGAGTCCTGGTTCAACCTGGCACTTCTGCACAAGTTCCGGCACGACTGGGAGCAGGCCAGGGCCGCGGGGCTGCGCGCCGTAGCCCTGCTCGACCGGGAGACCGGGGCCCCCGACTGGTGGAACGTCGGGATCGCCGCGACCGCGCTCCAGGACTGGCCGCTGGCCCGCCGGGCCTGGCAGGCGTACGGGCTGAAGGTGCCCGGGGACCCGCACAGCACGGCGGGGACGGGCGAGCCGGTGGGCATGGAGCTGGGCAGCGCGGCCGTACGGCTGTCCCCCGAGGGCGAGGCCGAGGTCGTGTGGGGCCGCAGGCTCGATCCAGCCCGCATGGAGGTCCTGTCCATCCCGTTGCCCTCCTCTGGGCGGCGCTGGGGCGAGGTCGTCCTGCACGACGGGGTGCCGCACGGCGAGCGGATCACCGCGGCCGGACCCTCGTACCCGGTCTTCGACGAGATCGAGCTGTGGGCCCCCTCGCCGGTGCCGACCTGGGTGGTGCTGCTGGAGGCGGCCACCGAGGCCGACCGGGACGCCCTGGAGCAGCTGGCCTCGGACGCGGGCTTCGCCGCCGAGGACTGGTCCTCCTCGGTGCGGCTGCTGTGCCGGACCTGTTCCGAGAGCGCGATGCCGAGCGGCGAGGGCAACGGCGACCACCTGGACCCGCACGACCACAGCGAACCGGGCCACCCCGGCCCGCTGGGCCACCGCACGGCCGGATCGGGCTCCCTGTGGGTCCCCGAGCGGGAGTGCGGCATCGCGGCGCCGGCCGGGCTGGTGCGCGGCCTGCTCGACGGCTGGGTCGCCGACAGCCCCGACAGCCGTGAGTGGCGGGATCTCGAAGAAGTCTGCTGACCCTGGGCCGTAGGCTGTACGGGCACACCACGGACTTGAGGGAAGGCGTACGGCGGACATGGCGCAGCAGGAGAACCAGGTGACCCCGATCGACGACGAGGGCTACGTCGTGGACACCGAGGACTGTGAGGCGCGCGAGCTGGCCTACCGCGAGCGCGGCACGTCCCGCCCGATCACGGTGGTCGGCAACCCGGTGCTGCACCGCGAGTGCAAGGACGTCACCGAGTTCGGCGACGAGCTGGCGCAGCTGATCGACGACATGTTCGCCAGCCAGAAGACCGCCGAGGGCGTGGGCCTGGCCGCCAACCAGATCGGCGTCGACGCCAAGGTCTTCGTCTACGACTGCCCGGACGACGACGGCGTGCGCCACACCGGCGTGGTCGTCAACCCCCGTCTCGTCGAGCTGCCCGCCGCGAACCGCGTGCTGGACGACTCGAACGAGGGCTGCCTGTCCGTCCCGACCGCGTACGCCTCCCTGGCCCGCCCGGACTACGCCGAGGTCACCGGCCAGGACGCCCAGGGCAACCCGATCAAGGTCCGCGGTACGGGCTACTTCGCGCGCTGCCTCCAGCACGAGACGGACCACCTGTACGGCTACCTCTACATCGACCGCCTCTCGAAGCGCGACCGCAAGGACGCGCTCCGCCAGATGGCGGAGAACAGCCCGCGCTACGAGATCGTCCCGAACGACTGATCCCCGGCCGCGCGCCGCACGCGTACGAAGGCCCCGCTCCCCGGCCGGAGCGGGGCCTTCGTGCGTGGTGCGGGCTTCCCGCGCCGGGGCGCCGGCCCGGGCTCAGGCCACCGCGCGGGGGCCGCGGAAGGCGCGGCGGAAGGCGTTCGGGGTGGTGCCCAGGGTGCGCAGGAAGTGGTGGCGCAGGGCCGCCGAGGTCCCGAACCCGCTGCGGCCCGCGATGGCGTCCACCGTGTCGTCCGTGGACTCCAGCAACTCCTGGGCCAGCAGCACCCGCTGGCGCAGCACCCACTGGTACGGGGTGGTCCCCGTCTCCTGGAGGAAGCGGCGGGCGAAGGTCCGCGGCGACATGTGGGCCCGCTCGGCCAGCTGCTCGACGGTGATCTCCTCGTCCAGGTGCCGGGCCATCCAGCCGATCACCTCGCCCACGGTGTCGCAGGCGGTGCGGGGGAGCGGCCGCTGGATGAACTGGGCCTGGCCGCCGTCGCGGTGGGGCGGTACGACCATCCGCCGGGCGATGGTGTTGGCCACCTCCGCGCCGTGTTCCCGGCGGACCACGTGCAGGCAGGCGTCGATCCCCGAGGCCGTCCCGGCGGCGGTGACCACCGACCCCTCGTCGACGTAGAGGACGTCCGGGTCGACGCGGGCCGCCGGGTATCGGCGGATCAGCGCCGGGGCGTGCATCCAGTGGGTGGTGCAGCGCCGCCCGTCCAGCAGCCCGGCCGCGCCCAGCACGAAGGCGCCGCTGCACACGCTGAGCACCCGCGCCCCCCGGTCCACGGCCCGGCGCAGGGCGTCGAGGAAGGGCTCGGGGTACTCCCGCACCGGGGCCCTCCGGTCGGCGGGCAGGCAGATCAGATCGGCCTCCTCCAGCCGCTCCAGACCGTGCGCGGGCGCGATGGTGAAGCCGACGTCCGCCATGGTCAGCGGCCCTTCCTCGGCCGCGCACACCGCGAAGTCGTACACGGGCAGGCCCTGGTCGCTCCGGTCGATCCCGAAGACCTCGCAGAAGATCCCGAACTCGAAGGGCGCCACTCCGTCGACGAGGGCCACCGCCACGTTCTTCAGCATGGGCCCAGTGTGGCAGTAATTCGCTCTTGTGTGACAGTCCTGCCACTTTCCGGTTCCCGTGGACCGGAAGATCGTGGAGCCATGAGCACTTTCCTCGACTGCCTGACCGTCCTCGCCGTCGCCGCCCTCCTCGGCGGCCCCGCCCTGTTCGGCGCCCTGCGCGAGCGCCGCACCGACCGGCAGCTCAGCGCAGCGGCCCGCGCCGGGTCAGCACGGACCCGGGCGGCAGCCAGTCCCCGTCGAGCCGGAACCCGACCCGGTACCCGCTCCGCCGCGTGGCGCCGAGGCAGCGTCGCGCACTGAGCGCGAGCCCGTCCGCGTACCGCTCCTCCCAGACCCGGCGGCCGTCCCAGCAGCGGGCCGTGACGTGCGCGCACAGCGCCGAGACCAGCGAGAGCCGGAACCACGGGAAGGCGGGCCGGTACGGGGTCTCGAAGGTGTCCCCGTCCGGCAGCGGAGGGCCCGGGGCCTCCACGGTGAAGGAGAGCGGCCCGTGCACGGTGATCCGGGCGGCCCGGCCGAGCCGTGCGGCGAGGAACTCCACCACGGCGTCCGGCAGTCGCGGGTCGGCGCGGTCCGCGCCGAACCAGCGGTCCGGCCGGAGCCGGGTGGCCTGGTGCCCCTCCAGGACGACGAGGCCGGAGGCGGCCGGCGGGACGGTCACCTCGGACACCGCCCGCCAGTGCGCCCGCCCGGCCGGCAGCCCGGCGGCGGCGAAGGCGGCCTCCCGGACGGCGCGGCGGGACGCGGACCACAGCCGGTCCTCCCCGGCCAGCGCCCCCGCGAAGCCCCGGGCGTACGCGTCCCCGGCCGTGCCGCCGGGGAAGAAGCGGCGCAGGTAAGGCCCCAGCAGCGGGCAGGGCCCGGCGGCGGTGCCGCGCAGCGCGTGCGGCAGGGCCGCCAGGGCACCCTCGTACAGCCGGTCCGGCTCGGCCGCGCGGGCGCAGGCGGCCGCCACCAGGGCCTCGTACAGCCGCCGGTCGCCGAAGGCGTGCGGGGAGCGCACCAGCAGCCCCAGGGACCGCACGGCCGCCGGATCGTCCGCCAGCGCGGGAGCCAGCGCGGCGGCGCCCCGTACCGCCGGGACCGGATGCGCGAGCCAGGGGCGGGTGTCGCCGCCGGACGCGCCGAACGCGAGGAGCCGGGACGCGGTGGTGTGTCGCATCCCGGCATCCTCGCGCAGGGGAGGGCCCGCCGTGACGGGCCCGTCGGGAACGGGCCGTCGGGAACGGGCCGTCACGGAGCGGGGACTAGAAGTCCTCGTCCAGGTCGACGGTGCCCTCGACGGCCACCTGGTAGGCCGACGGGCGGCGCTCGAAGAAGTTCGTCAGCTCCTGGACGCCCTGGAGCTCCATGAAGGAGAACGGGTTCTGCGAGCCGTACACCGGCGGGAAGCCGAGCCGGACCAGGCGCTGGTCGGCCACGCACTCCAGGTACTCGCGCATCGAGTCGGTGTTCATGCCCGGCAGGCCGTCACCGCACAGGTCGCGGCCGAACTGCAGCTCCGCCTCCACGGCCTCCTTCAGCATGTCGGTGACCTGCTGCTGGAGGGCGTCGTCGAAGAGCTCCGGCTCCTCCTTGCGGACCGTGTCGATGACCGCGAAGGCGAAGTCCATGTGGCAGCTCTCGTCACGGAACACCCAGTTGGTGCCCGTCGCCAGGCCGTGCAGCAGACCGCGCGAGCGGAACCAGTACACGTACGCGAAGGCGCCGTAGAAGAACAGGCCCTCGATGCACGCGGCGAAGCAGATCAGGTTCAGCAGGAAGCGGCGCCGGTCGGCGGCCGTCTCCAGCCGCTCGATCTTCTCGACCGAGTCCATCCACTTGAAGCAGAACTGCGCCTTCTCGCGGATCGACGGGATGTTCTCCACCGCGTCGAAGGCCGCCGCGCGGTCGTCCGGGTCGGGCAGGTAGGTGTCGAGCAGCGTCAGGTAGAACTGGACGTGCACGGCCTCCTCGAACAGCTGGCGCGACAGGTACAGGCGCGCCTCCGGGGAGTTGATGTGCTTGTACAGCGTCAGGACCAGGTTGTTCGCCACGATCGAGTCGCCCGTCGCGAAGAACGCGACCAGCCGGCCGATCATGTGCTGCTCGCCCGGCGTCAGCTTCGCGAGGTCGGCGACGTCGGAGTGGAGGTCGACCTCCTCCACCGTCCAGGTGTTCTTGATCGCGTCCCGGTAGCGCTCGTAGAAGTCCGGGTAGCGCATCGGACGCAGGGTCAGCTCGAAGCCCGGGTCGAGCAGGTTCTTGTCGGTGGAGCTCATTACTGGCAGGCCTCGCAGGACTCGGGGTTCTCAAGGGAGCAGGCCAGCGCCTCGGCGTCGAGGGCCTGCGGCAGCTGGGCGGGGACGGCGGCGGCCGGAGCGGCGGCCGTGCCGGACGCGGCGCGGGCGATCTTCGTCGCCGGGCGCGAGCGCAGGTAGTACGTGGTCTTCAGGCCCTGCTTCCAGGCGTACGCGTACATCGAGCTGAGCTTGCCGATGGTGGGCGTCTCCATGAACAGGTTGAGCGACTGGCTCTGGTCCAGGAACGGGGTACGGGCCGCCGCCATGTCGATCAGGCCGCGCTGCGGGATCTCCCACGCCGTGCGGTACAGCTCGCGGACCTCCGCCGGGATCCAGCCGAAGCCCTGGACGGAGCCGGAGGAGTCGCGCAGCGCCTCGCGGGTCTGCGCGTCCCACACGCCGAGCTCCTTGAGGTCCTCCACCAGGTAGCCGTTGACCTGGAGGAACTCACCGCTGAGGGTCTCGCGCTTGAAGAGGTTGGAGACCTGCGGCTCGATGCACTCGTACACGCCGGCGATCGAGGCGATCGTCGCCGTCGGGGCGATCGCGAGGAGCAGGGAGTTGCGCATGCCGGTCTTCGCGATCCGGGCGCGCAGCGCGTCCCAGCGCTCGGGCCAGGTCGGCTCGACGTCGTAGTGGTCGGGATGCAGGACGCCCTGCGCGGTGCGGGTCTCGGCCCAGGCCGGGAGCGGGCCGCCGCGCTCGGCGAGGTCGCAGGAGGCCTCGTACGCGGCCAGCATGATCCGCTCGGAGATCTTCGTGGACAGGGCCTTCGCCTCGGCCGAGTCGAAGGGCAGCCGCAGCTTGAAGAAGACGTCCTGGAGGCCCATCGCGCCCAGGCCCACCGGACGCCACTTGGCGTTGGAGCGGCCGGCCTGCTCGGTCGGGTAGAAGTTGATGTCCACGACGCGGTCGAGGAAGGTCACGGCCGTGCGGACGGTCTCGTCCAGGCGCTCCCAGTCCATCCCGCCGTCGGCGACGAAGGCGCCCAGGTTGACCGAGCCGAGGTTGCAGACGGCGGTCTCGCCGTCGTTGGTGACCTCGATGATCTCGGTGCACAGGTTGGAGGAGTGGACGACGGTGCCGGGCAGCGCGGTCTGGTTCGCGGTCTGGTTGGAGGCGTCCTTGAAGGTCATCCAGCCCTGGCCGGTCTGCGCGAGGGTGCGCATCATGCGGCCGTACAGGTCGCGGGCCGGCATGGTCTTCTTGGCCAGGCCCGACGCCTCCGCCTTGACGTAGGCGGCGTCGAACTCCTCGCCGTACAGGTCCACCAGCTCGGGGACGTCGGCCGGGGAGAACAGCGACCAGTCGGCGTCGGCGTTCACGCGGCGCATGAACTCGTCCGGGATCCAGTGCGCGAGGTTGAGGTTGTGCGTACGGCGCTGGTCCTCGCCGGTGTTGTCGCGGAGCTCCAGGAACTCCTCGATGTCCGCGTGCCAGGTCTCCAGGTAGACGGCGGCGGCGCCCTTGCGGCGGCCGCCCTGGTTCACGGCGGCGACGGAGGCGTCGAGGGTCTTCAGGAACGGCACGATGCCGTTCGAGTGGCCGTTGGTGCCGCGGATCAGCGAACCGCGGGCGCGGATGCGGGAGTACGAGAGGCCGATGCCGCCGGCGTGCTTGGAGAGCCGGGCCACCTGGTGGTAGCGGTCGTAGATCGAGTCCAGCTCGTCCAGCGGGGAGTCCAGCAGGTAGCAGGAGGACATCTGCGGGTGGCGGGTGCCGGAGTTGAAGAGCGTGGGGGAGGACGGCAGGTAGTCGAGGCGGCTCATCAGCCGGTACAGCGAGGCCACTTCCTCGACGGACTGCACGGAGTCGTCCTCGGCGAGGCCGCAGGCCACGCGCAGCATGAAGTACTGCGGGGTCTCGATCACCTGGCGGGTGAGGGGGTGGCGCAGCAGGTAGCGGCTGTGCAGGGTGCGCAGGCCGAAGAAGCCGAAGCGGTCGTCGGCGCCGTCGGCGAGCGCGTGCTCGACCAGCGCGTCCAGGCGGGCGGCGTGGGCGGCGACGAAGTCGGCGGTGCGGTCGGCGATCAGGCCCTCGCGGTGGCCCACGGCGACGGACGCGGCGAAGGAGGTGGCGCCCTGGCCGGCGGCCTCGTCGGCCACGGCCAGCGTCAGCAGGCGGGCGGCGAGGCGGGAGTACGCCGGGTCCTCGGAGATCAGACCGGCGGCGGCCTCGGTGGCCAGCCCGCGCAGCTCGGCCTCGTCGGCGGAGGCGCTGCGGCCGCGCAGGGCGGCGGCGGCGACCCGGCCGGGGTCCGTGTCGGGGAGGTCGGCGGTCAGCTCGGTGAGAGTACGCAGCAGCGCGGCCCCCGGGCCTTCGGTGGTGTCGCCAGAAACGGACTCGGCGCGCGGTGCGGAAGGCGCGGTGGTCACGGCGGGAGCTCTCCCTCGCTCGGCCCGGTCGTCGGCGGATCGGGGCGCGGGGAGGCGCATGCGGGCACGACGGGATCACGTACGCACCGCATGGCGTCCACCGGCCCAACCGCGAGGCCCGGACGTGTCGGCACCCGGTTCGGTCGACCCGGGCGCACTGTCGGCAGGTCCTCGGACTTTTCATACCGTTGCGGGACAGTTCCGGATTCACACCGGATTCCCCTGCGGCGACAGCGAGGATGAGCATACATGTGGGGGGCGGGGTCTGGGTGACCCCCTAGATGTTGTGTCGCCCGCGACTCCCCGTCCCTCTGACGTACCTCTCCGCTATCGTCGGAGACAGCACCGTCGAGGAAGGCGAGCGAGGCATGACCGTGATGACCGACAGGCCCCACATGCCGACTGAGGACTTCGAAGCCGTGGCGCGCATAGCGGCCCGCGAGCGGGTGGGGACGCGGCTGGAGTTCGTCGACGGAGTCATCAGGAGCAAGGCCATGCCGGACGGCGACCATCAGATGATCATCCAGTGGCTCACCCGGATCTGCATGCAGCATCGGCCGGAGCTCTGGCTGCATGGGGGACAGGGAATCAAGGCTCAGGAGTACCGGACGGGCCGGGCCATTCCGGACGGCGTGCTCGCCCCGTCCAAGGCGTTCGTCGGGCAGGGGGACTGGGTTGAGCCGGAGCCGATTCTCATGGCCGTCGAGGTGACTTCCTGGGACTCCGAGACGGTGCGCCGGGACCATGTCGAGAAGCCGCGCGCCTATGCGGAGACGGGTATCCCCGTGTACCTGCTGATCGACCGCGCCAAGTGCGAAGTCTCCGTCCACAGCCAGCCCAACGGCCAGTGGTACGAGATGGTCCACACGGTGCCGTACGGGAAGGACATCGAGCTCCCCGACCCGGTCGGCATCACCCTCCAGACCGAGGTCCTCAAGGACTGGGTGCGCTGACCCCGGCCACGCCGAAGGGGCCCCGCCGGAGGACCGGCGGGGCCCCTTCACGTACCGCTCAGCAGCAGCGGAAGCCCTCCCGGGGGTCCGCTTCGCGGGCGTCGGTGCGGGCCCGCTCGAAGGCGCGGCGGGTCATGACCTCCGCGTCCGGGTCGTGCGCGCGGGCGTGCGCGACGTAGCGGTCGTACGCGGCCTCGCCGGAGAACTCCCGTATGTAGTACCGGGCCTTCGCCAGCGCCCCGCGCACCCGGCTCACGCGACCGGCTCCTTGGCCCGGCCGCCGCCCCCGTCGAGGCCGGCGGCCGCGAGCTCGGCCTTCTCCTCGGCCGTGGCGATGAGCCCGGCCGGGGCGATGATCTTCGACTCGGTCCACGGCACCTCGGCCAGGCGGATCGACTCGGGGTGGGCGACGGCCTTGAAGCAGACCCGGGCCGCGTCCAGCAGCACCACGATGATCAGGACCGCGAAGAGCACGGACAGGACCCCGTCGACCGTGGCGTTGGTGACCACGGTGTGCATCTCGTCCATGTTCTTGGCGGGCGGCAGCACCTTCCCGGCGTCGATGCCGGTCTGGTACTTCTCGCGCTGCGCGAAGAAGCCGACCTTCACGTCGTCGGAGAAGACCTTCTGGTAGCTCGCGGTGAGGGTGACGGCCACGTCCCAGGCCAGCGGGAGGGCCGTGACCCAGGCCCACTTGAGCCGCCCGGACTTGACCAGCAGCGTGGTGCAGACGGCCAGCGCGACCGCCGCGAGCAGCTGGTTCGCGATGCCGAACAGCGGGAAGAGCTGGTTGATGCCGCCCAGCGGGTCCTTGACACCGACCCACAGGAAGTAGCCCCAGCCGCCGACGACGACGGCGCTGGCCAGCCACACGCCGGGCTTCCAGCTGACGTCCTTGAAGGACTTGTGCACGTTGCCGAGGGTGTCCTGGAGCATGAACCGGCCCACGCGGGTGCCCGCGTCGACGGTGGTGAGGATGAAAAGGGCCTCGAACATGATGGCGAAGTGGTACCAGAAGGCCTTCATCCCGGCGCCGCCGATCACCGCCGAGAAGATCTCCGCCATCCCGAGTGCGAAGGTCGGCGCGCCGCCCGTACGGGACAGCAGGCTGGCCTCCTCCACGTCCTTCGCGGCCTGCGCGAGGGCGTCCGGGCCGATGGCGAAGCCGAAGTTCGTCACGGCCTCCGAGGCGCTCTGCACGGTGGTGCCGATGACGCCGCCGGGGGAGTTCACCGCGAAGAACAGGCCGGGCTCGATGATGCAGGCCGCTATCACCGCCATGACGGCGACGAAGGACTCGGTGAGCATGGCGCCGTAGCCGATGACCCGGACCTGGGTCTCCTTCTGGATCATCTTCGGGGTGGTGCCCGAGGCGACCAGCGAGTGGAAGCCGGACAGGGCCCCGCAGGCGATGGTGATGAAGACGAAGGGGAACATCGACCCGGCGAAGACCGGGCCGTCGCCGCGCGCGGCGAAGTCGGTGATCGAGGGCATCTTCAGCGTGGGCATCGCGACGACCACGCCGATCGCCATCAGTGCGATGGTGCCGACCTTCATGAAGGTGGACAGGTAGTCGCGGGGCGCGAGCAGCAGCCACACCGGCAGCACCGAGGCGACGAACCCGTACACGACCATCCAGATGACCAGCGTCTCCTTCTCCAGGGTGAAGGTGCTCGCCCAGGAGGAGTCGGCGACCCAGCCGCCGGCGACGATCGCGAGCAGCAGCAGCGCGACGCCGATGACGGAGACCTCGGTGACCCGGCCCGGGCGCAGGACGCGCAGGTAGACGCCCATGAAGAGGGCGATCGGGATGGTCATGCCGATGGAGAAGACACCCCAGGGGGAGTGCGCCAGCGCGTTGACGATGACCAGGGCCAGCACCGCCAGCAGGATGACCATGATGACGAACACGGCGACGAGGGCGGCGGCCCCGCCGACGGGGCCGATCTCGTCCCGGGCCATCTGGCCGAGCGAACGGCCGTCGCGCCGGGTGGAGAAGAACAGCGTCACCATGTCCTGGACGGCGCCGGCGAAGATGACGCCGGCGACGATCCAGATGGTGCCCGGCAGGTAGCCCATCTGCGCGGCGAGCACCGGGCCGACCAGCGGGCCGGCGCCGGCGACGGCGGCGAAGTGGTGGCCGAAGAGCACGCGCCGGTCGGTGGGATGGAAGTCGACACCGTTGTCGAGGCGTTCGGCGGGGGTCGCCCGCGTCTTGTCGAGCCTCAGCACGCGGTGGGCGATGAACTTCGAGTAGAAGCGGTAGCCGATGGCGTACGAGCCCAGCGCGGCGGCGAGCAGCCAGGCGGCCGAGATCTCCTCGCCCCGGGACAGTGCCAGCACGCCCCATCCGAGGGCCCCGACGAGGGCCACGCCCACCCAGATGGCGATCGACTGTGGGGAGGGCTTCCCCGGTGAAGGGGGCGAGCCCGGCCCGAGGCCCTGACCCGCCGCTTCTGTCCCTGTTGCTCCCGGTTCCGGCATGATCCTCGTCCCCTCGTTGATCATCTGCGTAAGCGCACGGAATCTACGGGGGCTTGACCGGTGAAAGTAAGCCCCCGTCCGCATAGCGGTACGAGCGTCCACCGAGGGTCGAGGGCAGTCAACAGGTGATCACGTGGCAGGTCGCTGGAGACGGGCCACGAATTTGTAACGGTCGCCGCGATATACCGATCGCACCCATTCGACCGGTTCCCCGTCGGCGTCCAGGGAGTGCCGGGAGAGCATCAGCATCGGCAGGCCCACGTCGGTGCCGAGCAGTCCGGCCTCGCGCGGGGTGGCGAGGGAGGTCTCGATGGTCTCCTCGGCCTCCGCGAGCCGGACGTCGTACACCTCGGCGAGGGCGGTGTAGAGCGAGGTGTACTTGACGAGGGAACGGCGCAGCGCGGGGAAGCGCTTGGCCGACAGGTGGGTGGTCTCGATGGCCATCGGTTCGCCGCTGGCCAGGCGCAGCCGCTCGATGCGCAGGACGCGCCCGCCGGTGGCGATCTTCAGCAGGCCCGCGAGGGTGTCGTCGGCGGTGACGTAGCCGATGTCGAGGAGCTGGGAGGTGGGTTCCAGGCCCTGGGCCCGCATGTCCTCGGTGTAGGAGGAGAGTTGCAGGGGCTGGGAGACCTTGGGCTTGGCGACGAAGGTGCCCTTGCCCTGGATGCGTTCCAGCCGGCCCTCGACGACCAGCTCCTGGAGGGCCTGCCGGACGGTGGTCCGGGAGGTGTCGAATTCGGCCGCGAGCGTGCGCTCCGGGGGCACCGGGGTGCCCGGAGGGAGCGTTTCGGTCATGTCGAGCAAGTGCCGCTTGAGTCGGTAGTACTTGGGCACACGCGCCGTGCGAGTGGCTGCCCCGCCTTCCGGCTCCGTGGTCGCCCCTTCGGTGGCCATCGCCGCCCGCCTTCCCGACTCCAGTTTCGCTGCCGTCACCGGCTCCTCCGATATGTGCGGTCACATGGTGACACGGGCGGGAGGGCAGGCCTCCTCCCCTCCCCCAGGTGTCGGTCCGATAACGGACCGAGCACCCGCTCATTAGACCCTTGACACCCCTAAAGGTCTAGGCCAAGCTCCCGGTACTGGTCTAAACCAATGTGGATCAGATCCCGGCCCCACGGGCAGTACTCGGTACGTACGTCACCGCGGCGGGCGAGGGAAGGTGCAAAGCAGCAGCATCCCTGAGGAGGGTGGCGTGAAGCGCAAGCTCATTGCGGCGGTCGGTGTCGTGGGCATGATGGCCGGAGTCGCGGCGTGCGGCAACGGCGGCGACGACAACCCCAAGTCCGACGCGTCGGGTGGCGCCAAGGAGATCACCGTCTGGGTCATGGACGGTTCCGCACCGAAGGCGTGGATCGCCGAGGTCAACAAGGAGTTCTCGGCCAAGCACCCCGGTGTCACGGTCAAGGTCGAGGAGCAGAAGTGGACGGGCATCCAGGAGAAGGTCACCACGGCCCTCTCCGAGAACACCCCGCCGGACGTCATTGAGCTCGGCAACACCCAGACCGCGGGCTACGCGGTCACCGGCGGCCTCGCCGACCTGACCAAGGACAAGTCCAAGCTCGGCGCCGACGCCTGGCAGAAGAGCATGCTCGCCTCGGCCGAGGTCGACGGCAAGCTCTACTCCGCCCCGTGGTACGCCGCCAACCGCGTCGTCATCTACGACAAGAAGGCCTTCGAGAAGGCCGGTGTGACCCCGCCGAAGACCCGCGACGAGTGGGTGGCCGGCCTGGAGAAGCTGAAGGCGTCCGACCCGTCGACGCAGCCGATCTACCTGCCCGGCCAGAGCTGGTACATCCTCGCCGGCCTCATCTGGGACGAGGGCGGCGACCTCGCCGTCAAGGACGGCGGCAAGTGGAAGGGCCAGCTGGCCACCCCGCAGGCCGCCTCCGCCATGGACTTCTACAAGAAGCTCCAGTCCTTCTCCACCGCCCCGAAGGACAAGGACGAGGCCACCCCGCAGCAGTCCACCGACATCATCCCCAAGGGCGGCGTCGCCTCCTGGATCGGTCTCGGCTGGGAGGCCGGCGGTGCCGAGAAGGCCCTGAAGGACGCGGGCAAGGAAGCCGACTTCGGCTACTTCCCGATCCCGGGCAAGACGGCCGACAAGTCCGGCACCGTCTTCCTCGGCGGCTCGAACCTCGCCGTGGCCGAGCGCTCCAAGAACAAGGAGCTCGCCAAGGAGTGGCTGGCCCTCGCCACCGGCAAGGACCAGATGACCAAGTACGCCGCCGAGGTCAAGGGCGCGCTGCTGCCCAACCAGGTCGGCGCGAACTTCACCCCGGCCGCCGGCTCCTTCGCCGAGGCCATGGCCAAGGCCGGCGCCAACGGCAAGATCACCCCGGTGACCGCGGGCTGGGCGAACGTCGAGACCGAGCCGAACCCCATCAAGGAGTTCATGACCAAGGTCCTGAAGGGTGAGGACGCCGCCAAGGCGGGCGCGGAAGCGGACAAGGAAATCGCGAACCGCATCAACAAGTAACGGCCCCACCCAGCAGTACCCGCACAGCCCAGCAGTGTGAACGCACCGGGGGGTGGGGGGGGGGGGGGGGGGGGGGGGGGGGGGGGGGGGGGGGGGGGGGGGGGGGGGGGGGGGGGAGGGGGGGGGGGGAGAGGGGGGGGGAGGAAGGAGACAGAC